>NZ_JBASZT010000260.1:0-2831 GCF_049661145.1 Microbacterium sp.
GCGGCGCCCCCGCCGGTGCCGAACAGGTCGAGGCTCGTGCCGTCGGGCAGGGCCATCGCGGCCATGTTCTCCACGACGCCGATCACGCGTTGGCCGGTCTGCGCGGCGACCAGGCCGCTGCGTACGGCAACGTCGGATGCCGCGGTCTGCGGCGTCGTGACGACGATCACGTCGGCGTGGGGGAGGAGCTGCCCGACGGAGATCGCGACGTCGCCGGTGCCCGGCGGCATGTCGATGAGGAGGATGTCGAGGTCGCCGAAGTACACGTCCGTGAGAAACTGCGACACGGTGCGGTGCAGCATCGGTCCACGCCAGGCGACGGCCGCCGAGGGCGGCTGATCGCGGGGGAGGAACATGCCGATCGAGATCGTCTTCACGTCATAGGCGACCGGAGGCAGGATCAGATCGTCGAGGCGTGTCGGTGCAGGGGGACGGCCGTCCTCGCCCACGAGTCCCAACAGGCCCGGGATCGAGAAGCCGTGCACGTCGGCGTCGATGAGGCCGACCGCGAGGCCTCGCGCCGCGAGCGCCACGGCAAGATTCGAGGTGAGCGTCGACTTGCCGACACCCCCCTTGCCGCTCGTGACCGCGATCACGCGCGTCAGCGAGTCGGGGCCGAAAGGCATCGTGCGGGCGGGGCGCCCGCCGCGCAGCCGTTCGGTGAGCACCTGCCGCTCGGACGCTGTCATGACCCCCACCGACAGCTCGACTCGGGCGATCCCGGGGACGGAAGCCGCGGCATCCTGCACCTCGCGGGAGATACGGTCGGCGGCGGGGCACCCGACGATCGTCAGCGCGATCTGCACACACGCCACGCCGCCATGAACATCGACATCGCGGATCATGTCGAGCTCGGCGAGCGGGCGGCGCAGCTCCGGGTCGGCGACGGCGCCGACCGCTGAGCGCACCGCGTCGGTGAGGTCGCCGCCGGGGACGCTCATTCCTGATGGGCGGCGGTGTCCGGCCCGCGGGCGGCGTGATCCTCGTCGAGTTGCTCCAGCAGCGCCCTCAGCTCCTGCCGCAGCACTTCGCGCGTCACGACCTGCCCCGACACGTCGGTGAGCGCCATGCGCAGCGCCACCACCTCGCGGGCGAGGTACTCGGTGTCGGCGAGGTTGCGCTCGGCGCGCTGGCGGTCCTGCTCGATCTGCACGCGGTCGCGGTCGTCCTGCCGGTTCTGCGCGAGCAGGATGAGCGGAGCGGCATACGACGCCTGCAGCGAGAGGATGAGGGTCAGCGCGGTGAACCCCAGCTGCGCGGAGTCGAACCGCCACCAGTCGTGCGCCTCGGCGATGATCGTGTAGGTCATCCAGACAGCGCAGAACAGCGTGAGCATCAGCAGGAAGGTGGGCGTGCCCATGGCGCGCGCGATCCACTCCGTGAAGCGACCGAATCGGTCGCGCGAGGGCTGCGGGGTGCGCGAAAGCACCCCGGTCCGCCCGCGAGGGGCATCGAGGGCGACCTTCCGCGAGGCGCGCGCCATCACCGTCGCACCCCCGTCCGCAGGACCGCCGCACCTACGGATGCCGCGGCATCCGCATCACCGTCATGCGAACGCCAGTCCTCGGGCAGCAGGTAGTCCAGCACGTCGTCGATGCTGACGGCGCCGACGAGCCGATGCGCCTGGTCGACCACCGGGACCGAGACGAGGTTGTAGCTGGCCAGCAGCCGCGCGACCTCGGCCGCCGACGCCGTGGCCTGCACCGGATCGACCGTGTCGTCGATGATCGCGCCGAGGCGCTCGTGCGGCGGGTAGCGGAGCATCCGCTGAAAGTGCACCGTGCCGAGCAGCCGCCCCGTGGGGGTCTCGTACGGCGGCAGGGTGACGAAGACGGCGGCCGCCAACGCCGGGTGCAATTCGTGGCGGCGGATGAGGGCGAGCGCTTCGGCGACCGTCGCGTCCGCGGACAGCACGATCGGCTCACTCGTCATGAGGCCGCCGGCGGTGTCGGGCCCGTATTTCAGCAGGGCGCGCACGTCCTCGGCCTCTTCGGGCTCCATGAGCTCGAGCAGTTCTTCGCGCTGATCCTCCGGCAGCTGGGCGAGCACGTCGGCGGCGTCGTCGGGTTCCATCTGGTCGAGGATGTCGGCGGCGCGCTCATCGCCGAGCGCCTCGAGAATGTGCACCTGGTCCTCTTCGGGCATCTCCTCGAGCGCGTCCGCGAGGCGATCGTCGCTCAACTCTTCGGCGACCTCGAGGAGGCGCTCCTCCGGCAGGTCGAGCAGTGTGTTGGCGAGGTCGGCGGGCTTGAGCTCCGAGTAGGTCGCGACGAGCTGCTCGGCCGACTGCGCCTCTCCCGAGGAGAGGTTCTCACGCACGTCGGACCAGTTCGCGAACGTCGTGGGACCCTTCGCGAACGGAGAGGCGCTCGTCTTGGGCTTGCGCAGGAACAGCTGCCCGATGTCCCACTCTCCGAGGCGATCGCGCTCGATCGCGGCATCCTCGATGACGGCGTGGCCCGAACCATCGGTGAAGTACACCTTACGACCGAGGAGTTCGGTCATGACGCGGACCTCGCCGCCGCGCTGCTGGAAGCGGCGGACGTTCATGAGGCCGGTCGTGATGACCTGCCCGGCCTGGATGGAGGTGACGCGGCCGATCGACAGGAACACGTGGCGGCGGCCGGGGATCTCGACGACGAGGCCCACGACGCGCGGCGGATCGTCTTTTCGGTAGATGACGACGACGTCCCGGACCTTGCCGAGCCGGTCGCCCGCGGGGTCGAAAACGGTGCAGCCCACCAGGCGTGCCACGAAAACCCTCTGCGTACTCACTCGTCCAGCGTAGTCCGGGACTCCCACGGCGACACGGCCGGCGCGTCTCCCGCCTC
>NZ_JBASZT010000261.1:0-13180 GCF_049661145.1 Microbacterium sp.
CCTTTCGACGCCCACCCGACAGAGGGTGGAACGGACTACTTGCTTACTCGGCCACGTAGAGCGAGCCGAAGTCCGGGTAGAAGCTCGACGCGACATCCGGGAGGAAGCCACCGATCTTCGAACCGAACAGGAAGTAGTTCTTCTGCTGCGCAACCGGGATGTAGGCCCCGTCCGCGCCGGCGATGGCGTCGGCCTGCGAGAACAGCGATGCCTGCTCCGTCAGGTCAGTCTCGCTGAGCGCCTGGTCGATCAGACCGTCGACCTCCGGGTTGCTGTAGAACCCGTAGTTGAAGCCGACGCCGGTTTCGGCGTCCTCGGGGTTCGAACGGAGGATCGGCACGACGACGGTGGACATCGACGGCCAGTCGGCCGCCCAGCCGCCGAGGAACACGTCGACCTTGTTGCCGTTCTTGTCGCGAGCGGCCATCTGACCGTAATAACCAGGAACCGCGTCCGCGGCGATCGGGTTGGTCGACACGACGAATCCGGCTGCTTCGAAGCTCTGCTGGACGACCGGGATGATCTTCTCGTTGGTCGGGCTCACGGCGTACGCGATCGTGATCTCCGGCGTCGCACCGTTCAGCAGCGCCTTGGCGGCCTCGGGGTCGCCGTCGGGGTTGTCGTCCACGAACGCCGGGTTCTCCTCGAAGCCGGAGACGGCCTTGGAGACGATCGACGTGGAGGGCTCACCCCAGTTGTCGCCGCCGTACGCCTGGATGACGCCGTTCTTGTCGAGGGACAGAGCGAGCGCGCGGCGCACGTCGGGGTCGGTGACGGTCAGCGAGTTGATGAACAGGAAGCGCGTGTAGGGCGACGTGCTCTTCATCGTGCGGTCGGTCATGTCGTCGGTGATCTGCGAGTAGAACGTGGCCGGGATGTTGGCGTCGGTGAACGCCGCCTGGTCCTCGTCCGAGTCGGTCACCAGTCGCTGGAACAGCACGTCGCTGTCGGAGACGAACTCGAAGTTGAACTCGTCCGGCAGCGCCTCGCGCAGGTCGGTCGAGTCGGTCGAGGGGTCGTACTCGTCGTTGCGGACGAAGGTGCCGCCTGTCGCGCCGTCGAACTCGCCGCCGTCGAGGATGTACGGGCCGTTCGAGTTGATCTTCCAGAGCGTGGATCCGTCGTCGAACGACTCCTGGTAGGGGTCGGTGACGAACAACGACGCGGCGGATGCCGGGAAGTCGCCCCACGGGGTGTCGAACTTGTACGTCACGGTCTGACCGTCGGCGAAGAAGTGCTCGTCGAAAACGGCCTGCGCCTCGGGGGTCGAGGTGAACGGGCCGCTGTAGCCCGCTTCGACGACCGAAGGAACGTAGGTCGACAGGTAGGTCACGCCGACGCCCGTGCCGTTGACGAGATTCTCGTCGAACGAGCGCGACAGGCCGTACACGAAGTCCTCACCGGTGATCGGGCTGCCGTCCTGCCACGTGACGCCGTCCTTGATGGTGAACGTCCAGGTCAGGCCGCCGTCTTCGGTCGTGCCGGTGTCGGTGGCGAGGTCGCCCACAGGCGCGGCGTTGGGGTCGTCGCTGATCGGCAGCGCGGTCAGACCGCGGTAGACCAGGCGGCGCAGCGACGCCAGTTCGTTGCCGTAGTAGATCGTGGCCGGGTCGGTGCCCTCCCACTGTCCGGCGACGCCCAGGTAGGTGATCGTGCCGCCGCTGTTGCCTTCGCCGCTGCTCTCGCCGGCGTCGTCGCCCGGACCGCTGCAGCCGACGAGCGCGGTGACGAGCGCGCCGACGACTGCGAGCGCACCCAGGCGGGTGATCGGTCGCTTGTTCATGTGAGGGGGTTCTCCTTGGTGTGAGATGGGGTGGCGCTCCTTGCCGAGCGCCGCTCTTTCGGAGGGGGTCTCCGGAAGTCCGGGGCGTGGGGTTAGCGGTTGCCCTTCGGGTCGAGCGCATCTCGCAGTCCGTCGCCGAGGAGGTTGAAGGCGACGACGAGGATCACGAGGACGAGCACGGGGATGATGAAGTAGACGAAGTCGGCGACGGGGTAGCGGACGGCATCCTGCAGCACGTTTCCGAGCGTCGGTGTCGGCTGCTGCACGGAGACGTTGAGGTAGGCCAGCGCCGCCTCCGTCGAGATGTAGGCCGGCAGCATGAGAGTCGATTGCACGAGGATCGGCGCCCACAGGATGGGCAGGACCTCGCGGAACCAACGTCGCGCGGGGCTCGCGCCGAGCAGCTTGGATGCGTCGATGAACTCTCGTTCGCGGATGCTGAGCACCTGTCCGCGGATGACGCGCGCAACGCCGACCCAGCCGAAGACGCCGAGCACGAGCACGACGTAGGTGGCGCGGGCGATATCGCCCTCGGGCACGCGCAACGTGCCGGTCAGGATGCCGATGATCGTGCTGGACAGCGCCAGCAGCATGAGTGTCTGCGGGAACGACATCGTGAGGTCGATGAGGCGTCCGATGAGGGCGTCGACCCAGCCGCCGGTGAGGCCGGCGATGATGCCGAGCACGACGCCCAGCACGATCGCGATCAGCGATCCGAGCAGCGCCATCGCGAGCGAGAACGTCAGTCCGTACCAGATGCGGCTGAGGGTGTCGCGGCCGAGCCCGGGTTCGACTCCGAAGGGGTGCTCCCAGCTGACGCCGCCCCAGTCGCCGAGCGGCAGGCTGTCGGGAGCGATGAGGTCCTGATTGTTCGAGTACGGATCGAGCACGCCGAGGGCGACGAGGAACGGCGCGACGATGGCCAGAATCAGGTAGACGAGCACGACGACTGCGGCGGTGACCGTCTTCTTGTCGGCGAGAAAACGTCCCCAGGCGAGGCGTCCGGGGGATCGATTGATGGGTGCGGCCTTCACGACAGCGGTTGCGGAGACCCGCTCGGAGATAGTGAGGCCCATCCTGTGCTTTCGATGTTTCGATGTGTGATTGCCGGATTCACGCTAACTCTTCGCCCCCATGAGTTTCCAACTGACGCGTGAACTGTTACACAGCAGAAACTCGCACGTACTCTTGCAGGAACTTTCGGTGGTGTACCCGGGATTCGGGAGCGACATGAGGACGCAAGGGGAGCAGGGTGATCGGGCGGATGCCGAGGCGCGAAGAGGCTGGTGCGGCGGCACCGAACAGCTGGGTCATCCGATCCACCGGCGGGGTTGTCGCCTCGGTGGTCTGTGCCGCGATCGCGGTGTTCCTGGTCGTCGACGCCATCGCGCGAGCGGGCTGGGTGCAGGCGTTGCTCTGGGTGCCGTGGCTGCTGCTGGTGACGTGGGCCGTATGGGTGGCAGCCGCGTCCTCGGTCGTCGCTGTCGACGATGACGGGGTCACCGTGCAGAATCTCCTGCGACGGCACCGATTGCCGTGGCGACGGATCATCGACGTCGAAATGCGGATGCAGATCTGCTTCCTGCTGGACTCCGGAATCATCGTGCGCTGCGTCGGCGGCCCCGCACTTGCGCGACCGGGCGTGCAGGTCACGCGGATGGGTCAGCAGCGTGCACTGGCTGCCGAGACGGAGGTCACCGGCATCCGCCAGCGATGGACCGCCTCGGCGATGCGACCGACCGCTGACGGGCCGGTGGAACACAGCTGGGACCGCGCGCTCGTCTGGACTTTCGTCGCGTTCGCGGCGGCGGCCGTCGTGGCTCTGATCGTTGCCTACGCGTGAGCCCGGTGGGCGCTCATTCATCTACGACCGCGACGAGATCGGGGCCGGGAGCATCGCTCCCGGCCCCACTCGTTGTATCAGGCGGTTACTTCTCCCAGCCGATGTTCTGCGGCTGGCCGACGAAGAACAATCCCGCACCGTAGTTGGCGAGACCCTCCTTCACGGCGACGATCGTCGGACCGTTGAACAGGGGCATGATGCCGGCGGTCTCGGCGAAGATCTCCGCCTCCAGTTCGTTGCCCTGGGCGATCTGCTCGTCCGGGTCGCCGATCGCGGCGAGGTCGGCGATCTTCGCGTCGAGCTCCTCGGTGCCGGTGCCGGACAGGTTCAGCCCGCTGTCGGCGCAGTACACCTGGCAGAAGTAGGCGAAGCCGAACGGGTCGGACGAGCTGAAGCCCATGAGGAACATGCCGAACTCACGATTCGTGTACACGTCCGAGAACTCGCTCGAGGGTCGGTTGGTGATCGCCGCGTCGACGCCGATCTCCTTCAGCATCGAGTTGATGGCCTTTGCCTCGGCTGCCGACGTGGGGTCGTCGCCCAGCGTGGTGAACTGGAACGAGAGCTTCTGGCCGTCCTTCTCGCGGATGCCGTCAGAGCCGACCGTCCAGCCCGCCTCGTCGAGAGTCGCCGCCGCGGTGTCCTTGTCGTAACCCAGACCGGCTTCCGTGAAGTTGTCGTTGTAGCCGGGCTGGAACCCGAACAGCGCGAAGGACCCTGGCGGGTCCTCCGTGTAGTCCAGGCCCTGGAACTCGATCTTGGCGAGCACCTCGCGGTCGATGCCCTGCATGATCGCGGTACGCGTCTCGAGGTCTCCGAGCACGGCGTCGGCGGAGTTCAGCATCATGAGCGTGTTGGACGGGGTTCCACCGCGCAGGATGGAGATTCCCTCCATGTCCTTGACCTGGGCGAGCCGGTCCTGGGTGCCCGCGCTCGTAGCGTCGATCTCACCGTTCTTGAAGGCGTTGATCGAGGCGCTGGATTCGAGCGCCTTGAAGGTGCGCGTGTCGAGGAGACCCTTGTCGCCCCACCACTTGTCGTTGCGCTTGAACGAGATCGTGCCGTTGTTCTTGTCGTACGTGTCGACCGTGTACGGTCCCGCCCCCCACTCCGGGTGCGGGTCTTCGACATACGCTGTGTTGAACGTGTCGGCATCGGAGACCTCGGGGTTGAGGAGCTGGTTGAACAGGCCGTCCACCCAGGCGTACGTCCCCTTGAAGGTCACGACCGCTTGGCGGTCGTCGACACCCTGCTCGACGGATTCGATCTGCACGTACCCGTCGGTCGACGACGGCGCGTAGTCCTCGTCCTCGCCGTTGCTCGCCTTCCAGGTATTCTCGAAGCTCGTCCAGTCGATCGGAGTGCCGTCGTTGTACTGCGCCTCCGGGTTGATCGTGTAGGTGACGACCGTCTTCCCGTCGACCTCTTCCTTCGTCACATCCGTGAGGTAGTCGGGGTTCGGGTGGTACGTGCCGTCGGCGTCGAACAGCGCGAGAATCGGGTTGTACCAGCGCCACACGTTCAACGAGTACAGTGTGCCGTCCGCGTGGAAGGTGTTGAACTGGGCCGAGATCTCCGGGAGCGCCGTCGTGAGGGTGCCGCCCTCCTTGAGGTTCTCGCGGGGCTGCGGGTTGTAGTCGGCCTGCTTGGTCTCGCCGCCGCTCGTCGCGCCGTCGGTGGGGCCGGACGATCCTCCCGTGCTGCATCCGGAGAGCAGCAGGGCGCCGGCCACGACCGCAGCCGCGACGGCGGTGAGCCGCTTGGTTGCTATGGACATGGTGTTGTACCTCCTTGGCCGCGGGTCGCGGCCGGGATTGTGTGATTGTCGCGGGCTGTTTCCCGCTCTCCGTGCGGCGGATCGGGCTACGCAACCTCCCGGTTCTCCGTAGCGGAGCTGAAATGACAAGCGTCCGCGTGGTCGGGTCCACGCAGGAGCAGGACGGGAGGCACGGTTTCGCACCGCTTCCGGTCCGCTTCGCTCGTCAAAGACTGGTACAGGGGGCACCGCGTCACGAACGGGCACCCTTCGGGACGTGCCGCGGGGCTCGGCAGATCGCCGGTGAGCACAATGCGATCGCGCGTGCGCTCGACTTTCGGGTCCGGCACCGGGATGGCTGACAGGAGGGCCTTCGTATACGGGTGACGGGGATTCTCGAAGATGCGGTCACTGTCGCCGAACTCGACGAACCTGCCGAGATACATGACTCCCACCCGGTCGGCGATATGGCGGACGACGGACAGATCGTGGGCGACGAAGAGGTAGGACAGGCGCAACCGCGCCTTCAGTTCTTCGAGAAGGTTGATCACGCCAGCCTGGATGGACACATCCAGCGCCGAGACCGGCTCATCAAGAACGACCAGGCGCGGGTTCGTCGCGAGAGCCCGCGCGATGCCGATGCGCTGTCGCTGCCCGCCCGAGAACGCCGAGGCGAACCTCTCCACGTGCGCCTGATTGAGGCCGACGAGATCCATGAGTTCGCTGACCCTGGCGCGCACGTCGCCGTCGTAGCCCATCGTGCGCAGCGGCTCTGCAAGGATGTCGCCGACCGTCATCCGCGGGTCGAGCGCACCCATCGGGTCCTGGAAGACGATCTGGACATTGCGGCGGAGGGCACGTTCGGCTCGGCCGGTCCTGACCGTTGCCACGTCGACGCCCGCGAGTTCGACCGTCCCGCTCTGGGGCTTCATGTCCATGATCTCGAGCAGCGTCGTCGACTTGCCGGAACCGGATTCGCCGACGATCGCCAGCGTCTCGCCCTCGCGGATGTCGAAGCTCACCCCGTCGACGGCACGCACGGTTCCGATGCGCCGCTTGAACAGCGCGCCCCGCGTCAGGGGGAACTCGCGGCCCAGATTGGTGACGTTCAGGACCACCTCGCGCTCATCGCGCGGCACCGCATCGATGGGCGATGTCGTTATCTCCGGCACCGGGTACACGTCACCTTCGGCCGTGCGGTCCAGTCGGATGCAGGCCGCCCGATGATCGGCGCTTCCGTCGACGGAGCGCAGGGGAGGCTCGCCTTCGAGGCACTCGGGAACGGCGATCGGGCACCGCGGCGCGAAGGGGCAGGCGTCGGGCAGGGCGATGAGGATCGGCGGGTGGCCGGGGATCGGTGTGAGAGGGACATCGGCGCGCTCATCGACACGGGGGATCGCGGCAAGGAGTCCGATCGAGTAGGGCATCCGCGTGTTCTCGAAGACCTCGTCGACCGCGCCGGTCTCGACCGGCTTTCCGGCGTACATGACGAGCACGTCGTCGGCGCTGTGGGCGACGACTCCCATGTCGTGCGTGATCAGCAGCACGGCGGCGCCGGTCTCGTCCTGCGCGCGGTCGAGGACGTCGAGGATCTGCGCTTGGATCGTGACGTCGAGAGCCGTCGTAGGCTCGTCGGCGATGATGACGCGCGGATTGTTCGCCATTGCTATCGCAATCACGACGCGCTGGCGCATCCCACCGGAGAACTCGTGCGGGAACGACCGCAGCCGCTCCTGTGGACGGGGGATGCCGACGATGCCCAGCAACTCGGTCGCCCGCGCCGTTGCGGCCCGCGTCGAGAGGCTGCTGTCGTGCGCTTGCAGCGCTTCGATGATCTGGTCTCCGATCGTGTAGACCGGGGTCAGCGACGACAACGGGTCCTGGAAGATCATCGACAGATCCTTGCCACGGATGCGTGACATCTGCATGTCACTCAGTCCGAGCAACTCGCGGCCCTCGTACTGGATCGATCCCGTGATGCGCGCAGACTTCGGATGCAGTCCCATGATGGCCAGCGACGTCACGGACTTGCCGGATCCGGACTCGCCGACGATCGCGAGGGTCTTTCCGGGGTGGAGGTCGAACGATACGCCTCGTACCGCATCGACGACCCCTGCCTCCGACGGGAAACTCACGGCGAGGTCGCGGACGGAAAGGAGCGGGGCGCTCACGCGGTGCCTCCGGAGTTCGAGGTCGGGTCGAGCGCGTCGCGGAGGCCATCGGCGACGAACGCCATCGAGACGGTCAGCAGTGTGAGCACGCCGGCGGGATAGTAGAACAGCCAGGGCGCGCTCGTGACGGTGTTCGAACCCGACCCGATCAGCGAACCCAGCGAGACGTCGGGCGTCTTCACCCCGAAGCCGATGAACGACAGGCCTGTCTCCGCCATGACGGCTCCCACCAGACCGAGCGTGAACGAGATCACCAGCAGTGATCCGATGTTCGGGATGATGTGGCGCAGCACGATGCGGAAGCCCGGAACGCCCATGTAGCGTGCCGCGGCGACGTACTCCTGCTCCCTCACCGAGAGAGCGATCGCCCAGACCGTCCGCGCTCCCAGGAACCAACTGATCGCGGTCATCACGAGCGCGATGACGAGCCAGTCGCCGCCGGCTTTGTTGGAGATCAGCGACAGCACGAGGAACGTCGGCATGATCATGAGGAAGTGGATGATCGCCAGGATGATCTGCTCGGTGCGTCCCCGGAAGTACGCGGCGCACGCCCCGATCACGGCGGCGAGCACGGTCGAGCCGATCGAGACGATGAGCGCGATGAGGATCGACTGGCGCAGACCGTGCGCGGTCTGCGCGAACAAGTCGTTCCCGGCGTTATTGGTTCCCCACCAGTGATTATTCGTACCGGGGGGGGGCGGTCAAACTCATGAAGTCGGTGTTGAGGTAGTCGTAGGGCGCGATCAGCTCGCCGAAGGTGGCGAACAGCGCGAGCAGGGCGAAGATGACCAGTCCCGCCATGGCGGTGCGATTGCGGCGGAACCGGCGGAGGTACAGCTGCCAGGTGCCGCGCGCCTTCGGAGTGCCGACAGCCGTCGGCGCCAACTCCACGAGGGCCTCGTCGACCGCTGACGCGCCCAGCTCGCCGATCCCCGCCCCGGAGTGGATATCCGGGTTGAGGTCGACGTCCAGCTCGACTTCACGTTCGGGGATGCTCATCAGCTCACCCTCACTCTCGGATCGATGATCACGACGAAGACGTCCGCCAGGATGGCACCGACCGCGGTCATGAGGGCGCCGAATGCGGCGATGGCCACGACGCCGTGCACATCGTTCTTGGCGATCGTCGTCACGAAATACCGGCCCATTCCCTCCCATTGGAACACCGTCTCCGTCAGCACCGCGCCCGTGAACATGGCGGGGATGGAGAACGCGACGGAGGTGACCACCGGGATGAGCGAAGTCCGCAACGCGTGCTTGCGGACGGCCTGCTGGCGGGTGAGTCCTTTCGCTCTGGCGGTACGCACGTAGTCGGCGTTGATGTTGTCCAGCAGCAGAGAGCGCTGCATGAAATACGTGCCGGCGTACCCGGTGACGACGAGGACGATCGTGGGCAGGGTGAGGTGCTGGAAGACGTCGACGATCGTGGGCCAGAATCCCTCGACTCCGTCACTGCGCGAGCCGGTCACGTAGAACACTCGGGTGCCGACCACCTGGTTGAACCAGATCGCCAGCAGCACGATGCCGAGGCCTGCGACCACGATCGGGAGGTTCATCGAAATGGTGGAGACGAACTGCACACCGCGATCGGCGGCGCTGTATTGACGCGAGGCCGTCCATACCGCGAGCCCGATGCCGATGATCGTCATGATGATCGTGGCGCCGAGCAGGAGCTCGGCCGAGTTCCAGATGCGGAACGACACCTGTTCGTTGACACTCTCACCGACGGGACTGCGGCCCCAGTCCCACCGCAGCAAGACACCGGTGATCCAGGTCCACCAGCGCTCCAGGACGGGCGTCTTGTCGTTGAGGTTGTACTGCGACAGAGCCGTGTCGGCGACGGCCTCCGCGACCGGGGGATTGCGACCGGTGTAGTTCGACCGCGGATTCAGAAAGATCACGGCGAGGAAATACGTCAGGTTCGTGGCGAGCAGGATCATCACGAGCCACCCCAGCGTCCGCCGCAGGAGATACCTCAACACGAGCGGATTCCAGTTCTGCGCGGAATGATCCCCACCGTCCTTGCCTTGTCGTGAGGTTCTGAAGTCTTGAGAAAGAACTTATGCACAATACCTCGCAGGACTTCTCTCCTCCGAGCAGATGCGCCGGATGTATCCATTTCGTTGTGCGAGCGCCCGTGCTGGTCGCTGCGGCAAGGATGCGCGATAGACTGTTCCATCCGCATGTCGCGGAAACCCTCCCACCCTTCTGAAGGACCCCTTCATGGCGCACGCCCTCCGTCCGGACCTCCGTAACGTCGCAATCGTGGCGCACGTCGACCACGGCAAGACGACGCTCGTGGACGCGATGCTCCGCCAGACCGGCTCGTTCGGCGAGCACGCGCACGTCGAAGAGCGCGCGATGGACTCGAACGACCTGGAGCGAGAGAAGGGCATCACGATCCTCGCCAAGAACACGGCGATCACCTACAACGGCATCCACACCGACACCCCCGTGACGATCAACGTCATCGACACGCCCGGTCACGCGGACTTCGGCGGCGAGGTCGAGCGCGGCCTGTCGATGGTCGACGGCGTCGTGCTGCTTGTCGACGCGTCCGAGGGTCCGCTGCCGCAGACCCGCTTCGTGCTGCGCAAGGCGCTCGAGGCGAAGCTGCCCGTCATCCTCCTCGTCAACAAGACCGACCGGCCCGATGCACGCATCGCCGAGGTCGAGGGTGAGGCTCACGACCTGCTGCTGGGGCTGGCATCCGACCTCATCGACGACGTGCCCGACCTCGACGTCGACGCTCTGCTCGACGTTCCGGTCGTCTATGCGTCTGGTCGCGCCGGCGCGGCATCCCGCACCCGGCCCGAGAACGGAACGCTACCCGACAACGACGACCTGGAACCGCTGTTCGAGGCCATCCTCGAGCACGTGCCCGCGCCGTCCTACGACGACGAGGCGCCCCTGCAGGCGTGGGTCACGAACCTCGACTCGTCGCCGTTCCTGGGGCGCCTGGCCCTGCTGCGGGTGTTCAACGGCACCCTCAAGAAAGGGCAGACCGTGGCGTGGGTGCGCCACGACGGTACGCACTCGAACGCCCGCATCACGGAGCTTCTGAAGACCCGGGCCCTGGAGCGGTATCCCGCCGAGTCCGCCGGTCCCGGCGACATCGTCGCGATCGCCGGTTTCGAGGACATCACGATCGGCGAGACGATCGCCGATCCCGACGACGTGCGGCCGCTTCCCGCCATCCACGTCGATGACCCCGCCATCTCGATGACGATCGGCACGAACACGTCGCCCCTCATGGGCAAGGTCAAGGGCCACAAGCTCACCGCCCGCATGGTGAAGGATCGCCTCGACCGCGAACTCGTCGGCAACGTCTCGCTCAAGGTCGTGGACATCGGCCGGCCGGATGCTTGGGAGGTGCAGGGCCGCGGCGAGCTCGCCCTCGCCATCCTCGTCGAGAACATGCGACGTGAGGGCTTCGAACTCACGGTCGGAAAGCCCCAGGTCGTCACGAAGAAGGGCGAGGACGGCAAGCTCAAAGAGCCGTTCGAGCACCTCACGATCGACGCGCCCGAAGAGCACCTCGGCGCGATCACACAGCTGATGGCGGCGCGCAAGGGCCGCATGGACACGATGACCAACCACGGCACCGGCTGGGTGCGCATGGAGTTCGTCGTCCCGTCGCGGGGGCTCATCGGCTTCCGCAGCGAGTTCCTCACGACCACGCGCGGCACGGGGATCGCCAACGCCATCGCGCACGGCTACGACGACTGGGCAGGTTCCATCACGACGCGACAGAACGGCTCGATCGTCGCCGACCGCTCCGGTGTCGTCACGCCGTTCGCCATGATCGCGCTGCAGGAGCGGATGAGCTTCTTCGTGCAGCCGACCGAAGAGGTCTATGAGGGCATGGTCATCGGCGAGAACTCGCGCGCCGACGACATGGACGTCAACATCACGAAGGAGAAGAAGCTGACGAACATGCGCTCGTCGACCTCCGACACCTTCGAGTCGATGACCCCGCCGCGCGTGCTGTCGCTGGAGGAGTCGCTCGAGTTCGCCCGCGACGACGAATGCGTCGAGGTCACGCCCGAGAAGGTGCGCATCCGCAAGGTCGTGCTCGATGCCACCGAGCGCGGCCGCGCCGCGTCGCGCGCCAAGCGTCAGGATGCCGCGGGCTGACCATTCCTGCCCGACATCCTCCCCGAGCCGCTATCTTCCGACCGAGCCGCTATGTTCCGACCGAGCGAAACATAGCGGCTCGGTCGTTTCGTAGCGGCTCGGCGGGCGTGGTGGCTGCCGCGGGGGTACGGAGGATCTTCTCCAGGGCTTTGCCGCGGGCCAGCTCGTCGACGAGCTTGTCGAGGTAGCGCAGCTTCTGCATGAACGGGTCCGTGATGTCCTCGACACGCACGCCGCAGATGACCCCTGTGATGAGGTGCGCGTTCGGGTTCAGCGTCGCGTCGTCGAAGATCTCCACGAAGGTCGAGCCCTCCGTCAGGTGTCGCGCGAGGTCGGCATCCTCGAGTCCGGTCAACCAGCGGATGACCTCGTCCAGCTCCGCTGTCGTCCGGCCCTTGCGCTCGACCTTCTGCACGTACAGCGGATACACCGACGCGAAGGTCAGCGCCCGGATCCGCTGCTGCGCACGCTCGCTGGTGTCCATGCCGGCCAGCGTAGCCCGCGTAGACTCGCGGAGTGAGCATCGCGCGGGTAGGGACGTGGGTCGTATCCGTCGTCATCGGGATCGTCTACGGCGTCGCGGGCACGATCGGGCAGGCGGCCATGTGGGGTCCGGTGCCGCTGGGCCTCGTGGTCGCGACCGTCGGGACGGGTGCCTTACTGCTCGCCGTGCGGCTGCTCACGGCCGACCGCTGGGCTGCGCTCGCGACGGGGATCGGGGCAATGGTCGCCACCCTCGTCTTCTCCGGCCGTGGCCCCGGAGGATCTGTCGTCGTCCCCGCCCCGGAAGGCGCCGACATCTCCACGGGCATCGTCTGGACCATCGCCGTCCCGATCCTGACGGCACTCGTCGTGGCGTGGCCCGTGATGTCGTCCGCGAAGGGATCGAGCGGCGGTGCGCTCTCCTCGTCGGCATCCGTTCCGGGCACCGGGGTCGGGGTCGGGAACTAGACTCGAAGGCGTGACGTATGTGATCGCCTTGCCGTGCGTGGATGTGAAGGACCGTGCCTGCATCGACGAGTGTCCCGTCGACTGCATCTACGAAGGCGAACGGTCGCTCTACATCCACCCCGACGAGTGCGTCGACTGCGGTGCCTGTGAGCCGGTATGTCCCGTCGAGGCGATCTACTACGAGGACGATCTGCCGACCGAATGGCAGGACTACTACACCGCGAACGTCGAGTTCTTCGACGACGTCGGCTCTCCGGGCGGCGCCGCCAAGGTCGGCGTGATCCCGAAAGACCACCCGATCATCGCCGCCCTGCCGCCGCAGTCCCCGTCGCACTGATGGCCGTCCGCGACCTCGACGACTATCCCTGGGATGCCGTCGCCCCCTACGCCGCCCGCGCCAAGGCCCATCCCGGCGGGATCGTCGACCTGTCGATCGGCTCGCCGGTCGACGAGACGCCCGCCCTCATCGCCGAGGCGCTGCGCGCCGCGACCGACGCGCACGCCTACCCGCAGACGGTCGGCACTCCTGCGGGTAGGCG
>NZ_JBASZT010000262.1:0-10638 GCF_049661145.1 Microbacterium sp.
GTGGTGGGCGGTGCTGCTGGTCGCCGTCGCGATCGCCGGAGTCGCGTTCGCGATCGGCCGCTTCACCGCGTTCGACACCTCGGCGACGACGGCGGCGACGCCCGCGACCGACTCCCCCGAGGCCGGCTTCGCCCGCGACATGCAGGTCCACCACGGCCAGGCCGTCGAGCTGGCGATGGACATCTACGGCGAGACCGAGAACGACGACGTCCGGGTTCTCGCCTACGACATCGCCACGACGCAGTCGGCCCAGAGGGGCGAGTTCTACGACTGGCTCGTGAAGTGGGATCTGCCGCAGTCCGGTGGGCCGCTCATGTCGTGGATGGATGCCGCGGACACCTCGCACCACCACGGCAGCGCGCCGGCGGCATCCGACGCGGACCTCATGACGCAGATGGGCATGGCGAGCCCCGCCGAGATCGCCGCCCTGCGCGCCGAGACCGGGACGGCGCCCGACTGCACGTTCCTGCGACTCATGATCCGCCACCACGAGGGCGCGGTGCCGATGGCCGAAGCCCTGGTCGAGCTCGGCACCGACCCCCGCGCGCTGCAGGTCGCGCAGGGGGTCATCGACACCCAGTCCGCCGAGATCGACCTCATGACCGCGCTCCGCGCGGGCCTCGCCTGCTCCGACTGACCTGGGGGTCAGTGCCGCGCGACGTGCGCCCGACGCGCTGCCCATGACCCGCCGACCTGCCGAGTTCGGTCGCTTCGCGCGCGATCGCGCGACCAAAGTCGGCAAGTCGATGCACGGATGCCGTGGCGCGCGCGGCCCGGTCGGCACGCGTCGACCGCTCTCCACCTGACAGAATTGAGCGACCCGCCCGCTCCTCTGGCTACTCCGGGCGTCGGAAAGGAACTCGCCCGTGCCCGCCGACACCACGCCCTCCGACGCGATCATCCACCTGTGCGCGGGAGGCGTTTCGGTACTCCTCGACGCCCGAGATGCCGACCTGCCGAGAATCGTGCACTGGGGTGCCGGCCTCGGCCCGCTCACCGACCAGGACGCCACCGCCGCGTGCGACGCCGCGATCCCAGTGGTCGGGTCGAACAACCCCGAGCGACCGCCACGGGTGGCGATCCTCCCCGAGCACCACACCGGCTGGACGGGTCGTCCAGGCATCTCCGGGTCGTTCGCGGCAGCTTTTCAGCGGCGCTGCCGCGCCGTGGGGGCGAGAACGCCTGCCCCAGGTGGCGAGACTTTCGCGGCAGTGGATTGGTCTCCGCGGTTCCGAGGAACCTCGCTCACGGTCGACGGCCGGCCGGTGCACGGCTATGCCGAGTTCGGCGCAGCCATGCTCGTTCTCGATGCCCTAGACGACCGGGGATGGCTGGAACTGCGGCTCGAGCTCGAACTGACGCCGCAGGGGTTGCTGCGCGCACGCGCGCGGCTCACCAACCGCCATGCCGAGACATACACGGTCGAGGACGTCTCCCTCGCGCTGCCCGTTCCCCGCTGCGCCGCCGAACTGCTCGACTTCACCGGCCGCCACAACCTCGAACGCATCCCGCAGCGACGCGCGATGCCCGACGGCATCCATCTGCGTGAGAATCGCCGCGGTCGCACGGCGGCCGACAGCGCCTACGTGCTGCATCTCGGTGAGCCCGGCTTCGGCTTCGCCTCGGGAGAGGTCTGGGCCGTGCACACAGGCTGGAGCGGGAATCATCGGCACTACGCCGAGCGCGTGTTCACCGGTGAGCAGGTGATCGGCGGCGGGGAGGTCCTGCTGCCAGGCGAGGTCGCTCTGAAGCAGGGCGGGGAGTACGAGACCCCGTGGATCTATGGTTCCTACGGCGACGGGCTCGACGCCGTGGCGCATCGGTTCCATGCCTTCCTGCGGGCACACGGTCCCTCGCCCGAGCGTCCCGTCACCCTCAACGTGTGGGAGGCCGTCTACTTCGACCATGATCTGGCCCGGCTCCTCGACCTCGCGGAGCTGGCTGCCGCCATGGGCGTCGAGCGGTTCGTCCTCGACGACGGCTGGTTCGGCGACCGCCGCGACGACCGCGCAGGTCTCGGCGATTGGGTCGTGTCGCCCGCCGTCTGGCCTGGCGACACGCTGCACGTGCTCGTCGACAGGGTGCACGAGCTCGGCATGGAGTTCGGGCTGTGGTTCGAACCCGAGATGGTCAACCTCGACAGCGACCTCGCCCGAGCCCACCCCGAGTGGATCATGGCGTCGCGCGACGAGCTTCCCGTCGAGTCACGGTTCCAGCACGTCCTGAACCTCGCCCATCCCGGCGCCTATGCGCGCGTCGCCGGGCAGATGCACGCGGTGCTCGACGAGTACCGGATCGATTACATCAAGTGGGATCACAACCGTGACCTGATCGAGGCGGGAGACCGCACGGCGGGGGGACGGCCCGTTGTGCATCGTCAGACGCAGGCGTTCTACCGACTGCTCGGTGAGTTGCGCGTGGCGTACCCGCGGCTGGAGATCGAATCGTGCTCGTCCGGCGGCGCGCGCGTCGATCTCGGGGTCCTGCCCCTGGTCGACCGGGTCTGGGTGTCCGACAACAGCGATCCGCACGACCGTCAGCAGATTCTCCCCTGGACCGCGCAGCTCGTTCCGCTGGAGTACCTCGGCGCGCACGTGGCCTCGGAGCGCTCGCACACGACGGGGCGCCGGATGGACCTGTCGTTCCGCGCCGGCACCGCACTGTTCGGTCACTTCGGCATCGAGTGGGATCTCACCGAGGCGTCGGATGCCGAGCGCGACATGCTCTCACAGTGGATCTCGCTGTTCAAGGAGCACCGCGCGCTGATTCTCGGCGGTCGCTTCGTGCGCGTCGACAGCGCGGACGACGACGTCGTCGGGCACGGGGTGGTCGCACCCGACGGTTCCGAAGCACTCTTCAGCGGTGCCGTCCTCGACAGCATCCACCTCGATCCGCCACCGCCGCTGCGGTTCCCGGGCCTCGAGTCGCACCTCCGGTACCGCGTGAAGCCGCTCCTGATCGGAGAGCTTCCTTCGGGTCTTCATGCCCCCGCCTGGTGGGGCGCAGCGAGCGACTCCGATCGTGTCGGGTCGCCGGAATACGGTCTGCACGACGCGCGACGCGATGTGTCCTACCCTGGCGCGATCTTTCCCGGCGACGTGCTCACCCGCGTCGGCGTTGCATCCCCCCGCCTGCACCCCGACCAACTCGTTCTCTACCGCCTCACCGCGGTCGACCAGTTCGGCTGAGACGTCGGAGCGGCCGGGCGGTGCCATCCCCCGCCCGGCCGCTCCGACGTCGGCTACTTCACTGAGCCCGCCGTAAGACCCCGCACGAAGAAGCGCTGCAGCGCGAAGAAGATCACCAGCGGAACGACCAGTGTGATGAACGAGCCCGCCGCGACCCGCTGCCAACCCTGACCGTACTGGCCGAGCAGCGTATACAGCCCCTGGGTCATGACCGCGTTCGGCCCCGATTGGATGAAGATGTACGCCACGAGGAAGTCGTTCCACACCCACAAGAACTGGAAGATCGCGAACGATGCCAGCGCCGGCACCGACATCGGCACGATCAACCGCCAGAAGATCTGGAAGTGGCTCGCGCCGTCGACGCGTGCCGCCTCGATCAGAGCGGTCGGCAACGTCTGCATGTAGTTGCGCAGAATGTAGATCGCCAACGGCAGCGCAAATGTCGAGTGCACGATCCATGCAGCCGGGTACTGCCCGATGATCTGGATGCCGGTGGTGTTGCCGAACCAGACGAACAGCTGCAGGACCGGGATGATCGCGAGTTGGATGGGAACGACCATCAGGCCGAGCACGATCGCGAAGTAGATCTCCTTGCCCCGGAACTGGAAGAACGTGAACGCGTACGCGGCCATCGCCGCCACCATGATCGGCAGCACCGTGGCGGGTATCGTCACCGCCAGCGAGTTCCAGAACGAGACCTCGACGTTCAGCGCCGTCCACGCCTGAGAGAAGCCGTCCAGAGTCCAGCCGGCGTTGAACGGATCGACGAAGATCGTCCACCAACCGCTACTCTCGGCCGCGGCACGCGTCCGGAAGCTCGTGATGAGCAGGCCCAGAAGCGGGAACAGCCAGGCGACCGCGATGACCCCCATGATGATCGTGACGAGGACACGGGGCTTTCGCTCGTCTCCCTCATCGGGACGCTTGCGCTTGCTCTCGCGCGCGCGGACGGATGCCGGAGCGTCATCGGGCGCGACGACGGGGGTGGGTATGGCAGTCATCGGAGTTCCTCTTGCGACTTGTAGCTGCGGACCTGGTAGACGATCAGCGGAACGACGGCGATCATGAGCACGACGACGACCGCGGCGGCCTTGCCAGGGTTCTGGAAACTGAAGAGCTGGGTGTAGAACTCAACGGCGAGCACGCTCGTGTTGTACTGACCGCCGGTCATCGCGTAGATGATGTCGAAGATCTTCATCACGAAGATCACGACCGTGACAAAGACCGCGATGATGGTGCCGCGAATCTGAGGGACGATCACGGAGAAGAACAGCCGACGCTCGCTTGCCCCGTCCAGCCGTCCGGCTTCGATCGTCTCTTCGGGCACGCCCTTGATCGCCGCCGACAGGAGCACCATGGCGAAACCGACCTGTAGCCAGATGGCGATGATCATGATGAGGAAGCTGTTCATGCGGCCCGTGTCGATCGTGAGCCACGTCACCGGACTCTGGCCGGTGACCGTCGTCCAGATCGCATTGAGCAGGTAGATCTGCGGTTGACCCTCCGGCGCGTAGAAGTAGATGAATCGCCAGGTGACCGCCGCGGCAACGCCCGAGATCGCCATCGGCAAGAAGATCATCGACTTGAAGGTCGTCTCGCGCTTCCTGCCAAGGCGATCCGTGAGGATCGCGACCAGCAGGCCGATGACGACCGCGGCCACCGGCACCACGAGAACCCACAGAAGGTTGTTCAGCAGGACACCGAGGAAGTTGGGGTCGGTGAACAGCGACAGGTAGTTATCCAACCCGACGAAGCGCGCCGCCTCCCCCCGCCGCTGACTCTGCTGCATGAAGCTCTCGATCACGGTCCTCACTGCGGGGTACAGGAGGAAGACCGCGACGAGCACGATCACCGGGAGCAGGAAGACGTAGGGCAGCAGCCGCGCCTTCCACTTGTCGTGGGTGCGTTCGACCACCCAGTTCAGGGCCCAGAAGATGAGGAACGATACTCCGAGCCCGAGGACCACAGAGATGAGTGCACTGAGAATTGGCATCGCTATCGCCTGACGTCGATATCGAGGAGGTGCCGGGTGCAGCGCACCCGGCACCGGATCCCCGGTTGCTTAGTTACTCGGCCACGAGGCGTCGATGTCCTGGAAGGCCTGTTCCATCGACTTCTGTCCCGCGAACCAACTCGTCAACTCGGTCCACATGGTGCCGGCGCCGACTTCGCCGGGCATCTGGTCGGAGGCATCGAAGCCGAACAGCGTCGACTCCGCCAGCAGCGCCTGCGCCTTCTTCTGGAACTCGGTCGTGTACGCCGAGGTGTCGAAGTCGTTGTGGGGCGAGAGGAAGATCGCCTGGCTGGCGTAGCCGTTCGTCCCGAAGTCCTTGCTCACGATGTACTCGAGAACGGCCTTCGTGTTCTCGTCGTTCGTGAAGGCGCCCACGAGGTCACCACCACCGAGCATGGCCGTGTCGGTGCCCTCCGGCGACGGCAACTGGAAGAAGTCGACGTTCGAGAGATCGCCTGCCTGGATCTGCGCCTTGATGTCATCGGGGAAGAAGTCCGCGATGAACGAACCCTGCCGCATCATGAAGCACTGACCGTTGGCCTTGCCATCGGCGAACAGCTGGTTGCCGGCCGTCTGGAACGACGTGGTCGCAGCCGCCGGACCGCCGCCGTTGATCTTCCCGTCTCCCAGCAGTTCCGTCGCGACCTTGTTGCCGGCTTCGGTGACGACGTCGCTCGTGAACTTGGTGTCACCCGCGATCCACGAGTTGTAGTCCTTGAGACCGCCGTAGCGAAGCACGTACTCCTCCAGCCAGTCCGTGGCCGGCCAGCCGGTCGCCGCTCCAGACTCGAGGCCTACGCACCAGGGGTAGCCGAGACCGTCGGAGACGATCTTGTCCTGCAGCGCCGTGAGCTCGGCGTCGGTGGTCGGAACCGTCAGTCCCGCCTTCTCGAAGGCCGCCGGGTTGTACCAGACGAGAGACTTCACGTTGATCGAGTACGGAAGCCCGAACGTCTGGCCTTCCACAGTAGCGATCTCGCCGAGGCCGTTCGCCTCGTCCGAGGTGATCGACGCCACATCGATGCCGAGATCCTCCAGCGGATACAGCGTGGCCGTCTGACTCTTCAGAACACCCGGCTGCGGGTAGATCGCGATGTCCGGCGGGTTGCCCGCCGTCGCGCGGGCGATGACCGCTGTCTGGAAGTCCGTGTTGCCGTCATAGGTCACCTTGATCCCGCTGGTCTCCGACCACTTGTCGAGGTCGGCCTGGAACGCTGCTGCCTGCGCGTCGGTGAACGCCCCCATGATGGTGACGGCATCTCCCGATGATCCGCTCGAGCCGGATGTGCCTCCGCCGCCGCAACCGGTGACGGCGATGCCGACGATCGCCAGCGCCGAAATGATGCTCACGCGGCGTCGTTGCTGTGACTTTGTCATGTGCTACTCCTCTTTGAGTGGCCCTTGGGCGTTCGAGTTCGCCCTATAGGGAACCGTTTCCACAAACGCTATTGGATTCTCGGCAAACCCACAAGGGCGACGGGCGGAACTCTCCCGGAGAAGCGTGATCACGCCGCGGCTGTGGGTGTATGGGGACCGGAAACCGTCTCCATTTGCCGCCGATCTGCGTAGGATATTCGACACCTGGACGGCAACGACGCGCGGAGGTTTCGGGATGAGCGGCATCACCGAAGTCGCAGAGCGGGCGGGTGTCTCCAAGGCAACCGCGAGTCGTGCGCTCAGCGGCACGGGATACGTCTCGGAAGCAACACGACGGCGCGTGCGTGATGCGGCCGACGAGTTGGGGTACGTCCCCTCCGCCGGTGCCGTCGGCCTCGCGACCGGCCGCACGCAGAACATCGGTGTCGTGATGCCTTACGTCAACCGCTGGTTCTTCGCGGAGGTGCTGGAAGGCATCCAACAGGCGCTCCTGGAACGCGGCCTCGATCTCACGCTGTACGACGCGAAGCCGGGCACCGAGGAAAGAGCGCGCATCTTCGGCGACTTCCTCGCGCGTAAGCGCTTCGACGGACTCATCGCCGTCGGCCTGGAGCCCGCCGACCACGAGTTGGAGCGCCTGACCCGTATCGGCAGGCCGATCGTCAGCGTCGTGGGCACCGGCGGCGAGGCAAGCGTCATCGCCGTCGATGACGACTACACGGCGCGACGGGCGACAGAACACCTCATCGGTCTCGGGCACCGCGATATCGTCTTCATCGGTGGGCGACCCGAGCGCCATTGGGCCCATGTCGACCAGATGCGCCTCGCCGGGTATCGTCACGCGATGCGCGACGCCGGGCTTTCGGAACAGGCCGTGCATGCGCGGTCCGAGGTGTCGATGCCAGGAGGGTATGCCGCCGCTGTCGACCTTCTGAGCGACGCGCGACGTCGTCCGACGGCGATCGTCGGTGTGTGTGACGAGGTCGCGATCGGTGCGATCATTGCGGCACGCCGCCTCGGCATCCAGGTTCCAGCCGCGCTCAGCGTCGTCGGCATCGACGACCACGAGTTCGCCGACATGTTCGCGCTGACGACGCTGCAGCAAGTCCCCCGCATGCAGGGCGCCGCCGCGGTCGAGATGCTCCTCACCGAGATCGCCGATCCGCAGCGGGAGCGAACGACGCTGCGGATCCCGACGCGCCTGATCGTGCGCAACACGACGGCACCCCCGCACACAGATCGCGCGCAGTAGACCCCGCCAGGCGGCGTCACCCCGTCGCGGAACCACGAACCCGGCGGTCGAGTGCCGGCGCGAAGCGCCGGTGGGCCTACACGGCGAGGGGCCCCGCGCAGCGCGTCAGCGCTGTGTGGGGTAGCCATGGGGAGATCGAGACCATCGCAAACCGAGTCGGTCGCGATGGTTTCGATACGCCGCGCGCAAGCGCGCGGCTACTCGACCACCGGGTAGGTGAGAGGTTTCGATACGCCGCGCGCAAGCGCGCGGCTACTCAACCTGAGTCGCAGGCGGGTCAACGTCGCTGCGCGACATTGACCCGCCTCGACTCACTTGAGGGTGACGGTAGCGCCGGCCTCTTCGAGCTTGGCCTTGGCCTTCTCGGCATCCTCCTTGTTGGCGCCCTCCAGGACGGCCTTGGGGGCCCCGTCGACGACGGCCTTGGCCTCGCCGAGGCCGAGCGAGGTGAGCTCGCGGACGGCTTTGATGACCTGGATCTTCTTCTCGCCGGCGGCCTCGAGGACGACGTCGAACGAGTCCTTCTCTTCGACCTCCTCGACGGGGGCGCCACCGGCGGGCGCGCCGGCAGCGGCGACCGCGACGGGGGCAGCGGCGGTGACGTCGAAGGTCTCCTCGAACGCCTTGACGAACTCGGACAGCTCGATGAGCGTGAGCTCCTTGAACGCGTCGAGCAGCTCCTCAGTGCTGAGCTTTGCCATGATTTTCTCCTTGTGGTGGGTTTCGCTATGCCGCCGCCGGTCAGGCCGCGGACTCCTGCTTCTCGCGCAGTGCGTCGACCGTACGGACGGCCTTCGACGGCAGTGCGGTGAAGACGTAAGCCGCCTTGGTCAGCGAGGCCTTCATCGCGCCGGCGAGCTTCGCCAGCAGGACTTCACGGCTCTCGAGATCGGCGAGCTTGTTCACCTCGGCGGGGGTCAGTGCGGCACCGTCGAAGTAGCCGCCCTTGATCACCAGCAGAGGGTGTGCCTTGGCGAAGGCACGCAGGCCCTTCGCGACGGCGACCGGGTCACCGTGCACGAAAGCGATGGCCGACGGACCCTTGAGGTCGTCGTCCAGACCCTCGACCCCGGCGCTGCGCGCCGCGATCTTGGTCAGCGTGTTCTTCACCACGGCGTACTCCGCGTCCTGACGGATGCTGTTGCGCAGCTCCTTGAGCTCTGCAACCGTCAGACCGCGGTACTCGGTGAGCAGAACGGCGGTCGAGTCCTCGAAGTTCTTCGTGAGCTCGGCGACCGATGCATCCTTGTGCGCCATGGCCACTCCTTGTGTATTCGAGACGCCCCACGGTGGCGGGACGCCGGCCTCGACCGCGAGTGGCGCCCCACAACGCGAAAAAGCTCCGGCGCACGCGCACGGAGCTTCGAATCGGTTTCCCGAGGTCTGTCTGTGACACCTGCGCGGGCCCCTGCGATGCAGAGCTTCGTCGGTGACGTCGTACAACGCACACCGAGACCGGCGGTCTTTGGCTCCCCCCACTCTACGCGCCCCTCCTCCCCCCACCAAATCCGCGCCCGCCCTCCCCCGCCCTCCCCCCGCCCCGCCCGTATCGCCGAGACTGCCGGTTCGTGCCGACACCACCGGTTATTGCCCGTACACAAAGGGACGTCTCGGTAACAACAGGCGGTGTCGGGGGTCGGGCAGTTCGATCCCGAAGCTCTGCAGGCGCCCAGCGAGGGCCGCCGGCGTCACCGAATGCGGCGTTCCACCGCGCACGACGCGCTTGCCCGTGGTCCCCCGCACCCAGTCCTCACGCCGCTTCTCGTCGAGCAGCACCTGCTCCAGAGTGCGGCCCGACCGCATCGCCTCGTCGGTGTACTTCGTCTCGCCGTCGCACTCGTAGAAGGCGCCGGACTCCTCCAGCTCAAGATCCAGCCAGTACGAGCCGCCGCTCGGAGCGGGCACCGGAACCTGCAGACCGGGCTGGCGAAATCCCAGCCGCCGCAACTGCAACTTGGTCACGATCTCCAGCGGCTGCTGCGATCGTCCGTCGGCAACCTCCAGCAGCGCACGTGCGTGCCGGATGCCGCGAGCTCCCGGCATCCGGCCCACCCGCTCCTCGATGCCCGCCAGCCACTGGGCGGCGGCCGCGTCGTCGTACCATCGGGGGTCGCCGCCGACCCCGCCCAGCGCGGTGTCCAGGCAGACGAGCGCAACCTCGGCGCTGGCCAGGCGCGCGAGGTCGTAGACGGTGCGCTCGAGCGACGTGCAGAGCACGCCGTCGATCTCCACGACGTCGGACTCATCGAGGCTCGCACAGTGCCGGATGACCGTGCCGTTGGTTCTGCGCGCGGCATCCGGATGGATCGTGTGCACGCGCTCGGCGCGGACACGAAACAGCGGCAGCCCGTGCAGCGCGGCCGCAGAGGTGAAAGCGAAGACGGGCCGCGTCGTGGCGCTGTCGCTGACCGCGAGGACGTGCGCGAGGTGCTTCGACTCCGGCCACAGCGTCACCCACTCCTCGCGCGCGACATAGCGACCGCGACGGACCCGGGTCAGCGCACCCGACGTCGCCTCTCTCATCAGCTGACGGGCAGCGTATCCCTCCCCCGTCAGGTCGTCTCGCGTGCGCAAGAGAGTGCGGATGGTCGTGGCATCGGCGTGGCGCATCGCCCCAGTGTGCGCGCGCACTGGGTGCCGCGGTGACGACGAAGGCCGATCTGGGGACAACTCGCGCGTTCGCCGCCTGTGGACAACGCTCCGCGCGCGGCGGGGCGACCACTCGCGCACCGCCGAGTCCGCCCCTTGTCACCGAGACCGCCGCTCCCGTACGGCTCACAACGAGCCGACTCGGCACGAAGCGGCGG
>NZ_JBASZT010000263.1:0-6479 GCF_049661145.1 Microbacterium sp.
CCGCGCTCATCGTCGACCGCGCGTTCCACTGGGTCATCGCGCTATGTTGCCTGATCGTCGCGGTCGCGCTGCAGATCGGCGTCAATTACGCGAACGACTACAGCGACGGCATCCGAGGCACCGACGATCTGCGCGTCGGACCGGCGCGCCTGACGGCGAGCCGCAAGGCGAAGCCGCGCACGGTGCTCGCCGTCGCGCTCGCCTTCTTCGGCATCGCCGCGGTCGCCGGCGTCGCGATCGTCGTACGCACAGGCCATTGGTGGATGCTGCCGGTTGGGGCCGCCTGCATCGTCGCCGCCTGGTTCTACACCGGCGGCAAGCGGCCGTACGGCTACGCGGGACTCGGCGAACTGTTCGTCTTCGTCTTCTTCGGCCTCGTCGCGACGGTCGGCACGACCTTCGTGCAGGCGGGCATCGTCCCCGACGAGGCGTGGTTCGCCGCCGTCGCCGCGGGCCTGCTCGCGTGCGCCGTGCTGCTTGCGAACAACCTCCGCGACATCGACCAGGACCGCCTCGCCGGCAAGCGCACCCTCTCCGTCCGCATCGGAAAGCGCGCGACCCAGGTGCTGTTCACGGTCTTCGTGCTGGTGCCGTTCGCGATCGTCGCGATACTGGCGCTGTTCTACCCGCTCGCCTGGTTGGCGCTGCTCGCCCTCATCCCGGCGGCCTGCGCGATCCTGATCGTGTGGACCTTCCGCCAGCCGCGCGAACTGGTCGTCGCCCTCGGGCTCACGTCGCTGACCTCGCTCGCGCTCGCCGCGTTCCTGTGCTGGGCGTTCGTCGGCTGAGCGCGCCCCGCCGCGCCGCGCCGCACGCTGCCTGCGTCAGACTGGGCGTATGACACCGATCGCCGTCCAGCGCGCAGAGAGCGCCGCCCTCGCCGTCGCGCTCCTTGCGGCGACCGTCGTCATCTACCCGGAGCACTGGTGGATGCCGCTGGCACTGTTCCTGGCCTTCGATCTGACGGCCCTCGGCTACCTCGCGTCCCCACGGGTCGGTGCGGCGGTCTACAACCTCGGCCACAGTTACCTCATCCCCGCGATCGCCGGCGCGTGCGCCGTGATCGTCCCCGTCGATGCCCGTGACTCCCTCACCTGGTGGACCGGGATCATCGCCCTGTCGTGGGCGTTCCATGTCGCGGTGGACCGCGCCCTGGGGTACGGCCTCAAGTTCCCGGATGCGTTCACCCACACGCACCTCGGCTGGATCGGCAAGGTCCGCGCGCGCGACGCCGCAGACGCCTGACCTGCCGCGAGGCTCAGCCAACCAGGATCCGACCTCAGTCGCGCGCGTCCCCACCGGTGGACTCCGCAGGCGGAACGGATGCCGGGGCTCCCGCCACGGCATCCTCGACGTCTTCGTCGGTTTCCCGCCGCTTCGCCGCCCGACGCTCGGCAAGGCCTGCGGTCGCCTGATCGAGGGGGCGCCGCAGGAACAGTACCGACAGGCTCAGCCCGATGAGGGCTGCGAAGATCGCCGACAGCCAGAAGTACTCGCGCAGCACCGGTGAGAGCATCATGATTCCGAGCGGGACGAGGAACGCGGCGAGGCGCAGCACCGTATAAACGAGGGCCGAGCGGACACGCATGCCGCCAGTCTACGGCGCCCGTCCCCGCACCCGGAGAGGAGGCCCGCCACGCTCGCCCTGCACGACGCCGACGGGGGCGCCTAGGATAAAAGGGTGGTGCGCATCCTGCTCCCTCTGGCGCTGCTGCTGATCGCCTTCTGGGTGTACAGCATCGTCGATTGCGCCCTGCAGCCACCGACCCGCCACCGGGGCGTGAGCAAGCCGGTGTGGTTGCTGATCGTGGTGTTGATTCCGGTGCTGGGCGGCATCCTCTGGTTCGTCGTGGGACGCGGCCGGGATCGCCCGCAGCCGCAGTTCCGCGCCCCCGACGACAATCCCGACTTCCTCGGCAGCATCGGCTCGATCACCGACCAGGACGAGCGCATCCGCCGCCTGGAGGCCGAGCTTGCCGCCCTCGACGCGGAAGACTCGTCGCCCGACGCGGCGCCGGGTGATCACCGTAGCGAACACCGAAAAGACCACCGCGACGACACCCGCGGCGACGCGGACCCGCGCGGCAGCGTCGGTTGATGGGAAAGTGTCCCTGCGGGAGGGGGGTCTTCTGCGCCCGGCGCGCTAGAGCCTCTGAAGAGCCGACGCGAAAGTCACGCCTCCCTGAGGCAGGTTTCTGCACCCTAGGGCGCGGCAGCACCCCTGAGAGGCTGACATGAGTGAGCACGACGGCGCCGGTCGCGCGCCGGCGACGGATGCCGCGGCATCCCTTCTCGGCCGCCTCGTCGAACTGGGGGTGCGGCATGTCGTCTTGAGCCCCGGATCGCGCTCGCAGGCGCTCGCGCTCGTCGCGGCGGAACTCGAGCGGCGCGGGGCGATCTCGCTGCACGTGCGGATCGACGAGCGGGTCGCGGGCTTCACGGCGCTCGGGATCGGCCGCGAATCGCGGATGCCCGCCGCCGTGATCTGCACGTCGGGCACTGCCGCGGCGAACCTCCTGCCCGCGGCGCTCGAGGCCCACCATGCGGGCGTCCCGTTGCTGCTGCTGACCGCCGACCGGCCGCCCGAACTGCGCGGAGTCGGCGCCAACCAGACGACCCGTCAGCCCGGCATGTTCGCCCCGAACATGCGCCTGGAGGAGGACCTCCCGGTCCCCGAAGAGGTCGACCAGGACGGCACGGGCGAGCAGTCCGCGATGCTCCGCCGCGTCGCCGAGGACGCGGTCGCCGCCGCCCTCGGAGCGGGGACCTGGCAAGCGGGACCCGTGCACCTCAACCTCCCGTACCGCGAGCCTCTCGCGGGTGCCGCGCCGGACTGGCTCGGGATGCCGGCCGGCACGCCTGGCGCCACGGCATCCGTTCCCGACGCCGTGGACGAGCCCGAGGTGTCAGAGGCGGCTGAGGTGTCAGAGGCCGCTGAGCCGTCGGGGGCGCTGTATCAGGGTGGCGGTGGCATCGGCGAGTCGAACCTGCCGACCGACCCCGACCTCGACCCGCACGTGTTGGAGCGTGGACCGCGCACGATCGTGGTCGCGGGGGCGGATGCCGGGGCCGCCGCCGAAGCGCTGGCCCACGCGGGCGGCTGGCCGCTCATCGCCGAGATCGTCAGCGGCGCACGGTTCGGGCGCAATCTCGTGCATGGGTACCGCGGGCTGCTGGCCGACCCCGAGCTCGGCGGCCGGGTCGAGCGGGCGATCGTGTACGGCCATCCGACGCTCAGCCGCGAGGTCGTCGGGGTGCTGTCGCGCCCCGACGTCGACGTGTTCGCGGTGCGGGGGCCGGGGGAGCCGTTCAACCTCAACGGCGCGACGACCGCCGTCGACGCGGTCATCGCGGCCGTCGGCGAGATGGACCTGGACTGGTTCGGGGCGTGGCTGCGCGCCTCGCGCGCGGCATCCGTCGACCTCGCCCCGCCGGCACCGGATGCCGACGCCCTCGCCTCCGCCGTGCCGCACGAGAGGCTCGGAGCGATCGCCGCTGAGCTCGCCGTGACGCGCGCCCCGATCGATCGGGCGACCCTCGTCGATGCCGTCTGGCGCGCGAGCTGGCCGCACGACCGACTGCTGTTCGCGTCGTCGCGGCTCGTGCGGGTCGCCGACGAGGTGCTCGGCGGCAAGAAGGTCCCGGTGCATGCGAACCGGGGTCTTGCCGGCATCGACGGGACGATCGCGACGGGCATCGGGATCGCGGTGGCCAGCCAGGCCTCGGGCAGGCCTGGCGTGACGCGGATTCTCGCGGGTGACCTCGCCTTTCTGCACGATGTCGGCGCGCTGCTGCTGCCCCCGGGAGAGCCCGCGCCGCGGCTGCAGGTGATCGTCGGCAACGACGGCGGCGGCACGATCTTCGACGGGCTCGAGGTCGCGCAGGCGGCGCCGCCGGGTGCGATGGACCGCGTGCTGTACACGCCGCACGCCGTCGGGCTGGAGCAACTCGCAGCTGCTTACGGATGGGGGTACGCCCGCGTCGCGACGCGCGCCGCGCTGGACCAGGCGCTGACCGCTCCGCCCCCCGCGCCCCAGCTGATCGAGGTCGCGCTGGAGCGCTGACTCGTTCTGGCGGTCTGGCCCCTGGGGCGGGGCAGCCTTGGCCGCGGCATCCGCCCCCGGGCTCGACTTGCCGACTTTTGTCGCTATGGGCCGCGCGTAGCGGCAAATCTCGGCACGTCGGCGTGCGCCCCACGATCGACCTGCCGTGTTTTGTCGTTTGGTCCCGCGGGTAGCGACCAAACGCGGCAAGTGGGCGCGCGGGTGCCACTGCCCCCGGGCGCGGGATGCCGGGGCGCGGCGCGCGGGGCGGGGCCGGTGTCGTCGGCATCCGCCATGATGAACAGCATGACTGCGAAGAGCCAGCGCAACTGGAACGGCGACCCCGCGGATCTGCTCAAGGCGAGCGAAGGGTTCCGCCTCGCCGACGTCGATCCCGACGCGACGCCGGGATATCCCGACGGCAAGAAGCGGGGTGAGTCGGACCTCGCGACCGGTGCCGACGAACTCGACGAACTGCAGGAGCGGCTGTTCGCGCAGAGCCGCGTCGTGCCCGGCAGCCCCGCGGTGCTGCTCGTGCTGCAGGCGATGGACACCGCAGGCAAGGGCGGCATCGTCCGCCACGTCGTCGGCTCGGTCGACCCGCAGGGCGTCGCGCTGGCCGCCTTCAAGAAGCCGACGAAAGAGGAGCTCGCGCACGACTTCCTGTGGCGCATCGAGAAGCGGGTGCCGGATGCCGGCATCATCGGCGTCTTCGACCGGTCCCACTACGAGGACGTGCTCATCGGCCGGGTCAGGAACCTCGCCGAGCCGGCCGAGATCGAGCGGCGCTACGGCGCGATCGTCGACTTCGAGAAGGGGCTGACGGACCGCGGCATCCGCCTCGTGAAGGTCATGCTGCACATCTCCGCCGACGAGCAGAAGGCACGCCTGCGGGAGCGTCTGGACCGGCCCGACAAGCACTGGAAGTACAACCCCGGCGACGTCGATGAGCGCGAGCTGTGGCCCGCGTACATGGCGGCGTACCAGACCGCGTTCGAGCGCACGTCGACTCCGAACGCGCCGTGGTACGTCGTGCCGGCGGATGCGAAGTGGTACGCCCGGCTCGCCGTCCAGGCGCTGCTGCTCGAAGCCCTGGAGGGCATCGACCCGCAGTGGCCCGCCGCCGACTTCGACGTCGAGGCCGAGAAGGCCCGCCTCGCCGCGACCTGACCCGGGCTGCCGCCCGCGGTCGTTGAGCGAGGCCCGAACGGCCGAGACGAAATGCCGCGAGCGAGCTCACGACGGTTGGACGCCGACTCCGCCGAGAGAACAACGGTGCGCCGAGAGCATGGGTGGCACCCGTTCCCTCGGCGTCTGGTTGTTCTCTCGCGGAGTGTGAGGGCGGGGCGCGGCGAGCGGGTCAGGCGAGCGCGTCGATGATCGGGCGGAACTTCACGCGGGTCTCGAGCATCTCGGACTCGGGGTCGCTGCCGGCCACGATGCCGGCGCCGGCGTGCGCCGTGAAGCGGATGCCGTCGGCATCCGCCCCCGCCGGCTCGAACTGCGCGCCGCGCAACGCGATCGCCCATTCTCCGTCGCCGTGCGCGTCGACCCAGCCGACGGGGCCGGCGTAGCGTCCGCGGTCGGACGGCTCGATGCGGCGGATCACGCTGATCGCGGCATCCGTCGGCGTGCCCGCCACGGCGGCCGTCGGGTGGAGCACGCCGACGAGGTCGAGCGCCGAAGTCCCGGCGGCGGTCGTCGCCTCGACATCGGTCGCTAGGTGCCAGACGTTCGGCAGCGACAGGGTGAATGGCTCCTCCGCCGCGGCGAGGGCGGTGGTGTAGGGAGTGAGGGCATCGACGAGGCTGCGGACGGCGTAACCGTGCTCGGCGAGATCCTTGGCGCTCGTCGCGAGGGCGAGGGCGGCATCGCGGTCCGCATCGGGGTTCGCGCCGCGCGCCGCGGTGCCGGCGAGGAAGCGCGCCGTCACCTGGCGGGACTGCACCGTGACGAGGGTCTCGGGGCTCGCGCCGATGAGCCCGTCGACGGCGTACACCCACGTGCCCGGGTACGCCGAGGCGAGCGATCGCACGAGCCGCCGCAGGTCGGCACCCGCGGGCGCGGTCCCGACGAGATCGCGCGCCAGCACGACTTTGCTCACCTCGCCCGTGGCGATCGCGGCGAGGGCGGCGCGGACGGCATCCTGGTATCCGTCGGGGGTCAGCGCACCGGGACCGACCGCGGCGGACCAGTGCGGTCCGTACGCGATCGGGTGCGGTTCGTCGGGGTCGGGCGCCCCGGCATCCGGCAGCACCCATGTCGCCCACGTGCGATCGCCGCGCTGCCCGATCGTCAGCCGCGGCACGGTCAGGACCGCCACGGCGGGCGACGCCGGGTCGAACGGCAGGGCGCCGAAGGCCACGAGCCCCGAACCGGGGATGCCGACGTGGTCGTCGAGCTGCGCAGCCGCTGCAACCTCGCGCCACCGCGCGG
>NZ_JBASZT010000264.1:0-9157 GCF_049661145.1 Microbacterium sp.
GCCGCACACGCCGAGGATGCCGCCACCGCGGTGCGCTACGCCGTGGCGCACGGGCTCCGGGTGGCCGCGCAGGGCACGGGCCACAACGCCGCCCCTCTGGGCGAGCTCGGTGACACCCTGCTGCTGCGCACCGACCTCATGCGGGGTGTCACGATCGACCCGGAGCGGATGATCGCGCGGGTCGAGGCGGGAACGCTCTGGCAGCAGGTGACCGAAGCCGCCGCCGAGCACGGCCTCGCCGCGCTCGCGGGCTCGTCGGCCGACGTCGGTGTCGTCGGCTACACGCTCGGCGGAGGCGTCAGCTGGCTCGCCCGTTCGCACGGTCTCGGCGCGAACAGCGTCACGGCGATCGAGTTGGTGACCGCCGACGGCGAGTTCCGTCGTGTCGATGAGCGAGCCGACCCCGACCTGTTCTGGGCGCTGCGCGGAGGCGGTGGGGCGTTCGGCGTCGTCACGGCTCTCGAGTTCCGGCTCTACGCGATGACGAGCGTGTACGCGGGCGCCCTGTTCTGGCCGATCGATCGTGCCGCTGACGTCATGCACGCGTGGCGGGACTGGACGGTGGACCTGCCGGCATCCGTCATGACCGCGGCGCGCGTGATGACCTTCCCCCCGTTCCTCGACGTGCCCGCGCCGCTGCGCGGCCGCGCGTTCGTCATCGTCGAAGCCGTGTTGCAGGATGCCGCGGCTGCCGCCGACGCGCTCCTGGCGGAGTTGCGCCGCCTGCAACCGGAGATCGATACGTTCGCCGTCACCCCGCTGCCGGCGCTGAGCGCGCTGCACATGGACCCGCCGGGACCCGTCCCGGGGATCGGTGACGGCGCGCTGATCCGCGAACTCGATGAGCGGGCAGTGGATGCGTTCCTCAGCGTAGCGGCGACCCCTCGGGGCGGGTCGATCCTCTCGGCCGAGCTCCGACTGCTCGGCGCGGCCCTTGCCCCAGGGACCCCAGGAACCCCAGGGCAGGAGGACGGCGGTGCGGTCTCGGGTCTGAACGGCTCCCACCTGATGTTCGCGGGCGGCATGGGGGACACCCCCGAGAACGCCGCGACGGTCAGGGGTGAGCTCGATGACCTCCTCGGTGTGCTCGCTCCGTGGCGGTCCGAGTCCGACTATCTGAACTTCGCGGAGACGCCGGCACGCGCCGAGCGGCTCTACGGCGACGCGCTCCCGCGGCTGCGCGAGATCAAACAGAGGGTCGATCCGGATGACGTCATCCGCTCGAACCACCCACTGGGACGGATTCACGGGGCGACCGCACCGGCGCAGGTGGGCGCTGGAGCGGTGTCACCGAAGTAGGTGGACCATTCGACGGGGGTGAGGTCGCGTCCCGCGAGTCGACAGGCGGCGTCGAACTGCTCGTTCTGGTCGAGGCTCCAGAGCGCGACGCCTTGCGGCACGTTGACAATGATCGCGCCACCGTCCGAGCGCAGATAGCCGCCGGGCCAGAAGTCACGAGTCGACGACGGGATGCCGTCCGAAAGCGATATCCCGGATGTCGGGTCGACGAGATAGACCTTCTGGTCGTGCGTGGGCAGCAGCAGGGTCCTGGCATCGTCCGAGATCTGGGGAAAGTCGGTGGTGACCCCGCCCGGATTGGGCAGCGTTCGGATGGGGTCGAGGGTATGCGGGTCGCTCACGCGAAGTGCGTCGGAGCCGGAACTCACGATGGCGGAGCCGTCGGGGAAGGGCACCGCGCCGTTGTCGCCGTGCAAGCCCGAGGAGAGTCGTTCGCCGGTGCGCATATCGAAGACCTCGATGCGCGCCGCTCCTTGCGGATCCCAGATCCACGCGACCCCGAGGTCGCCGTCGAGAGCGTCGGCGAAGGTGACGACACGGTCTCCCGGTTCGATGAGCGGCCCGGTCGCGCGCCCCGTCGTCGGGTCATAGGGCTGGATCCAAGAGTCGCCGAAGGAGTACCCGAGGGCTCCGTTGCGGGATGCCGTGATCCCGTCGGCCCGGCCCAGTTCGAGAGGAGTCTGGCTGCCGTCGTTCAGGTTCACCAGCGTGTCCGAGTGACTCTCGATCCCGTCCCACGTGGTGGCGACGCCCGCGGCGGCCCAGCCGATGAGTGCGAGATCCGGCGACGGGCCGAGGACGGCGGTGTCGTCCCCGGCGTCCCACACCGCCCACGACGTCGGGTCGGCGGCGAGTGCTGATGTGTCGGGTGCGACCGCAGCGACGAACCGGTCGCCGTTCGGTTCGAACCCGTCCACAGCCATCCGCCCCGCGGCGATCACGTGCGACACCGGGCCGCCTCCGGTGAGGTCCCAGGTTGCGATCGATGCAGACGTGCCCGCGAACGCGATCAGGCGCGTCTCGGCTGCGTCGAGGGCGAGCACGGCGGCACCGCCGACGCCGGGGTCGTACGTGCCCTCCATGACGGTGCCGTCGGCGAGCGAGTACTCCGTGATGCGCCGCCCGCCGCAGAACAGCGAGCCGCGGGAGGCGGCGACCACAGCCGTGCTGCACTGGTTCCGTTGGGAGAGTCGGTGCGGCACGGTCCACACCGGTGCTCCCACGGCGAGGTCGACCAGAGCGATCCCGGCATCCCCGGAGGTGACGAGGGTGTTTCCGGATCCGGGCGCGACGAGCACGTTGGCGTAGCCCGGGGGAAGGGGGGCACGGGTCACGATCGCGCCGTTCGAGGCATCGATCACGGTCACACCGGCCTTGGTTCCGTAGGCGAGGCGACCACCGGCGAGTCCGTGGAGCGATGCAGCCGGTGTGACTCAATCCTGTTCGGATGCCGGGGTGACCTCTGCCGAGACCTCCGACGGCCATATCCGGACCGGTAGATCGGTCGCAGACAGCGCCCACACGGAGTTCTCCGTGGCGGTTACATCGGTGAGGCGGCTATCGATGGGTATGGTTTCGATCTCTCCTGCCGCGAGATCGACGATGTCGACCCGCGCCGCCTCTGCGCTGCCTCCTCGCCGCACCGCCAGGTTCCCCTCGGGTGACACCGCGATCTCGCCGCCGGGGGTCGGCAGGGAGATCCCGGTCGGGTCCAGCGCGCCCTCGCCGGACACCCGGACCAGTTCGGTACCGCCGACCAGGGCGATCGCGCCACCCGCCGTCACGGGCGCGGCCGCAATCTCATCGCCGCCCACGTAGTGGCGCCCGAGGTAGCCGCCGGCCGAGGTCATCGAACCCATCAGCGCGGCCCGGGAGCGCGGGTCATCCGGCCAGCGCCGGTGCATCTCGGCAGCGAGGAGTGCCGCGACGTCGCGGTCGGACTCCCGCAACGCCAGGGACGTCGCCAGGAGTCGCGCGACCTGCTCGGACTCCGCTTGCTCGGCGGCCCGGGTCGCGTTGATGCCACTGAGCACTCCGGCGCTGACGGTCGCGACAAGAAGCACCGCGACCGCGACCAACGATGTCCGCAGTCTGACATTGGTGCGTCGCTCGCGTTCCCATGCCTCGTGTGCCGCCCGGCGTTCGTGGTCCTCCCGGTCCCGGGATCGGGCGAGGAACTCGGCCTCCGAGGCAGTGAGGAACGTCGGCGTCGAGTCCGGGTCGACCGATGCCACGCGGGCCCCGCGCCACAGATCGTCGTCGGAGCGTCCGCCGTCCTCCCAGTGCGCTGCGGCATCCTCGAGCATCGCAAGGGTGCGGAGCCAGGCGGCGTCGTCGACGAGCCAGCCGTGAAGTCGGGGCCAGGCACGTGCGAGCGCCTCGTGCGCGAGTGACACGTGAGCGCCGTCGAGCACGAGGAGCCTGGCAGCAGCGAACCGGTCGATCACCGTGCGGCTGGCAGTGTCGAGCGCGACCGCGTCCATCCTCGGATGCCGTCGTACGACGGTGCCCTCGGCGGCCGCGTGGACCAGTCGTCCCATCACGGCGCGACACGCCTCGCGTGCGGCCGAATCCAGACTCTCGTAGAGACGCTCGGCCGTCCGCGACACCGCCCCGGAGATGCCACCGACGGATTCGTAGCCCAGCACGGTCAGCGTGTCACCCTCTCGGCGCACCCATGTCTCCTGAAGTGCGTGGGAAAGATGAGGCAGAGCCCCTGAGGCATCGTCGAGGTCACGCAGGATGAGCGGCGTGAGTCCGGGCTCGAGCCTGAGCCCGGATGCGACGGCCGGGCCTTCGATCGCCTGGGCCATCTCGTCGCGAGCCATCGGTCCGATGACGCTGACGCTCCCTCCGATCCGGTCGGACATCCCGGGGACCTGCAGAAGGTCGTCGAGTGAGGCCGAACGCACCGCGAGGAGCACGTGAGCGTGTTCTCGCAAGCCGTCCATGAGTGCGTCCGCCGATTGCCCCGCCCCAGCATCGAGCAGTTCTTCGATCTGGTCGATGATCAGGATGTCAACCGGATGCGCAGGGAGCGAGAACTCCGGCGCGCCCGTCAGTGTCGCGTCGCGGCCGCGGCTGCGCAGCCGCGGCAGGATCCCGGCGCGGATGAGGGATGTCTTGCCGATGCCCGACGCGCCGACGATGACATGCACGGACGAGGACAGCAGCTCCTCGATCACCTGGTCGGCGAGGCCGTCCCGTCCAAAGAACAGGGCCGATTCGGACTCGTCATACGCCTCGAGGCCGAGGTATGGACACTGCTCCTTCAGAAGCGCGGGAGGTTCCGGGAGACCGTCGCCGCGAAGCACCGCTGTCTGGAGTTCGACCAGGGCCCCGGGAAGGTCGAGCCCGAGGTCTCTCTGGAACACCCCCGACGCGCGTCGCAAGGTGCCGAGCGCGCGATCGGTTCGCCGATCGGCGAGGTGCCGGTGCACGAGCGCTACCCACATCCGCTCGTTGTAGGGATCGCGGTCGACGGCAGTTTCGAGATCGGTCACGGCGACCGTCGCCGGAGCGCTGCCCGCACGAGCGAGGAGTGTCTCCTCTTGGATGACGAGCAGACGCTCGCCAATCCGGGACGCGAAGGCGTCCCGTTCGCTCCAGCCGGCGAGGGCGGGGATCGGGTCGCCGTGCCACAGGCTCGCGGCCTCCGCCCCGAGCGAGACGGCGCGGCCGGGTTCGCCCGAGGCGACATGCCTGAGCACGCGAGCAGCCGCGTCGTCGAGGAGGTCGGCGTCGATCGTTCCCGGCGCCAGGTGGAGGCGATAGGTCGCCCCGTCGGTGTGTACGGCCCCGTCCGGGAGAACGGCGCGCAGACGGGAGACCGCACTGTGGAGCTGGTGATACCAGGTCGCGGGCTGGGCCGTCGGCCAGACCAGCGACGCGAGCTCTTCCATCGAGATGCCGTTCCCCCGTCGGACGACGAGCGCCCCCAGCACGAGTGCTTCGCGCGGCCGAACGACCGCGCCCTGGACCTCGATCGGTCCCAGCACCCGGATGAGCATGGCTCCATCGTGGGCCGTCGGGCCACACCGGTCAACGGCTTCTTCGACGGTGAGGAGCGGATGAGGAGCGCCCCCTCTACCGTGCGGATCGGCCCGGATTCCCGGGCGATCATGAAGGAGGAGTCATGAGACAGCTGAAGCTCGTGCCTGTTGTCGGACTGTGTCTGCTCATCTCGGTGACGGGCTGTTCGGGTGCTGGGGTCACCGAGCCCACTGACGATCACCCAGCAGTGCTCGACCTGCTGCGTGAAAGTCGAGTCTTGATCCAATGGCAGGGGGAGATACAGGTCTCAGATCCGCAGCCTTGGGAGCCCGAAGCGGTGGTCCGTGGTGATGTGCCGGCGGGGGAACAGCTTCACCCGCAATGGTCTCCCGACGGGAGGAGCATCGCGTTCGCCCTCGACGATGCCGATGGCACTCGAGATCTCTGGATCGTCGATGTCGCGAGCGGTACCGCCCGCGCGCTGGTCGACTGCACAGATCCATGCGTCTGGACCGACGAGCCGAGCTTCTCTCCCGACGGTACCGAGGTCGCCTACATACAGGGCGACGCCGCTGAGAACGGTGACGGCATCGGCACGGTACGCTCGGTGCCTGTTGCGGGAGGTGAGCCCCTCGTTCTGTTCACCGCAGATCCGACGGAGTATCCCTTTTCTGTCGCATGGGATCCGGCGGGCCAACGGCTCGCTGTTGAGGTGGACCGGTTCGCCAGCGCGGGCGTCCATGAGGAGCGCATGACCGGCAGCGCGATCGCCATCCTCACGCGGGAAGGCTCCGTGTCGTACCTCACCGACATGGCGGACGGCTTCTCCTACCCTGCCTGGTCGCCCGACGGAATCAGCATCCTGATGTCGGCGCCGGGCGACCTGTGGACGATGCCCTCGTCGGGTGGGGAACCGACGCGGTGGACCCGCCTCCAAGACGACGGCGGTCGCGCACTGCAGGGTTCCTATAGTGCCGACGGCGCCGTGATCGTCTTCGTGGTCGAGGAACCTGTCGGCAGCACGCCGACGGTGGCCGTCATGTCGGCGGAAGGAGGAGAGCACGTCACGCTCGGCCCCGGCACCCACCCGCGGCTGCGCCCGTGAGCCGCGCGGCCACTCGCCGCCGGTCAGGAGCTCGGCAGCGGCAGTCGGGCGATGACCGCCCACCCCTCGGCGGCGGGGCCGATCGCGACGGTGCCGCCCAGTTCTTCGACGCGATCGGTGAGGGAGCGGATGCCGACCCCCGGCCGATACGACGAGGGTGGGCGTCCGTCGTCTTGGACGGTGAGTTCGAGCGTGCCGTCGTCGGCGGTCAGTGAGACCGCGATCCGGGTGCCGTCGGAGTGGCGGTGGGCGTTGGCGATGCCCTCGACGGCGACGCGATAGGCCGCCAGCTCGACCGCCGGCGAGAGCTCGGGCAGGTCGCCCACGGTGAGATCGACGGTGAGTCCGGCCTGGTGTGTCGCCTGTTCGCGCAGCGCGCCGACCAATCCGTGCCCGTCGAGGGCGACCGGGCGAAGCCCATACACGACGCGGCGCACCTCGGTGAGCGCATCGCCCACGTCGTCGCGCGCCTGCGCGAGCAGCAGCTCCGCGCGTTCCGGCTCGGCCGAGACGACGTTGCGCGCCGCGTCGAGGTGTAGCGCCGCGCTCGTGAGGGTGGGACCGAGTCCGTCGTGCAGGTCGCGGTGCACGGTCTTGCGCTCCAGTTCGCGGGCCTCGGCGGTCTGAGCCCGCGCGTCGCGCAGCTCGGCGACAAGTCGTTGTTCGCGGATCAGCAGTCCGATCGCGGGGGTGAGCAGCTGCAGCGTCCGGCGGTCGGCGTCGTGGAGTTGCCGCTCACCCGCCCGCAGCGTCACCGTCAGTGCCACGTCGCCGCCGAGCGAGAGCGTCTCGTGCGCGGCGTCGCGAGGCTCGGCACCGCGTCGGTCGTCCCCGTCCCCGTGCCGGTCATGCCCGTCCCCATCCCCGTCCCCGTCCACCGCCACGACCCGCGACCCTTCCGTCACCGCGAGTCGCGGCATCCGCAGCGCCGTTCGTAACTCGTGCAGCACGTCCTCGAGCGAACCCGCGGCACCGCTCTCTCCGATGCCGGCGCCCACGCGACCCGCCGTTCCCGCGGGGTCGTCGCGCGTGCCGAAGAAGAGTCGCCCGACCGCCCGCTGCACCAGCAGCCGCAGCGGGTCGAACACGAGGGCGACGGCGACGGCGGCGCCGATCGCGACCGCACGGTCGGCGCCCTGCGGCACCACGAGGGTGAGCCCGGCGACGAGCCCGGCGTAGAGTGCAACGACCGCCGCGATGACGAGCCCGTAGACGACGGTGCGCGACAGCACGAGCCGGATGTCGAGCAGGCGCTCGCGCACGATCGCGATTGCGATCGCGACCGGCAGCAGCCCGGCGCTGAGGAGCAGCAGGATCGGTCCGTCGCCCGTGATCCAGCGCTGCGAGTTCAGCGCGAGCATCGCGAGCACGGCGAGGATGAGCCACAGCAGCTGACGACGGGTCTGCGCGTCGCCGCGCACGTAGCGCACGAGGAGCGAGGTCACGACGGCGGCCACGATCGTCAGCGACATGATGAGGTTGCCGACGTCGAACACGGCGACCGGCGCACCCTCTACCGCGAACAGCGAGGTTGTGCCGGGTTCGCCGTTGACGGACGGCCCCGGGGTGATCGCGGTGGTCACGACGCTCCAGGCCGTGAACGTGACGATGAGCCACGCCAGCCAGGCCCAACGGGGGGAGGGGAGGCGCCCGTCGGGGAACAGCAGCAGCGCGAGAAAGAAGAGCGCGGGCAGACCGATCATCCACGCGACGAGGAACAGGGTTGCAAGCACCCTCGTGACGGGTTCCGGCCAGCCCGCGGCCAGTCCGATGGTCCCGATCGGTGCGATCGCGGCCGAGACGAGGTGTCCTGCGCCGGCGACCGCGAGCAGCGCGCCGACGGCGTTGCGCGGCCGGAACCACGCGATGAACAGCCCGGGGCCGGCGAGCGCCACCCCGACGACGGTGTTCGTGAAGGTGTACGACGAGACGTACGTGTCCCACGACCATCCCGCGATGACGGATGCCGAGACAGACGCGACCGTGAGCGCCACCACCACGCCCGCCACCACGACGACGACGGTGCGCGACCTGGTCACGTCCGCCCACCCATCCCCGCCTCGCGGGCGCGAACGATCGCCTCGGCACGCGTGGCGACGCCGAGCTTGAGGAAGATCGCGGAGACATGATTGCCGACGGTTTTCGGCGCGAGCGTGAGTCGCTCCGAAATCGCCGTGTTGGACAGGCCAGCGGCAATGAGGTCGGCCACGTCGCGCTCGCGGGGCGTCAGCTGCGGCAGGGGGCGTGCCGTCGGTTCGGGCGTGACCCGTCGGAGCACGCGCGAGGCGACATCCCGACTGAAGATCGCGCCGCCGGCGGCGACGGCGCGGATGGCGCGTTCGATCTCGTGCTGCTCGGCTCCCTTCAGCAGGTAGCCGCGCGCGCCCGCCGCGAGAGCGTCGGCGACGAGGGCGTCTTCATCGAACATGGTGAGCACAAGGACGGCGACGTCGGGATAGTCCGCGACGATGCGGCGCGTCGCCTCGACGCCGTCGAGTCGCGGCATCCGCAGATCCATCACGACGACGTCGGGCCGGGTCAGCGCGACCTCGCGCACCGCAGCCTCCCCGTCGCCCGCCTGCCCGACGACCTCGATGCCGGGCAGCGTCTCGAGCAGCGCGACGAGCCCGCTGCGCACGACCGGATGATCGTCGGCGAGCACGATCCGCGTCACCTGAGCGTCTGCCATGGCTCGATTGTGCCGTGCGGCGTCGCCTGACCCTAGGGGTGCGGCCCCCGGGTGGGCCGGGAGAATCTCCC
>NZ_JBASZT010000265.1:0-4594 GCF_049661145.1 Microbacterium sp.
GCGACGATTAGGCCCGCGATGATCGGCGGCGCGGCGTTGGTGACCTCGAGCGGCCCGGTGACGGCGCGAGGGAAGCACCCGAGGGCGAGGCCGATCGCCAAGCACACCAGCACGACGAATCCCGCCGTGCCGAGGGTCGTGACGGCGCCGTGGCCGACTCGGGCGAGCAGGTCGCGGCCGAGCGCGTCGGCGCCGAAGGGCAACTCCAGGCCGGGTGGGGCGAGCCTGGCGCCCGCTGTCGCGTACGGGTCTCGGAACAGGCCAGTGACGATGACGAGCACGAGGATCGCGCCGGCGACGACAGGGACGATCAGGTCGCGGCGCTTCCGGCGGACCTCCGGCGCGGGCATCGGAAGACTGCCCAGGCGCAGGGCGGGTCCGAGCAGCACCCACCGCAGCGCGGCGACGACGAGGCCGGTGGCGACGGCGAGCATGAGCAGGAGGAGGATGCCGATCTGCAGCGCCGGGATGTCCTGCGACGCCGCCGCGCCCAGCGTTGCGCGCCCGAGCCCGGGAATCGCAAAGACCTCCTCGACGGCCACTGCGCCACCCGTCAGGCCGATGAGGGCGAGTCCGATCTGGCCGAGGACGGACGGCAGGGAGCGGCGGACCACCGCGAACGCTATGCGGGAGTCGCCGAAGTCAGCCAGGCGCCACGTCGTGATCCAGCTCTCCGCGAAGGTGGCGGTGATGGCATCCGTCATCAGCCGGCCGATGAGGCCGCCCGCCGGGAGGCCGAGCGCGAGCGCCGGCAGGACGGCATAGTACGGGCCGTTCCAGCCGTAGGGCGGGAACAGTCCGAGCCACACCGCACCGACGACCAGGAGCACCGAAGCGAGAAGGAACTCCGGCAACGCGGTCAGTGCCACCGCCGCGATGCCGGATCCCCTGGTCGGCGTGCCCCTCAGTCCTGCCCGCACCGCGGGCGCGGCGATGAGCAGCGCTACGACGAGCGCGACGGTGATCGCGAACCCCATGAGCGTGAGGGACACGCCGAGCGCATCGACCATGCCCGGCAGCACAGGCTTGTTGTTGATCCAGGACCGGCCGGGGTCGCCGCCGGCCAGTCCGCCGAGCCAGTCGGCGAACAGGGCCCACGGTCCGCGATCGAGCCCCAGTTCCGCACGCACCGCGGCGAGCGCCTCGGGTGTCGCCTCGAGATCGGCGTAGCGAGCTCGCAGCACGGTGTACTCGGGGCTGCGCCCGGACATCCAGGGGAGCATGCCGACGAGGACCACCACCCCGGCGATCGCGACGGCGCGGGAGGCGCCGACGATCGCCGGGCCGCCGAATGCCCGCCACGGGCGTGCGGCGCTCACCGGGCGACGGTGCTGGAGACGGTGATGAGCGTGCGCTCCCGGGGATCGCGGTCGACACCGCTGACGCCGGCCGCCTCGCCCTGGATCACGCGCTCGTGCAGCATCGGGATCGCGGCATGACGCGACAAGATGGCCGCCTCGGCGCGCATGATCGCCTCGCGGCGCTCGTCGCCGGCATCCGTCTCGGACGCCTTCGCGATGAGCGCATCGACCTCGGGATCGCAGAACTGCGAGATGTTGAACGTCCCCGCGCAGCTGAAATCGCTCGTGAGGTAGGCGACCGGGTCGCCCGAGTCGATGATGGTCGCCCGCGACAGGATGAAGGCGTCGAAGGCGCCGTCGAGCGCGTCGGCCTCGATGTACTGATACTCGCGCACGTCTTGCTCGACGACGAAGCCGGCGGCTTCGAGCTGCTGCTCGATCAGCACGGCGACCTCGGGGAGCTCGGCCCGGTCTGTGAACGTGCCGAGTGTGATCGGGATGCCGTTCACCTTCGCCGGCGTAGCCTCGTGATCGTTCAGCTCACTCTCATAGCCGGGTTCGTCGCGGAGGTCGGCCGCCCAGGGCAGCGCCGGGCCCAGCAGCCCCGCGGCGACGTCGGCACGTCCCTCGTAGACCGTGTCGACGATCGTCGCGCGCTCGATCGCGGCGGCGGCGGCGGCACGCGCAGCGGGATCGGCGAATGGGCCGGTGCTCGTGTTCATGTAGAGCGTGTTGGTGCGCGGCATCGGTACCTCGTGGATCAGCTCCTCGTCGATCTGGGCGACCTGACCGACCGGGATCGCCTCGACCACGTCGGCGGTGCCGGTGCGCAACGCCGCGGCGCGTGCCGTGCCGTCGGGGACGAATGTGACGTCGATGCCCGACGCCGTGGCCGCCTCGCCCCAGTAGGCGTCGTAGCGGTCGAGGGTCGCGCCCGCGGTGCCGTCGACGTCGACGAGTTCGAAGGGCCCGGTGCCGTGACCGACCGGGTCGACGACGCCGTCAGCACCGTACGCCGCGGCGGCGAGGATCGCGAGCTGCGGGCTCGACAGCCGCTGCGGCACGAGCGGATCGCGGTGCGCGGTCGTGACGATGACGGTGTCGCCGTCGACGGTCGCGGTGAGCTCGACACCGTTGAGGATACGCGGCAGCGGGGTGGCCATTGTCGCGGCAGTGAGCGAGGCGGCCGCCTGCTCGGCGGTGAGGTCCGTGCCGTCGTGGAAAGTCACGCCGGAGCGGATCGTGAAGCGCCACTCGGTATCGCTCAGCTGCTCCCAGTCCGTGGCGAGTCCCGGCTGCGCGTCGCCGTTGTCGTCGAGCACGATGAGCGTTTCGGCAGTGCTCCAGCGCGACAGCTTGAAGGCGTCGTCGCTCAGCGGCGTCAGCCCGCTGCGGGGCGGCTGAAGCATCGCGAGGGTGATGCGGGCGCCCGCTGCGTCAGAGTCTGCGGAGTCCTGTGGACTGCCGGAGAAGCAGCCGGTGAGCGGCAGTGCTACACCGCCGGCGAGGAGCAGTGCGGCGGCACGCCAGGCGGTTCTGTTGCGGATCATCGTGGGGGACTTCCTTACTGTGTTGGAGTCGGGGGTGAGGAACAGGGTCTGTCAGAGAGACGCGGGTCCGGCGGGGACCAGGCGCGGAACGAGCCAGGCGGATGCCAGGGGGAGAGCGGCCAGCACCGCCCACGGTGCGATCGCGGGAAGTCCTGGTGCGTCGGCGACGGCATACAGCGCGCCGAGCAACGTGTTGCCCACGAGGACGACCGCGCCGCCGCACGTCGCGAGCAGACCGTAGTAAGAGCCCCAGGCGCCGCGGGGGCCGAAGCGGGGCACCAGCGAGAGCACCAGCGGCGTGAGCACGAGGTGACCGAGCGCGAGCAGCGTCGTGGCGGCGAACGCGGGGGCGACCGCGGCGATGCCGGATGCCGGTGTCACCGGGGCTGCAATCGCGAGCACCCCGAACGCGGCGGAGATGAGCAGATAGCCCAGCCGTAGCGCGCGCGTCTCGCCGATGCGCCGCGCGGCCCGAGCGATCGGCAGCTGCAGCGCGATGGTCGCGACCGATACCCAGGCGAAGAGGACCGCGAGTGCCTGCGGACCGGCGTCCACGCGGTCCAGCTCGACCGGAAGGCCGAGGTACAGCTGGTTGTAGGCGAACAGGTTCACCGACGCGAGCACGGCGAGCGCGACGAAGCGCCGGTCACCGAGGACGGCGAGCGGGTGCGGGCGGTCGGGTGCGGATGGTGTGCCGTGCCGTGGCGGCGCGCCGGGGAGGACTCCCGCGAGCGCGACCGCGACGGCGGCGAACAGAAGGGCGCCTGCCGCGGCGACGGTCGGGAAGCCCCAGCCAAGGAGCAACGCCCCGAGGAGCGGGCCCGCTGCCGCGCCGGTCTCGCCGAACACCGCGAGCAGGGCGAACAGCGTGGTGCGGCGTGCGTGTGGTGCGGCATCCACACGTGCGACGAGGGTCTCCAGGGCTGGAGAGAACAACGCCCCGCCCAGCCCGGTGAGGACGGTTGCGACGATGAACAGGGGAAGCCGGAGGCCGTCGGTGGGGCCGAGGGCGGGCATTGTCGACCACGCGAGGAGAGAGAACCCCGCGACGCGGACCGCGCAGCCGGTGAGGATCAGCGGGCGTGCGCCGAACCGGTCGGCGAGCGCTCCGCCGAAGAGGAACAGCCCCTGCTGCGCGGCGGTCCGCACGCCGAGTACGAGCCCGACCGCGGAACCCGCCAGTGCGAAGTCGTCGCGGAGGATCCCGGCGAGGAAGGGGACGACGGCGAAGAAGCCGACGTTGAACAGCAACTGGCTGCTCAGCAGGACGGTGGGCCGAAGTCGATACTCACCGGGGCGCGGCTGGGCGCGGGTCGGTGGCACGTCGACGATCGCTTTCACGGCATAGCTCTTTCGGATCGGCTCTTCGTCCCGGATCACGAGGCACGCAGGCATGGCCGCGCGTCGACGATCTCGCGCGTAGCCTCATGCCGCGGGTGTGAGAGCAGCTCGAGGGTCGGTCCGCGTTCGACGATGCGCCCGCCGGCCAGCACGCACGAGGTGCCGCACAGCAGCGACACTGCGTCGAGGTCGTGCGAGACGAACCCGACGCCGACACCCTGCTCGCCCACGATCTGACCGAACAGCTGCAGCACCTCGTCGCGCAGTGGTCGGTCCAGGCCGCTCACCGGCTCGTCGGCGAGGAGGATGCGGGCACCCGTCGCCAGTGCGCGTGCGATCGCCACCCGCTGCGCCTGACCGCCGGAGAGCTCGGCGGGTCGTCGTCGCCGCAGCTCGGTGGGC
>NZ_JBASZT010000266.1:0-1862 GCF_049661145.1 Microbacterium sp.
CTTCGGTGCCGGGCGCGACCTCCACGAGCGCGCGCTGTCGCGCGGCGAGCTCGGTGAGCCCCGTCAGTGCTCTCTCCCCCGCGCCTTCGCGCCGCGCCAGATCGAAGGCGGTGCGGGTCACGGTGACGTCGGAGGCGATGCGTGAGAGCAGGAAGGTGCGAACGTCGTGCTGATCCAGGTCGAAGCCGTAGATGTGCCAGCGCGCTTCGTACTCGACGAGCGCGTACGGCTCGACTCGACGCCTGCGGGCGGCATCCTCACCCGCTTTGAGGTAGTCGAACTCGACGACGCGGGCCTGCTCGATCGCGCTCTGCAACGGTCCGAACGCCGCCTCGCGCAGGTTCACGCGAGGCGAGTACCCGATGATCGGCGCGTCCACCTCGATGCCCAGGGCGCGGATCTTGCGCAACCCGCTGCGCGCATCGGACGACATCGAGCTCTCGCTCCACACGCCGCCGGCGAGGTTCAGCACCGCGAGCTCCGCGGGAGTGAACTCGATATCGGCGGGCAACTCGTATTCCGCGGTGGGAATGCGATAGCGCGCGTCGCGCAGGTCGTCGGGATCGGCGTAGTCGCCGATCGTCTCTACGGGGATGCCCAGGGAGCGCAGGTTCTCTTTGTCGCGCTCGAACATCTTCTCCAGGGCGCCTTTCGACGCTCCCGCGGTGACCTGTTCGCGGTAGCCCGCCACCGACGAGAGAATGGCCTGCTTCGTCAGCCCCTGCTCAGTCGCCATCAGCGCCACCACGAGGTTGACGAGGCGCTCCTCGGGTGCGGTGCGTGACGTCTTGATGACCACGCGACCATCCTAGGCGTCGACCGTGGGGCGGCGTCGGGGCGGCGTCGGCTAGGAACCGGTAGCAGGATCGACGCCCAGGATGTCGATGACGAAGACGAGCGTCGCATCGCCGGGAATCGAGCCGCTGCCCTGGTCGCCGTAACCCAACTCGGGCGGGATGACGGCAAGGACCTGCGAGCCGACGGTTTGGCCTTCCAGAGCCTGTGCGAAACCGGGAACGACGCCGTCGAGGGTCACAGCGAGCGGAGCGCCCTTCTCCCACGTCGAGTCGAAGACGGTCCGTTCGGCCCAGGTGATGCCCGTGTACTGGATGAGGATGCTGTCGGCATCCGTCACCGCGGGACCATCGCCCTTCTTGAGCACCTCGACGGCGAGGTCTGTCGGCGGGGCCGCGTCCGGGACGATGATCCCGGGAGTGCCGTTCGGCGCCAGCACGACGGACGGCATGCCGCGGCGGTCGTTGTACTGCGGCGCGCCGTCCGCGGCGGCGAGGTACACCCGCTGCACGTCCATCGCGACGACGATCGTGTCGTCCTTCTCGAGCCCCCAGTTCTGCGCTGCCGGCTCGGACAGCGCCGAAGCGGGGACCGCGCCGAGCACCCGCGAGCCCTCGGTCGCACACATCAGCATGTCGGCAAGGCCCGAGTAGTTCTCGCGCCAAGAGGCGACGGTGTTCATAGGGGCGGCGCCGCTCGCGAGCGCCTGACCGGTTGCGCCATCGGCGATCGCGACGCTGAAGACGACGTCCTGCATCTCGGAGGTGATCTTCGGCCCATCGCCGGCCGTCTCTTCGACGGCGACCGTCGTGTCGGTGAAGATCGGGGCGTTCAGCGTCAACTCCGCCTCACCCGGGGCTCCCGAGACGTCCACGGTCTCCAGGGAGCCGGCGTCGTCCGCCGCGCCCTCGCACCCGGCAGCGGCGGGAGCGCTCGACGAGCACCCCACAAGGGTCAGGGCGGACAGGCCGATGACGGCAAGGACGGCAGGGATCCGGCGACGCACCGGATCAGTCTACGTCGTCCGTTGGATGCTGCCCGGCATCCGCTCGCTGCTGCTCCACGCC
>NZ_JBASZT010000267.1:0-4927 GCF_049661145.1 Microbacterium sp.
GCGACGAGTCGGTGCACATCGACCTGCCCGATCCCGGCGTCGCCGCCGGGCGCCGCATCGCGACGATCGGCGACGGCGAGCGCTCCTGGATCGTGCAGGGGCCCGAGCGCGTTGCGCTGATCGGACCGAACGGCGCGGGCAAGACGACCCTGCTGGAGCGGCTGGTCGCGTCTACCGGAACTGCCGGGGCGGGGGTGGGGGCAACGGGCGTGGATCTGCACAACTCAGGAAGAAACGGGTCTTCGGGGGCCTCAAACCCCACCTGGCCAATTCATCCTGAGTTATGCAGACGCGGTGGCGCACACCGACCGGATCGGGTACCTCGCACAGCGCGTCGACGGGCTGGACGACGCGGCTTCGCCGCTGGAGAACCTCCGCCGCGCCGCGCCCGGGGCGGGGGAGGTCGAGCTGCGAGGCCGCCTCGCGCGTTTTCTGCTGCGCGGCGACACCGTGCTGCGCCCGGCGGCGGCGCTGTCGGGCGGGGAACGGTTCCGGCTGGCGCTCGCATGCCTCGTGATGGCCGACCCGGCCCCGCAACTCCTCGTGCTCGACGAGCCGACCAACAACCTCGATCTCGACACCGTCGACCAGCTCGTCGCCGCCCTCGCCGCCTACCGCGGCGCCGTACTCGTCGTCAGCCACGACGACGGATTCCTGCGGCGGATCGGGCCGGACCTCGTACTCGAACTGCGGGACGGGCGGCTGGCCGAATCCGGCTGACGAAGTCGTGCGGGTCGGGGAGTCACCGTGAGCCCGGGCCCGCGCCGGGCGCCGCACCCCCGGTCGGCTCGGTCGTGGTGTCGACGCGGACGACGAGCGAGGCGACGTATCCCGCGTCGGTGTCACCGGTGACGGTGGCCAGCTGCAGCGCGGCGCTGTCCTCGCCGAACACGTTGTCGGTGGCGAGGGTGATCTGGGACAGATTGCGCGCAGAGCCGTCGTACGCAGAGAGCCGGTAGACATCGTTGAGCACGCTCTCGGGGAAGGCCAGCTGCGAAGTCGCGATCGCGGTGCTCGCGTCCGCGATCGCGTCGACGTCGGGATACACCTCGAAGTGGATGTGCGTCCAGCGGCCGGCGTAGCAACCGGGAACGATCGAGGTGAACGTTACTTGGCCGTTCGCGTCGGCAACCTGCACACCGCGCAGCCACGTCTCGTTCTCGACACCCGTCGAGTACATCGAGTACCGTCCCTGCGCGTCGCAGTGCCAGGCGTAGACGGCCACACCCTCGAAGGGGGCATCGCCGCCGGCCATGTCGGTCACCGTGAAGGTGAAGGCCAGCGGCACCCCGTCGACGGGGGAACTGGCCCCGATGCTCGACCGCAGGTCGCTGCGCACGATGCCCGACCGCTCCAGCACATCGGGGCCGTTGGAGCCGTCACCCGGATACGGGCCCGCCGTCTCGTCCGGGACCTCACCCGCCGGCAGCGCCACGGTGGCGTTGGCGGTAGCGGTGGCGGTAGCGGTGGGTGTGGCGGTCGGGGTCGAGGTCGCAGTGCCGGAGGACCCTCCGCCGCTCGTGGGCTGCGCCGTGCACGCCGCCAAAGCCGCGGCGCCGACGCCGAGGACGCCCAGGCTGATGACCGCACGACGCGTCATGAGGGTGCGGACGTCGAATCCCGCGCCCTGGTCGACGACCTCTTCGTCGGGGCGTGCGAGCAGTCGGCCCTCGTAAGCAGGGCCGTCGGGGGTCGGTTCGGGGTCGGGTACCAGATGCGCCATGATCGTCCTCCTCGTAGGGTCGGGCCCGCTGGGCTTGTCAACGAGGATGCCGGGGCTCCCGATGTCCGCCGTATCGTCCACCTATGCGTCTCCTTTGCGCCGACCCGCTGCGCACGAGCCTCCACGCCGAGGGCGAGCGCCGACGCCGCTACGCCGGAGCCGATGTCTGCGGTGCGGGGGAAGATGGATCGATGGTCGACGTGCTCGAGCGGTTCGGTCCTGCGACGCAGGACTGGTTCCGTGGTGCCTTCGCGCGGCCGACCGCGGCGCAGGCGGGAGCGTGGGAGGCGATCTCGGCCGGCAAGCACGCTCTCGTCGTGGCGCCCACCGGGTCGGGCAAGACGCTGTCGGCCTTTCTCTGGGCGATCGACCGGGTGTTCCACGACAAGGCGCCCCGTTCCAAGACACCGAGCGCCCCGGCATCCGTCGCCCTGAAGACGCCGACGTCCACGAAGAAGCGGCGGCCCCGGACGGATGCCGGCGGCACCCGCATCCTCTACATCTCGCCTCTCAAGGCGCTCGGCGTCGACGTCGAGCGGAACCTGCGCTCGCCGCTCGTCGGGATCGGCCAGGCCGCGCGACGCCTCGGCATCCCCCTTCCCGACGTCACGGTGGGCGTCCGCTCCGGCGACACGCCCTCTGCGGATCGACGCAAGCTCGTCGTCGAGCCGCCGGACATCCTCATCACGACGCCCGAGTCGCTGTACCTCATGCTGACGTCGCAGGCCGCGCAGACCCTGCGGAACGTGCACACCGTCATCGTCGACGAAGTGCACGCCGTGGCAGCGACCAAGCGCGGGGCGCACCTCGCGGTGAGCCTCGAGCGCCTCGACGCGCTGCGGCGCGCCGACGACCCCGAGCGACCGCCGACGCAGCGGATCGGGCTGTCGGCGACGGTACGTCCGATCGACGAGGTCGCGCGGTTCCTCGGCGGTGCGGCGCCGGTCGAGATCATCGCTCCGCGCGCGACCAAGGCCTTCGACCTGCGAGTCGTCGTCCCGATGGCCGACATGCTGAACCCGCCTCCGCCGGCGGGTGCCGGGTCCGACGAGTCGGCCGAGCATGCAGCGGATGCCGAGGGCGACGGCGACTGGTTCGGGCCTTCGCAACCGCCGGAGGTCACCGGGTCGGTCTGGCCGCACGTCGAAGAGGCGATCGTCGACCGCATCCTCGCGCACCGCTCCACGATCGTGTTCGCGAACTCGCGGCGCCTCGCCGAGCGCCTCACGGGACGACTCAACGAGATCTACGCGCTGCGCTTCGGGACGGGGAACGCCGCAGACCGCGGTTTCGATACGCCGGCTACTCAACCACCGGGTGGCGCAGCAGCCCCGGAACTCGCGAAAGCGCATCACGGCTCGGTGTCGAAGGAGCAGCGCGCGCAGGTCGAGGACGAGCTGAAGTCCGGCGTCCTGCGCTGCGTCGTCGCGACGAGCTCGCTGGAACTCGGCATCGACATGGGCGAGGTCGACCTCGTGATCCAGGTCGAAGCTCCCCCATCCGCAGCGTCGGGACTACAACGGGTGGGCCGCGCCGGGCACCACGTCGGCGAGGTCAGCCGTGCGGCGCTGTTCCCGAAGCACCGCGGCGACGTGCTGCACACAGCCGTCGTCACCGAGCGGATGCTGGCCGGTCGCATCGAGGCGATCAGCATCCCGCAGAATCCGCTCGACGTCCTGGCGCAGCAGACGATCGCGGCGTGCGCGCTGGGGCCGATCGACGTCGAGGGGTGGTTCGAGACGGTGCGGCGTTCCGCGCCGTTCCGAAACATGCCGCGTTCGGCATACGAGGCGACCCTCGATCTGCTGGCGGGGAAGTACCCCTCGGACGAGTTCGCAGAACTGCGTCCGCGGGTCGTCTGGGACCGCGATCACGGCACGCTCACGGGTCGTCCCGGCGCGCAGCGCATCGCCGTCACGAGCGGCGGCACGATCCCCGACCGCGGGCTGTTCGGGGTGTTCGTCGCGGGCGAGACGCGGAACGCGCGCGTGGGCGAGCTCGACGAGGAGATGGTGTACGAGTCGCGCGTGAACGACGTGTTCACGCTCGGCACGACGAGCTGGCGGATCGTCGAGATCACGCACGACCGGGTCAACGTGCTGCCGGCGTTCGGCCAGCCTGGAAAGCTGCCGTTCTGGCACGGCGACGGTCTCGGCCGTCCCGCCGAGCTCGGCGAGGCGCTGGGTCGATTCTCACGCGAGGTCGCCGCGGCGGCGCCCGACAAGGCCGTGGAGCGGCTGCGCGAGTCGGGCTTGGACGACAACGCGATCGGCAACCTGCTCGCTTATCTCGCCGAGCAGAAGGAGGCCACCGGCAGCATCCCGAGCGACCGCACCCTCACCGTCGAGCGCTCGCGCGACGAGGTCGGCGACTGGCGCGTCATCCTGCATTCCCCGTACGGCATGCACGTGCACGCGCCATGGGCGCTCGCGGTGAACGCCCGCATCCGGGAGAGGCTCGGCGTCGAGGGACCGGCCGTCGCGAGCGACGACGGCATCATCGCGCGAGTTCCCGATGCCGACACGGAACCGCCCGGTGCCGAACTGTTCGTCTTCGAACCCGACGAGCTCGAGCAGCTCGTGACCGACGAAGTGGGCGGATCGGCCCTGTTCGCATCGCGGTTCCGCGAGTGTGCCGCGCGAGCGCTGCTGCTGCCGCGGCTGAACCCGAACAAGCGCTCACCGCTGTGGCAGCAGCGGCAGAAGTCCGCGCAACTGCTCGAGGTCGCGAAGAGCCACCCGACCTTCCCGATCATCCTCGAGGCGCTGCGCGAAGTGCTGCAGGACGTCTACGACCTGCCGGCGCTGCTGCGCATCGCCCGCTCGATCGGCGACCGCCGCATCCGCCTCGTCGAGACGACCACGAGCCAGCCGTCGCCGTTCGCGCGAGATCTGCTGTTCGGATACGTCGGCGCGTTCATGTACGAGGGGGACTCGCCGCTGGCCGAGCGGCGCGCCGCGGCGCTTTCGGTCGACCCCGCGCTGCTGAGCGAGCTGCTCGGCAAGGTCGAGATGCGCGAGCTGCTCGACCCGGAGGTGCTCGCGCAGTTCGAACGCGAGGTGCAGCGGCTGGACCCGGCGCGTCGCGTGCGTGGCGTGGAGGGCGTCGCCGATCTGCTGAGGTTGCTCGGGCCGCTGAGCGTCGACGAGGTCGCCGCCCGACTCGCCGACCCCGACAGCGCGACCACCCCGGTGGGAGCGGCGG
>NZ_JBASZT010000268.1:0-18478 GCF_049661145.1 Microbacterium sp.
GCCGCGCTCGCGGTGGCGCTCGTGGCGAGCCTGTTCGTCGGGGCCGCTCCGCTGTCGGTGCCGGAGGTGTGGGCGGTGCTCTCGGGATCGGGCTCGGCACAGGCGAACATCGTGGTGTGGGAGTTGCGCCTGCCGCGCACCGTCGCGGCTGCCGCGATCGGGCTGGCGCTCGCGGTCGCCGGCGCCGTGATGCAGGCGCTGGTGCGTAACCCGCTCGCCGATCCCGGCGTGCTCGGGGTGAACGCGGGTGCCGCGTTCTTCGTCGCGATCGCGATCGCGCTTCTGGGCGTCCGCTCCGTGCTCGCCTACGCCGGGTTCGCCTTCGCCGGAGCGCTCGTCGTGACCGTGCTCGTGTACCTCATCGCCACCTCAGCCACCCGCATGCTGTCGAGCGTGCATCTCATCCTCGGCGGCATCGCCGTGGGTGCGGCCCTGGGCGGTTTCACATCGGCGCTGTCGATCCTCCACCCCGACGCGTTCGACCAGATGCGCTACTGGACCGCGGGATCGCTGCAGAACCGGTCGTGGGACGTCATCGCGCCGCTGCTCCCGTTCATCGGCATCGGACTCGCGCTGGCCCTCCTTGCGGGCCGGGCGTTCAACGCCCTGTCGCTGGGTGAGGATGCCGCGCGAGCGCTCGGGGTGAGAGTGTCGACCACCCGTGCGGTCGGCATCGGGGCGGTCACCCTGCTGGCCGGCAGCGCGACCGCGATCGCCGGGCCGATCGCCTTCGTCGGCTTAATGATGCCCCACGTCGCGCGCCGCATGACAGGCCCCGACCACCGCCGCATCATGGGCTACAGCGCCATCCTCGGCCCGATCCTGCTGCTGCTGGCCGACATCATCGGCCGGGTGGCCGCGCCCGGCGAGCTGCCGGTCGGCATCGTGACCGCTTTCGTCGGCGCGCCGCTGCTCGTGATCATCGCGTGGCGCAGAAGGGCACGCACCCGATGACGGATCCTGCTGTGCTACCGAATCGTGTGCGACCGGACGGCGTCCGGCTGGCCCGCTCGCTGCGACCCGTGCGCGTCGGGTCGTTCTCGCGCATCGTGTCGGTGCGGGCGTTGACCGCGATCGCCGTGGTGCTGCTGGCCACTCTCGCCGTCTTCGTACTCGCGCTCGGTCTCGGCCGCTTCACGGTCGCACCTCTCGGCGTCGTGAACGCGCTGCTCGGCAACGCCGAGGGCATGACCGCGGTGGTGGTCCTGGAGTGGCGTCTCGCGCGCGCCGTGGCCGCCGTCGTGTTTGGTGCGGCCCTGGGCGCGGCCGGAGCGATCTTCCAGTCGCTCACCCGCAACCCGCTCGGCTCCCCCGACGTCATCGGTTTCTCCACCGGTTCGTACACGGGAGCGCTGGTCGCGATCATCTTCCTCGGCGGCGGGTTCGCGCAGACGGCGACCGGCGCGATCGTCGGAGGCATGATCACGGCAACACTCGTCTACCTCGTCGCCCGCGGATCGGGCTCGGGCACGTTCGGGATCATCATCGTCGGCATCGCCCTGACCGCCGTGCTGTCCTCCCTCAACACGTGGATGATGCTCGTCGCCCGCCTCGACGTCGCGCTCAGCGCCGCGTTCTGGGGCATGGGCAGCCTCAACGGCGTGCAGTGGGAAAGGCTGACCCCGGCCGCCCTCGCACTGATCGTGCCGTTCACCGTGACCCTGCTGCTGTGGCGGCGCATGGTGATCCTCGAGATGGGCGACGACATCGCGCGCAGCCTCGGCGTGCGCCCCGAGCGCACCCGCCTGACACTGATCCTCGCCGGGGTCCTGCTCACCGCGATCGTCACCGCCGTCGCCGGACCGATCGCCTTCGTCGCCCTCGCGGCGCCCCAGATCGCGCGCCGACTCACCGGCACCCCCGGCGTCGACCCCGTATCGGCCGCCGTCACCGGAGGGCTGTTGCTCGCATCCGCCGACATCCTCGCCCTGCACGCCTTCGGCGGCGAGCTCATCCTGCCCGTCGGAGTGGTCACCGTCAGCCTCGGCGGCTGCTACCTCGTCTGGCTTCTGGTCCGCGAAGCACGAAAGGGAAGACGCGTATGACCGCCCCGCACACGCACCGCATCGCCGTCGACAGCGTCACGCTCGCCTACGACCGCAACGTCATCGTCGAGAACCTCAGCACACGCATCCCCGACGGCGGATTCACCGCGATCATCGGGCCGAACGGATGCGGCAAATCCACCCTGCTGCGCAGCATCGCCCGCATCCTCGCACCCCAGCAGGGCACGATCGCGCTCGACGGCCGTGACATCGCCCGCCACCGGCCGAAGGAACTCGCCCGCCAGATCGGGCTGCTGCCGCAATCTTCGACGGCGCCGGAAGGAATCACCGTCGCCGGGCTCGTCGAGCGCGGGCGATTCCCACACCAGACCCCGTTCGCGCAGTGGTCGGAGCAGGACGAGCACGCCGTGCTGCAAGCACTGCGCGCCGCGGCGGTCGAAGACCTCAGCGACCAGCACGTGGACATGCTCTCGGGCGGACAGCGACAGCGGGTCTGGATCGCGATGACGCTGGCGCAGCAGACCGGCATCCTGCTGCTGGACGAACCGACCACCTTCCTCGACATCTCTCACCAGATCGAACTGCTCGAACTGTTCGCCGACCTGCACGACCAGGGACGCACGATCGTCGCTGTGCTGCACGACCTCAACCACGCCGCCCGGTATGCCAGCCACCTCATCGTCATGAAGCACGGCCGCATCGTCGACGAAGGCGACCCCCGGCAGATCCTCACCGCCGACCTCGTCGCCGACGTCTTCGGACTGAACTGCGTCGTCGTCGACGACCCCGAGACCGGAACCCCAATGATCGTCCCGCGGGCACGTCCACGGCGTACCTGACGCTCGGGTCATGATGGACCCAGGAGACCGGCCCGCTCTGCGTGAGCTTCGTGATCAATCAGTCGCTGTAGACCGGTCTGGGATCCGGCTCGCTCGGTGCCGGACGGGCTCGGTCACGCGGCGTCGGACGCGTACTCCTCCGCCGCCCCTTTCGCGCCCCCGAGCAGGCGTTCCATGAGGTGCGGGGCGAACGGCTCGGCCAGCTCCAGCACCACGACGGCGCCACTCTCCTGCGACGGGTACCCGAGGAATCGCCCGCGCATGTCGCAGATGGTCTGCCCCCGGCCGGGCCCGTACGTGGCATCCACCGTGACCTGCACGCGCGGCGCGCTCGCCACATCGATGGCCTCGATGGCCAGAGCTGCGGCGATCGGGTCGTGCAAGGCGACGACGGGCTGCCCGAAGATCGGCGCGTACCACCGCACGTAGACATCCAGCATCCCCGCGATCGCGCGATTCGGCGCCCATGACGAGGCCGCCAGGAGGTCTCGATGCTCCATCGTGAGCCGGTGTTCCATCGTCACATCCAGCGGCGCGACGACGACGTTCCACGCCGCCTGGAACACGGCGTCGGCCGCCTCCGGGTCGTGCATGATGTTGGCCTCGGCGACGGGACTCATGTTTCCCGGCGCCATGGCGGCTCCCCCCATCACATAGACACCGTCCACCCGGGCAGCGATCCCGGGATCGATGGCCAGCGCGAGAGCGAGGTTGGTGAACGGACCGATCGCAACCACTCGCAGTCGACCCTCGTACTCGCGCGCGAGGCGCACGAGCATTTCGGCCGCGCTCTCGTCTGCGACCGCTCGTGGCGAAGAGGGGAGGTCGACCTCCCCGATCCCGTTTTCACCGTGGACCATCGGAGCGCCACCGTCGAACGGGCTCGCGAGGGGATCGCGGGCACCGACGGCGACCTCGATGTCGGTGCGCCCGGCAAGACTCAGAAAGTCGAGGACGTTCCTTGCCGCCCGTTCGGCGTCCACGTTGCCGTGCACCGAGCCGATGCCGACGATCTCGGCCTCGGGACTGGTCAGCAGATACGCGAGCGCCATCGCATCATCGATGCCCAGATCGGTGTCGAAGTAGATGGGAATGCTCATGACGATCTCCTTCAGTGCGGAGAGTGGGTGACACCCAGGCCGTTGCACATCGGCAGCATAACGCCGTTGTAGGCGACACCCAGCAGGAAGAGCACCCCGCCGTTGATCGCCGTGAGCAGTGCGAGCAGGAGCCGTACCGCATCAGCGGTCCCGCGCGGCCGCCGAGTCGATGACGGGGAAGTGCTCGAAGTCGATGAGGTCCGACCAGCGAGACATCCAGAGTTCCAGCGCCGCGGCATCCGACGCCCGCATCACCTGGTAACAGGTGCGCAGTTCCGGTTCGTCGACGATCCAGCTGTCGATGAACTCCACTCCGTCGGGCAGCATCCGCCCCCGCGCAGCGAACCGCTCGTAGACGACGCTCGCGCCGTGCGTGTAATGCTCGATCACCATGTAGAGCGCCATAGAAGGGCACGCTACCCCGTCCGCGGCGGGAGGTCCCACTCCTCGTTCGGAGTGAGCAGCACCGTCATTGTCGCAGCCCCATGATCGCCGACCACACGCGATCGACCTCGTCATGCGGCATCTCAGCTCACCGCCGAAGCAGCCGCCGAGACTCGAGAGGCCATCACCTCAATCGAGAGGGCGTCGGCGCCATTGGCAGCTGCATGTCGAGGCAGCATCGCCAGGACAGACTGCAGTCGTTCGAGGAATTCTTGAGCTGCGGTCGGTCGGACGCTGAACAGGCTCAGCGCGTCCTTTCCCATGAAGGAGTCGAGTTCGAGGTCGTGGGCGCCCAGGAGTGCCAGCTGGTGCTGATTTCCGTTGCCGAGGGGTTCCGGGTTGACGTCGAACGAGGGAGCGAGGACCCACGCAGGCCCGCGGCGGAGGAACCCGTGGTTTCGGAGGTGATCGTCGAGATTTCCGACGAGAGCGCCGAACACCGCCCGGCGCCACAGCTCGGTCGTGTCGGCACCGGCCAGCTGCGCGAAGTCGACGACGTCAACCCAGTCCGCGCCGTCCCCGTCGACGGCTTCCAGCGCCGTCATCGCGGAGATGTACGGAATGCGGACAGCCTCCTCAGACCGATCGAAACGCCTCAGGAACAGCACCGTTCGTTCAGCGCCGTCGACGAGCACCCGTTTCGTCATGTGCTGAGGGGTGTCGATTCCCGCCTCTCGCATGGCATCGAGCATCGCCGCCTCCCACGCCATGACGTTCCAGTCGTCGCCGACTGGCTTGGGGAACTTGGCCAGCCACAGTGCGGCGCCGATCCTGACGTTCGCCTTGGGCCGCGCGCCGCCGAGAGACCCGGTCGCGCGGAACAGACGACGCAACGCGACATCGTCGATGTCGGTATCACCCCGCTCGATCTGATCGGCGACACGGATGATGTCCGCAAGCTCCGCTTCGACAGGAACGCCGTCGCCGGCGGTGACAGCGACCCCGTCGACCCAGAAGCGTGTCGCCCCCTGGCGGCCTTCGTCGTTGACGCCGAACATGAGGGTGAGCTCGTCGAGCCGTCGGCCTGCCGCGCGTTTCTGAACCTTCCTGCCCCAGGTATCCGGTGCGGAGTCGCTGAACGGATTCGTGGGCAGCAGCGGCTGGGCGCCAGGGAACAGACCCAAAGCCGGCGCCAGCGCGAACGCCTCGCGCATGCGCAGATAGTCCGCGTCGTACTCGAACGAGCCGGACGCTCGAGTGCGGTAGATCCGGCCGGCGAGCACCTCCCTGCGGCCGACGACTGTCGTCACTCCATAGACGTCAGCCATCGCCTCGCACCCGGACGCGCTCGGGGAGCTTCTCCCCTACCAGCATCCGGCCCCGCTCGGTGCTGAAAGGATCGGTAGCGGCCACGACGGCCTCCATCAATCCCAGGACGCGCAGGACGCGCAGGGTGATCTCGAGGGTCGTGCCTTCGCCGTTCTCGAGCTTGCTGATCGTCGGCGGCGTGGTACCGGCACGCTCGGCGACCATTCGCGCGGTGAGCCCCAGCAGCTTCCGCTGGGTCGCGACGTTCTGCCCGATCGTGCGCATCGAACGCTTGACGGGAACGGGAGTCGATGACATGATTCGAGTTTAGACCAACATAGCTTTATCTACAAGGCTTTAGACTCATCGTTCGTTGATGCAAACACTGCGCGAGATTCTCAGGGTGTCGCTCTATGTTCCGGCGAGCACTCCACGGGGCAAGAGGTGCGCTCGCGGCGCCAGCTCCGCCGCATCGGGCGCGAATACGAGGCGGCGGTTCCGCCGCTGATCGCGGGCGCGCAGGTCGTGCTCGACCCGGAAGTGCTCGCTGCGGCAGACGACGCGAGCGCCGAGCTGGTGCGATTCGATGCCGAGGCTGCCCCGATCGCCGGCGCGTTCGCGGCGATCTTGCTGCGTACCGAGTCGGCGTCGAGTTCGGAGGTGGAGAACCTCACGGCCGGGGCGAAAGCGGTGGCGTTGGCCGAGCTCGGCAAGGGCCGATCGCCGAACGCGAAGCTCGTCGCCGCGAACACCCGTGCGATGCAGGCCGCACTGCGGCTGAGCACGCAGTTGGACGAGTCCGCGGTGATCGCAATGCACGCTGCGCTGCTCGGCGAGTCGGCGCCTGGCATCGTCGGGAGGTGGCGGTCGCAGCAGGTCTGGATCGGCGGAACGAGCCTGTCACCACACGGCGCGGAGTTCGTGCCCCCGCACCATGATCGCGTGCCCCAGCTGATGGGCGACCTGCTCTACTTCGCCGACCGCACCGACGTTCCCGTGCTGGTGCAGGCGGCGATCGCGCACGCGCAGTTCGAGACCATCCATCCTTTCCCCGACGGCAACGGGCGCACCGGCCGGGCACTGCTGCACGCGATGCTCCGGGCCGGCGGCCTCACCCGGCACACGGTCGTGCCCGTCTCGGCCGGGCTGCTGCACAGCCCGCGCGACTACTTCGATGCCCTCACCAGCTATCGCGCGGGGGATGCCGATGCCCTCACCAGCTATCGCGCGGGGGATGCCGATGCCATCGTCCGTGCGATCGCGGACGCCTCATTCGCCGCGATCGGCAACGCGCGCACCCTCATTGGCGCGATCGCCGCAGCCCGCAGCCGGTGGGTGTCGGTGGTGGCGGCACGCTCTGACTCCGCCGTGCACCGGCTGCTCGATCTGCTGCAGACCAGGCCCATGCTGAGTGCAGCGATCATCGCGGACGAGCTGCACGTCAGCGACGTCGCAGCAGGCGCGGCCATCCGCCGCCTCGTCGACGCCGGGGTGCTCACCCAGGCAGCCGGGGGCGAGCGCTACCGCCTCTGGCAGGCGCCCGAGATCCTCGACGCCCTCGACGGCTTCGCCGAACGCGCCCGCCGCGGGCGACACCTCTGACGCGGGCAGCACGTCTAGCGCGACGCGGTGCGTCTGACGCGACGCGGTGCGTGTGCCGCGACGCGGTGACGGTTCATCCGTCCCGTTGTGCTGTCATTCGCGCACGAAGCGACCACTTCAGCCGGATGAGCGGATACCCGCGGGGTTCATCCGACACGTGATGCCGCCATTCCCGCGGTTGCCGACCATTCACGCCGGATGAACGGCGGTATCCCGATAGAGGAGGGGCATCAGGATACTCCGATGACTGGGACAGGCACGTGAACGGCTGGATGAGCGAGCAAGGGGGAATGCACCTCCTCGAGCTACGCGCTGACCAGCTGGGACAGCTCTACGAGCCGGTTCGAGAAGCCCCATTCGTTGTCGTACCAGGCGAAAACCTTGACCTGATCGCCGACCACCTGCGTGAGGGGTGCGTCGAAGATCGCCGAGTGGGGGTTGCCGACGATGTCGGCGGAGACGAGCGGGGCTTCCGAGTAAGCGAGGTACGGCGACAATCCCGGACGGTCGGCCGCGTCGCGGAAGGCCGCGTTGACTTCGTCGACGGTCGCCGGCCGGGTGAGTGTAGCGGTGAGGTCCGTGATCGAGCCAACCGGAACGGGCACTCGTAGCGAGACGGCGGTGAGCCTGCCGTCAAGCTCGGGGACGATCCGCCCAATCGTGCGACCGGCACCGGAGGAGGTCGGGATGGTGGACAGCGCGGCGGCGCGAGCCCGCCGGAGGTCGCCGTGGGGCGCGTCGTGGAGTCGCTGGTCGCTGGTGTAGGCGTGGATCGTGGTCATAAGCCCGGATTCGATGCCGAAAGCCTCGTGCAACACTTTCACCATCGGGGCGAGGCAGTTGGTGGTGCACGAGCCGTTCGAGAACACGTCCCCGGTGAGGTCGACACCCTCGTCGTTGACCCCGAGCACGAGCGCGGGCACGTCGCCATCCGCCGTCGCGGAGATGATGACCTTGCGAGCGCCTGCTGCCAGGTGCTGGCGGGCACTGGCCGCATCGGTGAACCGGCCGGTGGACTCGATCACGACATCCACGCGCTCCTCGTGCCACGGGATGCGGGCCGGTTCACGCTCCGAGGTGACGCGGATGCGCGACCCGTCGACGACGATCACATCGCCATCAAGGTGAACACCGTCGAGGTGTCCGGAGATCGAGTCCCATTCGAGGAGCGCGGTGAGCGTAGCTGCGTCGGTGATGTCGTTGATCGCAACGACCTCGACATCTGCACCGCTGCGCAGGGCTGCGCGCAGGTAGCTGCGACCGATGCGGCCGAAACCGTTGATTCCGATGCGAATGGTCATGGTTGTGTATCGTCCTCGAGGTGGTGAGCGTTCAGCGATCGGCGCCTTGGACGGCAGAGGCGGCATAGGCGGAGGCGGAGGCGGCATCGAGCAGGCTGAGGGCTCCGCGGATCGCCGCATCCATCGGTTCCTGCTCCCCCTTGGCGCGGGCGAGCACGTAGCCGTCCTGAATCACTGCGGCGAGCGTCCGGGCAAGGTCGGCCGGAACGGTGTTCGCGGGCAACTCGCCGGCGGCGATTGCGGCGGCGATCGCCCGCTCCCAGCGGCCGAGCAGCACGTCAAAAGCATCGGCGACGATCGCGATCAGTTCCGCATCCGACACGACCTCGGGGTATTGGGTCATCCTGCCCACCCGGCAGCCTTGAGTGCCCGGACGCGGCATCGATAGGTAGCGCTTCATGCGCTCCAGCGGAGATCCTTCTCCCTCCAGTAGCGAGGTCACGCCGGTGAGGTCGCCGGTGACCGCCGACAACGCCTCGACCGCGAGTTCATGCTTGCCGCTGAAGTGGTGGTACATGCTGCCCTGGCCGACTCCCGTCCGCGCCATGACATCGCGCGGGCTCGTCGCGGCATCGCCACGCTCCCAGAGCAACTCCGCCATCGCGCCCGTCAGCTGATCGCGTGCACCCATGCGAAAACTGTAACAACTAGTATGTACAGCGCACAACTCGCCGCGTGCCGAACACCCAGAAGCAGCACGCGCCGATCACCGCCTCGTCGAAATCGCTCGTGCGCTGCATTTCGTCTCGATCGGCTTCGCGCTCAGCCCTTTCAGTGGCGCTGCCGCGCCTTCGGGCGAGAAAGTCTGGGTCGTGTTGCGAGACTTTCGCTTCAGCTTTTCAGTGGCGCTGCCGCGCCGTGGGGCGAGAAGGTCTGGCTCATGTCGCGAGACTTTCGAGTTAGAGTTCGAGCTCGACCGCGGTTTCGAGTGCCGCCTCGATCGACCGCATCCACGCATCCCTCAGCGCCCGCTTCGTGTCACCGTAGAGCGACGCGCCCTCGACGAGGTTGCTCGAGACGGCGCAGACCATGCCGGCGCGCATGCCGCGCAGCCGCGCGACGACGTACATCGCCGACGCCTCCATCTCGACGTTGAGGATGCCCATGCCCGACACCGTCGCGATCCACTCCGGCGTCTCGGCGTAGAACGCATCGTCACTCGCGCTGATGCCGAAGTGCGCCGACGTGCCCGATGCGGCCGCGAGACGCTCGGCGTGCTTCTTGAGCGCGAGGGTGAGTTCCAGGTCGGGCACCGCGGGATAGCCCTTCGGGACGTACGCCTCGGTCGTGCCGTCGTTGCGGAAGCTGCCCTCGCTCACGAGCAGGTCGCCGGGCGTGACGCCCGGCTGCAGGCCCGCCGAGCTGCCGACGCGGATCACGCTCTTCACGCCGACACGGTGCAACTCCTCGACGGCGATCGCCGTGGACGGGCATCCCATGCCGGTGGAGGTCGCGGTAATGTGCCGCCCCTTGTACCAGCCGGTCATCGTGCGATGCTCACGATTGTGGGCGACCTCGCGCACGTCGGTGAGAGACTCCGCGACGAACGGCACGCGGAACGGATCGCCCGGCAGCAGCGCCACCGTCGACACCTCTCCCGGCGCGACGGCGATGTGATACTGACGCTCAGTCAGCCCGACCTGTGACTTGTCGACAGTGCTCATGTCGTTCTCCCGGATGCGATGTCGGTGCGGCGACCGTGCGGCGAGGATGCGGTGGCGGCAAATGTGGCGGAGAATGCCGCCGGTCCCCGCCCTAGGCATGCCGGGTTGATAGGACGCGACTCACGCTAGTCGCCGCGCGTTTCGGGCGTGTGACCGGTGGCTTCTCGGCGTGGCAGCGTGGCGGCCCGTCACGGACACAGGAAATCTCACCAGAACAGGACATGTCACCGTTCACACGTCCTGTGTCGGTGACTTTTCCCGTGTCGGTGATGTCGCACGCTCCCTCCCCAATGGCACGACGTGCGGCGTTCCCGCCACGGGATCCGGCACGACCAGGCACCGCAATCCGAACACGTCCTCCACGAGCTCGGCGGTGACGATCTCTGCCGGCGGGCCCTCGGCGACGATGGCGCCGTCCCTCATGGCGATGAGGTGCGTGCCGAATCTGGCGGCCTGATTGAGGTCGTGCAGCACGGTGACCAGAGTGCGCCCGGCTCGGTTGAGGTCCGAGAACAGCTCCAGCAGGTCGAGCTGATGGGCGATGTCGAGAAACGTGGTGGGCTCGTCCAGCAGCAGGATGCCGGTGTGCTGCGCGAGCACCATCGCCACCCACACGCGTTGCCGCTGCCCGCCGGAGAGCTCGTCGACGGCGCGACCCGCGAGCTCGGTCACACCAGCTTGATCCATCGCCAGAAGCACAGCGCGCTCGTCCTCCGGAGTCCACTGCCGCACGAGTCCCTGGTACGGGTACCTGCCGCGCGCGACGAGGTCGGCGGCGGATCCCGTCGGGAGCCAACGAGGTCTGCGGCAAGAGGCCGATGCGTCTGGCCACCTCTTTCGTCTTGTGCGACTGGATGTCGGCACCGTCGAGAATCACCCGGCCTTCGGAAGGTGCGAGCAGTCGCGAGAGCGCCCGCAGCAGCGTCGACTTGCCGCACGCGTTCGGACCCACGATCACCGTGAATGAACGATCGGGGATCGTCACCGACAGCGACTCCGAGATGATCCTTCTGTCGTACCCGATCGTCGCCGACTCCACCCGGAGTCGGTCGTCATCGCGAGGGTCAACGTTCATAGGCGTCTCCGTGCTTCGATGAACAACAGCCAGCCCAGATATCCGCCGCCGATCATGACGGTGATCACCCCGACGGGCAGTGGTGTGGGGGCGATGCGCTGCGCGATGAGGTCCGCCACCCCCAACAGCAGTGCGCCGGCGAACGCGGCGGGTGCGAGGGTGATCCCGGCGGTGCGGGCAAGTCGGCGGGCGATCTGCGGCGCTGACAGCGCGATGAAGACGATGGGTCCGGATGCCGCGGTCACCGTCGCCGTCAATGCCACACCGACGACGATCAGTCCCAGTCGCGTGATGGCCACCGACACCCCCTGTGCCGCTGCAGTGTCGTCCCCGAGCTCCAGCTGGCGCATCGGCCGGCTGAGCAGCCCGGCACCCACCAGCAGCACGGCGATGAATGCGCTGCCGATCGCGACCTGGTCCCACGACACCCCGTTCAGCGACCCCGCACCCCACGCCGCAGCGGCCATCGCCACTTCGAGCTTCGCCTTGAGCAGCATCCACGTGTTCAGCGATGCCAGCATCGCCGACACGCCAATGCCGACCACGACGAGCCGGAACCCCTGGACACCCCGCCGCCAGGCGAGGACGTACACGAGCACAGCGGTCGCGACGCCGCCCAGCAGCGCACCGGCTGCGACCTGAATGTAGCTGCCGCCGACGAGGATGATCACGATCAGTGCGCCGGTGTACGACCCGGACGAGAACCCGATCACGTCGGGCGAGGCCAGCGCGTTGCGGGTCAATGATTGGAACATGGCGCCACTCACGCCGAGCGCCGCACCGAAGACCACCGTCGCAACGACCCGGGGAAGCCGCCACTCGACGACGATCTCGTGCACGATCCCGCTCTCTCGCCCCGCGAGCGCGGAGATCACCTGCAGGATGCCGAGTTGATAGGACCCTGACGTCAGCGCCACCACGGCGACCGCCATTACGGCCACCGCCAGCGACACGCATACGATCAGGGTGCGCAGGTCGATGCGCACGCCGAACCGCGCGCGCCGCACGACAATCGTCGGTCGCCCGAAGTCCACCGCGCGCTCGGCCCGATCGATGGAAGCACGAGTCATAGCGCGCTCGCCTTTTGGCGACGCACGAGCGCGATCAGCACCGGCGCACCCACGAATGCCGTCACGATTCCCACGGGAAGCTCACCGGGCGAGATCACAAACCGACCGAGAATGTCCGAGGCCAGCAGCAGGCTCGGCGCAATCAGGACACTGTAGACGAAGATCCATCGCTGATGCGGCCCGACGATCCAGCGGGCGACGTGCGGGACCATGAGGCCGACGAATCCGATCGGACCGACGATCGCCGTCGCTCCCCCGGCGAGCAGCGTGACCGCAAGAATCGCAAGCAGACGGGTGCGCACCAACCTCACACCCTGGGCGACCGCGAGCTCGTCACCCAACGCCATCGCGTTGAGCGATGCCGACGCGATGAAGGCCAGGACGAGCGCGATGACGAAGAACGGCAGGATCGGCCAGACCAGATCGAGCGCCCGGCCCGCGATCGACCCGGCGTTCCAGGACCGCATCGCGTCGAAGGCATCCGGGTCGCTCAGCTGGAGCGCCTCCCGGGCGCCGCCGAGCACCGCCCCGATGCTGATTCCGGCGAGGACCATCACCACCGGCGCCTGGCCGCGCCTGGTCGAGCCCAGCGCGAGCACCATGAGCGTCACGATCAGCGCACCGACGAAGGCGAACCACATGAAGCCGCGAATGTCGCGGATGCCGAGCACACCCACCGCGACCGTCACGGCGAACGACGCACCGGCGTGGACGCCGAGGATCCCGGGATCGGCGAGCGGATTGCGGGTGAGAGCTTGGATGAGCGCACCCGACATCCCGAGCGCGATTCCGACGACCAGACCGATCATCGTACGCGGCAGCCGGTAGTCGCGGATCGCGAACTGATCGATGTCGACAGACGGGTGGAACAGCGCGTCCCACACGGTCGACGGAGAAATCGTCGTCGAGCCGATCATCACGCTCAGCACCAGCAACGCCAGAAGCACCCCGACAGCGACGATCAGGCCGACCGCACGCCGACGCGGCCCGGCCACCGTTGCGGTGACCGGGCCGGTCGAGCGCGGGACGAGCGCCGTCACTCGGTGGCGGGCAGGGTCGCCAGGGCGGCGTCGAGCGAGTCCAAGTACTGCAGGACGGGGCCGTAGGAGTTGTTGCCCGGGCAGAAGAGCCCGAGCGCGCGGCCGGAGTTCACGGCCGGAAGCGCCTGCCAGGTGTTGGTCTCGACGACCGGCGCAAAGGGCTCCGTCGGGTTGCCCTCGGCATCCACGGGGTAAGTGATCACGTCGTACTGAGAAAGCTCGGCCAGCTGCTCGAACGGCAGGGAAGTCCAACCGAGCGGGTCTTCGCCTTCGGCAGCCTGGGGGAAGTCCATCCCCAGGTCGCCCTGGGCGATCTCGACACAGCCGAAGTCCGCGACCGAGAAGGTCCCCGGGTCAGAGCTCGCCCAGCGATCCACGTTGACGAACTTCGTGTTGGCGATGATGTCGGCATACGTCTGCTTCATCGTCGCGATCTTGTCCTCGAACGCCGTCTTCTGCTCGGTGAGCCCGTCCGTCACGTTTCCAGCCTCGGCGACACCGTCGGCGAGTTCCTTCCACTCGACGTCGAGCCCCCAGAAGACCGTCGGCGCGATCGCTTCGAGTTCCTTTTCGAGCGGCTCGAACTCGCTGGCCGGGAACTGGGCGAGGATGAGGTCGGGCTTCAGGCTCGCGAGCTTCTCCATGTCGACCTGATCGGCACTGGTACCGAGGTTGGTGGCCGCCTCGAACGTCGCCTTCTGCTCCGCCGGGATAAGGCTGAGCTCGGAGTCGCTCACGTCGGTGACGCCGACGGGCTCGCCGCCCATGTCGATGAACGGTAGCGTCGTGTTGCCGATCGTCACGACGCGTGTGGGTGCGACCGGAACCTCGACGCTGCCGTTGTCGGCGGTGATCGTGTGCAGCTGACCGCCCGAAGCGGCGGGCTCTTCGCCGTTGCTGCTGCAACCGGACAGGACGAGTGCCGCACTCAGCACGGCAGCGGCGAGCGCCGCGCCCCGTCGTCCCAAGGATGTCGTGCTCATTGCTGTGTTCCTCTCTCTCTTCTTGTTCTCTTCGTGAGCGGGTGCGGAGTGTCAGTGGATGCCGGCGCGAGAGAGCTCGTGGACGGTCGTCCCCCAGCCGACCGTGTGCTGCCCGACCTGGATGAGGCCGGCCCGCGCGACGACGGCCTCGAGCTCGCCAGCCGTGCGCAGCCCGGAGCCGTGGACAGCGAGGGCGAGCAGGTCTGCTTCGCCGTCGTGCTCGTCGAGTTCGTCGGTGTCGAAAACCTCCTCGACCAGCAGCACCCGGCCGGCGGAAGGGAGATTCTCGGCCGCTCGGCGCAGGGCGTGGGCGGCGTCGGAATCGGGCAGGTTCTTGAACGCGCGGATGACGAGAACGGCATCGGCGGGCGGACTGGGCTCGAAGACCGACTGCTCCACGACGCTGACCCGGGCACGCTGGTCCTCGTCGGGAATCGTGTCGGGGAGGTCACGGCGCAACCAGTCCGCCTGTGCCGTGAGCGCGCAGATCGTGACGCGCAGGTCGGGATGGACGGCCACGAACTCACGCGCCTGGGCACCCGCGCCACCGGAGTGGAGGACCAGATGATGGATGCCGGTGAGCAGCTCCGATCTGGCGATCGGCTCAGCCAGGGTCGCCTGAAACTTCGCCAGGCGCTCCAGGTAGCGGTCCTCGTAGGCCTGCTCCGACCGGACCTCGGTGAACGTCTGCCCGGTGACCGAGGCATAGGACGAGCGGCCGGTGCGAACGGACTCGGTCAGGCCGTAAATGCCGCGCACCTCTCGCCCCACGACTCCGGCGGGGTGCAGCGCCTCGATCATGAACTCGAGAGTCAGCACCTCGCCTACCGGCGTGAGCGCGTAATGACCGGGCGCCGTCTCGGACACGAGGTTCAGCGCGTGCAGATAGCGCAGCAGCTTGCCGAGCGCGCGCTCGTCGGCATCCACCCGGGTCGACAGCTCCCGCACGCCCGTCACACCGCGCGAGATCAGCTCGGGCACACCGAGCTCGACCGCGGTGCGAATCGCGATCGGCGGGATCAGTTCGGCGAGATCGTGGAGCGTCTCGAACGGGGTCTTCGTCTTCTCGGGGTCGGGCACCGCGGCATCCTGTTCCAGCGCGACGACATCACCGCGCCGCCAGTACCCGATGAACTCGATGTCCGCCTTGGGCACGGCCCGCTCCTCGACCAGATGACGTCGGATATCGCGCACGGCCTTGTGCTCGCCGGCGACCCACGCGAACGCCTTCCCCTCCCACCAGACGCTGCTTCTGACGGCGTCCAACAGCTGCGTGGTCGTGCCGGCCTCGACCCCGTCGCGCACCAGCCACGTCACCTCGACGCCGGAAAGCTCCCGCAGCTGCTGGCGATGTTCCTCATCGGCGATCTCGATGAACACCTGCGCCCTGGCACTGGTCGGCAACTCGTCGAGCAGGCGCGCGATCGCCGGCAGGGCGGTGTCGTCACCGGCGACCAAGAGCCAGTCCGCATCCTCCGGCAACCCGCGAGACGATGCCGGCCCGAAGAAGTGGATGCGGTCGCCGGGGCGAGCCCGATATGCCCAGGTCGTGCCGACTCCAATGCCGTGCTTGACGAAATCGACGTCCAGCTCACCGGTCTCGGCATCCCAGCGCCTGACGGTGTAGATCCTCGCCAGCGGCCGAGGATCGCGCGGAACGTCCAGGCCCTTCTCCTTCTGCACCGGCAACACCGGGCGGTCGTGCCCTGGGTAGCTGAAGACCAGTCGAATGTCGTCGTCGAAGCCTGCCGAGTCGAATGCCGGTTGAGCACCGCCACCGACGGCGACGAACTCGCCGAGCTGTTCCCCCGCGAGCGTGATCCGCCGCATTCCGGATGTCACATCGTGCACCCGGACGACCTCGACCTCACGCAGAGTCAGGGGACGCACCGTGAGTCGGCGTGAAGTCTTCGGCATGCGAGGCGGGGCACCTTCGGGCGGGGGCAACGGAAACAGGGCACGCCGGACCAATGTCGGCACGTCTTCGATAAGATTAGGCAACCCTTACCGGATGTGCTGTGCGCAGACTGCCATATAGTGAGGAGATGCCAGGTTCTGGGTTCTCCCCGGCGAGCACCCATCGCCCACCGCCGATCCCTCCGATTCGATCGGGCGGAGTCTGGGACCAGACCGACCACCTCCTGCTCTGGGTCCGCTCCGGCTCGGCATCCGTACGCGTGGGCGACCATCCCGAGATCCTGCTCGGCGCGGGCGAGTGCGCCTGGATGCCGACGAAGCGCGGCGCATCCTGGACGATCGCCACCGAGCCCGGCACGATCGCGTTTCCGTTGCTGACGCATCCGCGGGTCGCGGCCGGCGCCCTCGCTGTGCCGAGACGATTCGCGGTTCCCGACGGCACGAAAGACTGGCTGATCCAGTACTTCAATCTGCAGGTCACCCCGCTCAGCGGGCGAGGCTACTCGCACGATGCGCTCGCTGAACTGCTCCACCACTCCGGCAGCCCGCTCACCCCACCCGTGCCGGACGGAGTCGCGGCGCTTGCCAGCCCGCAAGACCCGCTCGTGATGCCGAAGACGGCGACCGCCCGGACCGTGGCACACGGTCTGCTGCGTGACCCCGCCATCGAGCTCACGGTCGAGGAGTGGGCGAGTCAGGTGCGCTCCAGCGCGCGAACCCTGCGGCGCGACTTTCTCGCCACCGGGGTCACGTTCGAGAAGTGGCGGCTGCGATGCAGGATGAGCGCAGCCGTTGAGTTCCTGACGGCGGGATACGAGATCGACGAGGTCGCAGCGCGGGTCGGTTTCGCGAGTCGCAACGGCTTCACACGTGCCTTCGTCCACCATTACGGATCCACGCCGTTCGAGATCCGGACGCACCTCGCCACCGTCCACCTGGGCGGCGACGTTTCCGCGCGGATCACGGCGGCGCGTCTGGCCGACGATCTCGGCGGCATAGCGCGCGGTGATCTCTCCCTCAACTCCACCGAACTGCTGCCCGCGGCGCACACGCCGTCGCATACCAACGAGACGCACGTGCTCAGCTGGATGTACCGCGGCAGCGGTTACGTGGACATCGCCGGGCGCCGGCACGAACGGCACCGCGGCGCCGCCACCTGGATTCCTGCCCAGGTGGAGCACACCACCGGCATCCGTGAGAACTCCATCTCACTGCCGATCGGAACGGCGAGCACCGCCGAGCTCTCGCTTACCGAGCCGCTACAGGCGCAGTTCGCGCCGATATGGGACGACTACCTGATGTTCTGTGCGATCAGCTCCCGCACCCCGCTGAGACCGGATGGCTATGACCGTGGTCACATTCTCGGGCTGTTCGCCGAGCAGCTCGCCGAGCAGCGCGCGCTCACGGTGCCGATGCCAACGCATCCCCGCGCTCGGGAGGCCGCCATGCATTACCTACGACATGTCGGCGCGTCCCGCGATACGGCCATCGTCGACCTGCCCGAGGGCGTCCGTCAGGCCTTCCTCGCGGAGACCGGCATGAGCTTCGCCCGCTGGCGTTACGCCGCCCGCATGCGGATCGCTCGCGACCTTCTGGCCGGGGGCGCCAAGCCGAGCGTCGTCGCCCGCCGCACCGGCTACGCCCATCTGCCGACGTTCAGCGCCGCATTCACGCGATTCCACGGGATGTCGCCGCGCGACTACCGGGAACAGGCAGCGGCCTAGCTACTCTCCGGTGCGCCGCGCCCCCGGCATCCGCTCGACGGGCGTCGCGAGCGGTCGTGACCGCGTTCATCGCCGCGACTCCAGGCCGAGAGCGATGAGCGCGCCGGCCGCCACGGCGAGCACGATGCCGGATGCCGCGGCGATCACGGCCCCGGCCGGCACGCCCTCGACGAAGAACGCCGGCAGTCCCGTCAACGCCGACGCCAACCGCAGCCCCGCAGCCGTCCACGCCGCCCAGCGGCTGCCGCGCCACGCCAGCGCCACGAGCACGAGGGTCGCCGCCCCGAGCACGACCATCACGACCGCGACGACCGTCGGAAACAGGTCCCCGCCGCCGAACTGAACGATGGCGGCGCCGATGTCGAGCACGGCGAGGATGCCGGCGAGGATCAGCCCCGAGCGAAGCAGCCCCCTGCGGGTGCGACGAGCAGACACCGAGTGGATGGTCATGATGCTCCCTTCTGC
>NZ_JBASZT010000269.1:0-3148 GCF_049661145.1 Microbacterium sp.
TCGTCGGGGCGATGGGCGCGCGCTCGACGGTCGCGCACCGGCTCCGGATGCTGCGCGAGACCGGCCTCGACGAGGTCACGCTCTCTCGGCTGCACTCCCCCCTCGGCCTCGACCTCGGCGGAGCGTCGCCCGACGAGACCGCGCTCTCGGTGCTCGCCGAGATCGTAGCGTCGCGTCACGGCGGCTCCGGCATCCCCCTCCGCGAGCTCGACGGCCCGCTCCACGCTCGCTCGGACCGTCGAGAACACGTGCTCTCGCCGAATGCACACGATATCCGCGCGAATAGCGTGGGCTCTCGGCGAGAGCACGCGTTGTCGACGGCAGAGACGGATGCCGGCGCCTCCTGCTCGACCGGAGCCCTTGACCCCACCCCCGCCGATGCACACGAAGGATTCCGGGCATGACACGCACGATCATCGAGGGCGGCTACGTCGTGACGGTGGATGCCGCCGGCACCGAGCACGCCGTCGGCCACGTCATCGTCGACGACGGCGTCATCACGGCGGTCGGTGCAGGCCCCGCCCCTGCCGCGGCGCGCGAGGGCGCTGAGATCGTCGACGCGACGGGATGCCTCGTCACCCCGGGCCTCGTCAACACGCACCACCACCTCTATCAGTGGCTCACGCGCGGCTACGCGCAGGATGCGCTCCTCTTCGACTGGCTCACGGCGCTGTACCCGCTGTGGTCGCGCATCGATGCCGGCCTGACGGGATCCGGTGCCGCGGGAGCGATGGCGGTGCTCGCCCGGTCGGGCTGCACGACCGTCGGCGACCACCACTACATCTTCCCCAAGGGCTCGGGCGACATCGTCGGAGCGATCGTCGAGTCAGCGCAGCGCGTCGGCGTGCGCCTGCACGCGACCCGCGGCTCGATGGACCGCGGCGCCTCGCAGGGCGGCCTTCCGCCCGACTTCGCGGTCGAGACGACGGATGCCGCGCTCGCGGCGTCGGCGGAGGCCGTCGAGCGCTACCACGACCCTTCGTTCGGGTCGCTCGTTCACGTCGCCATCGCGCCGTGCTCGCCCTTCTCGGTCACGGCCGACCTTCTGAGCGAAGCCGCCGTGCTCGCACGCTCGCTGAACGTGCGCCTGCACACGCACGCCTCCGAGACGATCGAAGAGGACGCGTACTGCGCCGAGCGCTTCGGCAAGAGCCCGACGCAGTACCTCGAAGACCTCGGGTGGCTCGGCGACGACGTGTGGATGGCGCACTGCGTGCATCTCGACGACACCGCGATCGCGCGGTACGCCGCGACGGGCACGGGCGTCGCGCACTGCCCGTCCTCGAACGCGCGCCTCGCGTCGGGCATCGCGCCCGTGCGCGATCTCGTGCGCGCGGGCGTGCCGGTCGGACTCGGCGTCGACGGCGCCGCGTCGAACGAGTCCGGCCAGCTCGGCATCGAGATCCGCGAGGCCGTCCTGATGAACCGCCTCCGCACGGGCGCAGACTCGTTCAGCGTCCGTGACGGCCTGCGCATCGCGACGATCGGCGGAGCGCGGGTCCTCGGGCGCGACGCCGAGATCGGCTCGCTCGAACCCGGCAAGGTCGCCGACATCGCCGTCTGGCGCGTCGACGGCGTCGAGCATGCCGGCATCCTGGATCCCGTCGCAGCGCTCGGACTCGGCGCGATGCCGCCGCTTCACCGCCTGTACGTCGGCGGCCGCGGGATCGTCGAGGACGCGACGCTCGTGACGGCCGAGGAGCCGATCATCGCGGAAGAGGTCGCTGCGGCATCGCGCGAACTGGCGGGGCGGCTCTAGCGAGGCATCCGTGGACATCGACACCATCACGAGCTATCGCCGCGCGACGACGCGCACCGACCTCGCCCTCGCACCGGGCGAGGTCCTGCTCGCGGGCGGCACGTGGCTCATGAGCGAGCCGCAGCCGGGTGCGACGGGGTTCGTCGACCTGACCTCCCTCGCCTGGCCCGCGCTCGAGGTGTCGGCAGGCGGCCTCCGCATCGGCGCGACGTGCACGATCGCCCAGTTTGTCGCGTGGGCCGAAGGGCGGGTGACGGATGCCCCGCCCCCGCGCGAGTGGACGGCGCTGTCGATCGTCCCCGACGCCGCGAACGCGCTGCTCGCCTCGTTCAAGATCTGGAACACGGCGACCGTCGGCGGCAACGTCTGCCGATCGTTCGCGGCGGGCGCGATGGTCTCGCTCGCGGCGGGCCTGGACGGGACCGCCGTCGTGTGGACGCCCGGAGGCGGCGAGCGGCGCCTCCCCGTCGCCGAGCTCGTGACGGGCAACGGCACGAACAGCCTCGGTAGCGGAGAGGTGCTGCGGGCGATCGAGCTGCCCGCGCACGCCCTGCGCTCGCGTGCCCTTCTGCGCAAGATCGCCCTCGCCGAGCACGGGCGCTCGGGCGCCGTCGTGACGGGCCGCATCGATCCCGACGGCGCCGCGGTGTTCGCGATCACGGCGGCGACGCTGACCCCCGTCGTGCTGCGATACGTCGGGATTCCGGATGCCGCGTCCCTCGCCGGGCACGTCGCCTCTGCCCCCGGCTACCACACGGACCCGCTCGGCGCCGCGGATTGGCGGCGCGGGGTCGCAGGAGTCCTCGCCGAGCGCATCCGCGCCGAGCTCGAAGCGGAAACCGGCGCCGAGAGCGAAGCGCAGTTCGAAGGGGAGGGCACGGCGTGAGGCTCGAGGTCAACGGCGCACCGCTCGAGGCGGAACCCCGGCCGGGTCAGTGCCTGCGGACGCTCCTGCGCGAACACGGACACCACGAGGTGAAGAAGGGGTGCGACGCGGGGGACTGCGGCGCATGCGCCGTCATCCTCGACGGCGAGCCCGTCCACTCGTGCATCATCCCGGCCGTGCGGGCCGGCGGCTCGACCGTCACGACGGCCGCGGGGCTTGCGCCGGGCGACGAGCTGCACCCCGTGCAGGAGGCGCTCGTCGAGCACTTCGGCTTCCAGTGCGGCTTCTGCACGCCCGGCATGAGCGTGACGGCATCCACTCTCACGCCCGACGACCTGCCCGATCTCGAGCGCCGGATGAAGGGGAGCCTCTGCCGCTGCACGGGCTACCGCCCCATCCGCGAGGCGATCACCGAGGCGGTCCTCGGCCCCGTGCGCGAGACCGGAGGAGCGGGCCCGGCCGCCACCTCGGACCAGCCGGAGCGCGCGCCTGCCGACCAGCGC
>NZ_JBASZT010000270.1:0-3353 GCF_049661145.1 Microbacterium sp.
CCCCGAGGGTCGGCGGGCACTGGCCTGGCTCGACGACGATGCCATCGCTCTGCAGACCTCCACGGCGGAGCGGGCCGTCACCACGGACCTCGCCGACAGCCCGCACCGGTACGCGACGGTCACACCCGACCTGCTGGAGCGTCGTCCCCGTCGCTCGCCGCTGCGGGCGGGCACCGTCGCGCCGATCCTCGCGGTGCTGGGCGCCGTGGGCGTCTACGCCGCGACGACGCTGCTGTGGCCGCTGCACGCGGTGGCCCCGACCGTGAGCGAGGTCGCACTCCCGGACGTGTCCGCCCCGGCATCCGCCCTGACATGGCCCGTGTCGGGCTCGGCGGCGGTCGGCGTCTCGGGGATCTCCGAGGCGGCCGCCTCGAGCGCCGATGCGGCGCCCATCGCGAGCATCGCGAAGCTCGTCACGGTGCTCATGATCCTCGACGAGCTGCCGCTCGCGCCCGGCGAGCAGGGGCCGTCGTACTCGTTCACCGCGCGCGACCGCGCGACCTACTACAGCTACCTCGAGAACGACGAGTCGGCGCTGAACGTCCCCGTCGGCGGCTCGCTGACGCAGTATCAGATGCTGCAGGGCATCCTGATCGGGTCCGCCGGCAACTACACCGATCGCCTCGCGAGCACGGTGTGGCCGAACGACCAGGTCTTCGCCGCCGCCGCCCGCACGTGGCTCGCCCGGCACGACCTCTCCGGCATCACGCTCGTGGAGCCCACCGGCATCGACCCCGGCGATGTCGCCGACCCGGCCGCGCTCATCGCGCTCGCCAAGGTGGCGCTCGCGAATCCCGTCGTCGCAGAGATCGTGCGGATGCCGTCGGTCGAGCTGCCGGGCGCCGGTCTCGTCACGAACACGAACGACCTGCTGGCCGATCCCGCCGTCGTGGGCCTCAAGACGGGGAGCCTCCGCGGTGCCTACAACCTGCTGGCCGCGAAGGACGTCACGATCGGCGACACCCCGGTGCGCGTCTACGCGACCGTGCTCGGGCAGCCGACCGACGAGGCGCGCGACGGCGAGACGGCGCGGCTGCTGAACGACCTTGCCGCGCAGGTCGCGGTGCCGCAGATCCTGCCGGCGGGAGCCCGCGCCGGCGTCGTGACGACCGCGTGGGGCACGAGCGTCGACATCGTGACGGATGCCGACGCCTCGGTCATCCTGTGGAACAGCACCGCCGCTCAGGTCACGACGAGCCTCGACCTGGGCGACGCGCGCGACGCGGATGCCGCCGTCGGCGACGTGCGGGTCAAGGGCCCGCTGAACTCGACGACCGTCGGGGTGCACCTGACCGCCGACATGCCCGACCCCGACCCGTGGTGGCGTCTCACCCACCCGCTGGAGCTGTTCGGCCTGGCCGGCTGAGCCCGGCATCCGCCGGTGTCGCGGGCGTCCCGTTCGAAAAGCAGGCTGAATCGGCCGAATCGACGGCGTACGGGACCCGAGGGCGCGGTTCAGCCTGCTTTTGGAACCGAATCGGGCGGTGAGGTGGCGCGCCGCCGCCTCGAGGCCGCTCCGCGGCATTGACGCGGCGCGACTCAGAACGGCCAGATCAGCGGCACATACAGCACCGCGACCGCGAGATACACGATCATGAGCGGCAGCCCGAGCTTCCAGTAGTCGCCGAAGCGGTAGCCGCCCGGCTGCAGCACCATGAGGTTCGCCGGCGTCGCGATAGGCGTGAGGAATGCGGCGGCGCCGGCGACCGTCAGCGCCATCATGAACGGCTGGATGCTGAGGTCGAGGTTCTGCGCGATGGCGACCGCGATGGGGGTGATGACGAGGACCGTCGCGACGTTGGAGATGAACTGCCCCAGCACCATCGTGAGGGCGCACAGCACGAGCAGCGCGAGATGCGGCGACGTCGAGCCGACGAGGCTCAGCACCACCCCCGCGACGAGGTCGGCGGCACCGGTGGAGACGAAGGCGGACGACAGCGGGATCATGCCGGCGATGAGGATGACGGTCGTCCACGAGATCGAGCGATACGCCAGCGGGATGGTCAGCACGCCGGTCAGGATGAGCGCGCCCGCCGCCAGCAGGCTCGCGACGGCCGCCGGCACCAGGCCGGTTGCCAGCAGCACGACCATCAGCCCGAGGATCACGAGCGCGCGCTTCGCGCCCCGACCGAGCGGCACCGCGCGTTGCAGTGTCTGCGGCGGGGTGACGGCGATGACATCGGGCGATTGCGTGTAGGTGGTCAGGGCCGCCCACGGGCCCTGCACGAGCACGGCGTCGCCCGCGCGCAGTTGCAGGCTGCCCGCGACGCCGGCGCCGTGCGACGCGTTGGGTCCCTCGTCCTCGCCGCGGCGCACCGCCAGGATGACGAGGTTCTCGTCGCGCGTCGTCATCCCGGCATACACTGTCCGGCCGATGAGGGTCGAGCGGGGCGCGACGAGCACCTCGGCGACCCCGTCCTGCGCGCTGAACAGCATCTCGGTGTCGAGCTGTACGTTGTAGCTGGACCGCAGCAGCTGCGCGTGCTCCCGCGGGTCGGGTGCGAGACTGCCGAGGTGGTCGGGCGACCGCTCGGGGAGAAGCCGTCCCCCGCCGATCGCGACGACGGCGACCGTCAGCAGCACGATCGGGATGCCGACGAGCGCGAACTCGAAGAAGCCGAACTCCCGTCCGCCCGCCGCGACCGCCGCCTGCGACACGACGATGTTGACGGGCGTGCCGGCGAGGGTCAGCAGGGAACCTGCGCTCGCCGCGAAGGCGAGCGGGATGAGCAGCTTCGACGGCACGATCCGCGCGCGCACCGCGACGACCACGACGACCGGCAGCAGCGACGCGACCGACCCGTTGATCGAGATGAACGCCGCCAGGACTGCGGCCAGCAACGAGATGACGACGGTCAGCCGCGCGCGCCCCTTGCCCGCCCGCGTCACGACCTGATGCCCGAGCCAGGCGGTCACACCCGTGGCATCCAGCGCCTCGCTCACGACGAACAGCGACGCGATGAACAGCACCGTCGGATCGCCGAACCCGCCGAACGCCTCGCCGATCGTCAGGACGCCCGTCGCCCACAGCGCGAGCGCGACCCCGATCGACACGATCGCGAGCGGAACCTTGCCACTGATGAACGCGATGATCGCGAGCGCCAGGATGGCGAAGGTCCAGGATGCCGGGTCCACACGTTCAGGGTACGACTACCCCGAGCCTGTCTCGTGCGCCCGCGCTCGCGCCGTGCGCGCGCAGCCCCGCCTGAGCCCGCCCAAGCACTCACGCGCTCGCGGGGTCGCAGCTGGCCGCTATGCCGCCACGAATCCGACCACCTGCGACCCGCCCACGCCCGCCCGAGAGCTCCCACGCGACCGCGGGGTCGCAAATCGTCGCAACACCACCAGAAATC
>NZ_JBASZT010000271.1:0-3472 GCF_049661145.1 Microbacterium sp.
CCGGGCGGCTGCGCGCGGGGAGCTCGGGCAGGCCGGCCAGTAGGTCGACGGTGTTCTCGGCGGGAATGCTCATGCTGCGTCCCTCACACGCTCGGCCGCGCGCAGACGCACGGGGGTGGCGCGCGGGTTGCGCGCTTTCTCGTCGTCGGTGGCGAGTTCGGCGCCCTTGATCAGCAGCCGGAAGCGCGGCGCGTGCTCAGGCAGCTCCACCGGCAGACCGGCCGGGGCAGTGGATGCCGAGGCATCCGCGAACACCCGCTTGACCAGGCGGTCCTCGAGAGACTGATAGCTCATCACGACGATGCGACCGCCGACACGCAACAGAGCCATCGCCGCAGGCAGGGCCCGCTCGAGCGCGGCGAGTTCGGCGTTGACCTCGATGCGCAGCGCCTGGAAGACGCGCTTGGCGGGATGTCCGCGGCCCTCGCGCCGCACAGCGACCGGCGTCGCTGCGACGAGGACGTCGACGAGCCGTCCGGACCGGGTCAGCGGAGCCTGGGCCCGCGCCGCGATGATGGCGCGGGCGTAGCGGCCGGCGAGCTTCTCTTCGCCGTAGCGCTCGAAGATGCGGCGCAGGTCGCCCTCGCCGTAGGTGGCGACGATGTCGGCCGCCGTGATGCCGGTGGTCTGGTCCATGCGCATGTCCAGCGGTGCGTCCCGCGCGTACGCGAAGCCGCGCTCGGCCTCGTCGAGCTGCAGCGAGGAGACCCCGAGGTCGAAGAGGACGGCATCCACTCGCGGTGCGTCGGCGGATGCCGAGGCATTCGCGATGCTGTCATGGACAGCGCCTGCGGCCCGCGCGGCATCCGCGGTGTCGTTGCTGACGCCCGCATTGACTGCATCGCGGATGCCGTCATAGACAGCGCCTGCGGCCCGCGCGGCATCCGCGGTGCCGTTGCCGACGCCCGCATTGACTGCATCGCGGATGCCGTCATAGACACTGTGAACGAGCGTGACGCGGTCGCCGAATCGGGCGAGTCGCTCCCCGGCGATACGGAGCGCGTCGGTGTCGCGGTCCAGGCCGATCAGTCGGGCGTCGGGAAACCTCTCCAGCAGAGCCTCGGAGTGGCCGCCCATTCCCTCGGTGGCATCGACGAGCACGGCGCCGGGGCGCTGGAGAGCGGGCGCCAGCAGCTCGACGCAGCGCTCGAGCAGGACCGGGGTGTGAATGTCGGAGTGGCTCATGGCGTTCGGGGCGGGGATCCGGAGCCGTGATCCCCATCCGCCGCGACCTGGCACCGGGGAAGTGTGTCAGGGCGTGCGGCTGGGAGTCACGGCCACGGATCAGTCTTCTCAGGGGCGCTGCCGCGCCATGGGGCAAGGAAACCTGCCCACGGTGGCGAGACTGTCGCTTCAGAACAGGCCCGGGATCACCTCCTGCTCCATATCCGAATAGCTGTCTTCATTGCCTTCCGCATACGTGTGCCACGCCTCGGCATCCCAGATCTCGGCGTGCGCGCCGATGCCGGTGACGACGAGCTCGCGGCCCAGGTTGGCGTAGGTACGCAGATGCGGCGGGATCGTGATGCGGCTCTGGCTGTCGGGCTTCTCGTCGCTCGCGCCGGACAGGAACATCCGCTGGAAGTCCCTGGCCTGCTTGTTGGTCAGCGGCGCCTCGCGGATCTTCTCGTAGACCCGCTCGAACTCCTTCGTGCTGAACACGTACAGGCAGCGTTCCTGCCCACGCGTGACGACGACGCCGTCACCGAGGTCGGTGCGGAACTTGGCCGGAAGGATGACGCGGCCCTTGTCGTCGAGCTTGGGGGTGTACGTGCCCAGCAACATCAGCCACTCCCCCTTCCTCCGGCCCGATCAAGGTGAACACCACTTTACTCCACTTTCCTCCACTTCACTATGAGACACCGCGCGCTGCGCGCTCGGTCGCTCCCCCAATGCCTCCCCAACGCAAAAAAAGCACCGACCCCGAGGGGTCGGTGCTTAGGTGGGAGGCGATCAGATCGCGGTCAGCGTTCGTCCTGCCGACGGTCCCAGCGATCGTTCATGCGATCCATGAAGGATCCCGACGACGAGCCGGTCCGGTTCTTCCGTTCGCCCGTACGCGGGGCCGGAGCAGTGAATCCGCGTGCCGGCGTGACGGCGAGCACGACGCCGGCGACCATGACGACGAACGCGATGACGCCGATGGCGACGATGCCGGAGGAGACTCCGGCGATGAGACCGCCGATGCCCACGAGGACGAGGATGGTGCCGTAGACGATGTTGCGGTAGCTGAGAGCCTGGCCATTGCGAGGTGCGCTGACGACATCGGCGTCCTTGTTCATGAGATGGCGTTCCATCTCATCGAGCAGACGCTGCTCCTGCTCTGACAGAGGCATTGCCTCCCCCTCCTCGCCGGGCGGACTCGTATACGCTCGATTCTACGCGAGCACGTGAGAACTAGGCTAGGCCCGTGACCGCTTCTGCCGATCCGATCGAGGCTGTTTCCCAGCGACTGGAAAGGTTCGTCATCGCGGAGCGTTCGCAGTGGCGGGGCAGCGGTGCCGAGGTAGCCGCACTGCTCACCGCGGCGGACGAGGCGCTGCGAGGCGGCAAGCGCCTGCGAGCTCGCTTCTGCGTCACCGGCTGGCAGTCCGTCGCACAGCGTCGCGACCCTCGCGCGACCGTCTCCGAGTCCACTACCGCCGCGGCTGCGGCCCTGGAGATCTTCCACGCCGCCGCTCTCGTCCACGACGACCTCATCGACAACTCCGACACCCGACGCGGCCGTCCTGCCGCCCATCGCGCGCTGGAGCGGATGCACACCTCATCGGCCTGGGTCGGTGACTCCGCCGCGTTCGGGCGGTCCGCGGCCATCCTCCTCGGCGACCTGCTCGTGGCGTGGAGCGACGATCTGCTCGAGGAAGGACTGCAGGACGCCGTGCACGCGGCATCCGCCCGCCGCGTCTATGCGCTCATGCGCCGCGAGGTGACGATCGGACAGTTCCTCGACATCGCCGAGGAGGCGGCGTTCGCCACAGCACCAGACTGGGAGCACGCCGGCCGGGCGCTGCGTGTCGCCTCGCTGAAGTCGGCGCGCTACAGCGTGCAGCATCCGCTGCTGCTGGGGGCGGCCCTGGCGGGGGCGGACGATGCGCAGAACGCGGCCCTCGCCGCCTTCGGCCACCCGCTGGGCATGGCGTTTCAGCTGCGCGATGACGTGCTGGGCGTGTTCGGTGACGCCGCCGTAACCGGCAAGCCGTCCGGCGACGACCTGCGCGAGGGCAAGCGCACGCTGCTGATCGCCTTCACCCGCGAGCACCTGGACCGCGGAGCGCGGCGCGTCTTCGACGAGCTGGTCGGCGATCCGGCACTGGATGCCGGTCAGATCAGCGCACTGCAGGGAACCATCATCGACACCGGCGCTCTGGACCGCGTCGAGCGGGAGATCGCCCGCCTGTCCGACGAGGCCGACCGGGCACTGCGCGGCGCTCCGCTCGCGACCCCGGCGGTGGGCGCCCTGCGGGACCTGGCA
>NZ_JBASZT010000272.1:0-5602 GCF_049661145.1 Microbacterium sp.
CCGTCGGGCGTGACGTCGACGACGCGGAGCCCGTACCGGGCGGAGCGCCACAGCGGCAGCGCGATCCGGAAGACGACCACGCAGGCTGCGGTCGCCGCCCACAGGCCCACCCAGTACACCGACGCGAGCGGCGAGGTCAGGAAGTCGGCACCGGTCCACAGCATGTGGGGGATGGCCAGTCCGACGCCGAGGTAGCCGTACAGGTGCAGCAGGTGCCACGACTCGTAGCGCATCCGGCGGCGTGCGCGCCGCATGGAGGTCGCCGCCACGAGGGTGAGCAGCAGCGTGCCGACGGTCGCCAGGAGCATGCCGGGGTAGTCGAGGACCAGGTCCCACAGCTGTGCGAGCACGTCGACCTGCGCCGTGATCGCGTACCCGACGGTGGTCAGCACCGCGTGGGCGATCAGCAGGGCGAAGGACCAGAAGCCGACCAGCCGGTGCATCCGGGTGATGCCGTCATGCCCGAAGCCGCGCTCGAACAGCGGGACCCGCGCCATGAGCAGCACTTGATAGAGCAGCAGGTTCGCCGAGACCAGCCCGGTCAGCCGGCCGAGCGTCGTGACGGTCTCGCCGTCGAAGCCGGACGTGGCCTGGATGCCTCCGCCGGCGATCCACAGCGCGACGGCCGCGAGACTGGTGAGCCAGATCACGGCCACGGCCGCGAGGTTCCAGCGCTGTGCACCCCGGGCGCCCGGCGACGTGGGGCGGGCGGTGCGCACGCGTCCCGAGTCGCCGGCGGGGGCGCGATATCCGGTGTCGGCGATGGCGGTCATGTGTTCACGGTCCCGCGCGCGCTCTCAGAATGGTCCAAGACTGCGGCCCGCGCCGGGATCTCATCGCCCGCCCATCGCGTTCTCACAGGTTCGCCGCCGTGGGAGCGGCTCGTTGCTGCGAATCGGGGCACCCATCCACCCTGGCGACGGTCTCGGCACCCTCACCGCCGCGGCGTAGGCCGCCGGGCGCTCACGCCGGCACCCGGGCGGAGAGCAGATCCTCCAGGCCTACCCGCGTCAGGAAGTCGCGGCGGACGCGATCGGCTACCTGCGAGACCTCCTCGGATCCGTCGTCCGCCGGGTCGACGTGCACCCGGAAGGGACGGCCGCCGACAGGCAGCGCCACGATCCGCGCGATCTCGTCCGACACCATCGAGGCATCCGCGTCGGCAGGGGCGAGCGCTGCGAGCTTCTGCGCGACCTGTTCCATCAGCCCCGGGTACCGGCCCTCGTAGTCGCTCTCGACGGCCGCGTCGACGGGTCGCCCGGAATGGGCGAAGTGATTGGTGCCGTTCGTGAACGAGCCCGGCACGACGATCGTGGTCTCCACGCCCCACCGCGCGAGCTCGGCGGCGTACGAGACGGCGAGCGAGTCCATGGCGGCCTTCGCGGCGAAGTACGGCGCGAGGTACGGCGGGGTGCCGCCCTTCACGCTCGAGCTCGACACCCACACCACCAGACCGCGGCCGCGACGACGCATGCCCGGCAGCGCCGCGCGGTTGACGCGCTGCGTCGACAGCACGTTGATGTCGAACAGCTCGGCGAGCTGCCCGGGCGTGAAGGCCTCGGCCGGGCCGGTGACCATGTGCCCGGCGTTGTGGATGAGGACGTCGATCGCGCCCTGCTCGCGTTCGACCTGCGCGACGGCCGCAGCGACGGATGCCTCGTCGTTGACGTCCAGCTCCACCGCCCGCAGGTCGACGGCATGGGCGTCGGCGTAGGCGCGCGCCGCCTGCACCTGCGGTGCGTTGCGGCCCGCCGTCTCGCGCATCCCGGCGTACACGGTGTGCCCGGCATCCGCCAGGGCGCGTGCGGTGAGGGCGCCGAACCCGCTGGAGGCGCCCGTGATCAGCACGGTCTGGTTCATTTCCGTCGTCTCTCTTTCTCGTCCGCCGGCGCTCAGGCCAGCCCGCCGTTGGCGTAGACGACCTGTCCGTTGATCCAGCGGCCCGGCCCGGCGAGGAACGCCACCGTCTGCGCGATGTCCTCCGGCCGGCCGAGGCGCTCCAGGGGCGCCGCCTTGGCGAGCGTCGCGATGGTCTGCTCGTCCTTGCCGTCCAGGAACAGCGGCGTGGCGGTCGGTCCGGGCGCGACGGCGTTGACGGTGATGTCGCGGCCGCGCAGCTCGCGGGCGAGGATCAGCGTGATGCCCTCGACGGCGGCCTTGCTCGCCACGTAGGCGCCGTAGGCCGGGAACTGCGTGCGCGTCACGGTCGTGGAGAAGTTGACGATCGCGCCGCCGGAGCGGATCCGGTTCGCGGCGAGCTGGTCGACGACGAACGTCCCGCGGATGTTCGTGCGGTGCATGCGGTCCAGGTCGTCGAGGTCGAGTGTCGCGATCGGCGAGAGCAGCATGATGCCGGCCGTGTGGACGACGACGTCGACACCGCCGAACGCCGCGTCGACGGCGTTGAAGGCTGCGGCCATGGCGGTCTCGTCGGCGACGTCGCCGCCGACGGCGATGGCCGAGCCGCCCTGCGCGACGATCCGGTCGACCAGCGCGTCGGCCTTCGCCCGGTTTCCCGCGTAGTGCACGGCGACGGCGAAGCCGTCGGCGGCGAGCTTCTCGACGACGGCCTGGCCGATGCCGCCGGAGCCGCCCGTGACGAGCGCGACGCGCGGGGTGGAGGTGGAGGTGATCGTGGTCATGATGGTTCCTTTCGATGGATGGGGTCGGGCCGCGTCGTGTTCCGGGCGCGACGATCAGCGCCCCGGGGTGGGGCGCGCGCAGGCGGTGCGGGCTAGGGCGTGTCTGACAAAGGTTGGATGCGAGTGCTGAGAGGCTGATCGCGTGTCGCGTTTTCAGGTGCTCTCGGATGTTCAGTGGTCGTTGATCGAGGAGATGTTGCCGCGGCCGACGGGCAGGCCGGGTCGGAAGTTCTCCGATGCGCGCACGATGGTCGAGGGCATCGTTTACCGGTATCGGACAGGGATCGCGTGGCGTGATCTGCCCGAGGTGTTCGGGTCGTGGCAGACGGTGTGGACGTGGCATCACCGGATGGCGAGCGATGGGACCTGGGATCGGGTGCTCGCCAAGCTCACCTCTGCCGCGGATGCCGCTGGCCTGGTGGACTGGTCGCTGTCGGTGGACTCCACCATCGCTCGCGCGCATCAGCACGCGACGAACACGACCCGCCTCACAGGGGGCTGGATCGAGTTACAAGAATCTGCGGGAAGAGCCGCCTGACCACGGCATCGGCCGTTCCCGAGGCGGCCTGTCGACGAAGATCCACCAGCTCGTCGACGGTAACGGGCGCCCGCTGGTCACGTTGATCACCCCGGGGCAGGCGGGCGACTCGCCGATGTTCTTGCCTCTGATGGAGCAGCTGCGCGTGGGCCGCGAGAGGGGACGGCCGCGCACCCGGCCGGACGCGGTCCGAGCCGACAAGGCATACTCGTCCCGCGCGATCCGCGAGCACCTCCGCGCCCGCGGCATCAAAGCCGTGATCCCCGAGCCCGATGACCAGAAGGGTCATCGCCGGCGCCGCGGATCCCGCGGCGGGCGCCCGGTCGGACTCGACGCCGTCGACTACAAGAACCGCAACGTCATCGAACGCCAGTACTGCCACCTCAAGCAATGGCGCGGCCTCGCCACCCGGTACGACAAACACGCCATCGTCTACCGGGCCGCCGTCCTCCTCAACGCCGTCATCGCCTGGGCCAAGACATTGTCAGACACGCCCTAGGCCACCCCCACCATCGCCGCTGACCCGCCGACGGCCGCGACGGGGCTCTCCACCTGCGTCATCCCCAGCCGTGCCCACGGGAACCCGCCGTACGGCCACGCCCCCATCAGGATCTCCCGGCCCGTCCACAGCGACGCCAGCAACAACGGCAGCAGCACCATCCGCCCCGCCCGCCCCGGGGCGACACGCAGCATCCACCGGTAGGCGAGGGTCAGGGGGATCACCCCGACCGCCGTGATCGCAGCCTGCACGAAGGTCAATGCCAGCCACGGCACCGGCCCGAGGTAGCGGGAGGTCCACGACACCAGCAGCGCGAAGAACACCACCCCGAAGACCGCGCCGACGCCGAGGGCGCCCGCTGCGCTGCGACCGATCAGCGCGCACAACAGCAGCCCGGCAGCGATCGGCGCGGCCACCCACACGCCGGCCTGCGGGTACGCCAGGTCCATCAGCACCCCGGCCACGGCCGCGAGCGCCAGCGCCGGCCACAACGGCAGCAGCGGGGATCCCTGCCGGGAGAGGTGCCGGGGTGTGCCTGTGCGAGGTCATGTCAGGTGGGTCTGCGGCTGGCCAGGACCGCGCCGCCAATCACCAACAGCGCGCCCATCGGGTACCCGGCGACCAAATCGATCCAGCCCTCGGGCCGAACGTCTCGATGTGGGGCGAGCCAGTGCACCACGACGATGAGGGCGCCGACAGCCATGATCGCCTGCCCGGCCCGCAGGTACCGGCGACGACGGCGGTACCTGCGGCCGGATCGGGGTCGGGTCGTGGACGACGTGTCATCCGGGTGCTCCTTCCCGTACGTCGATAGGTGCCCCCGGCACCGTCGCGCCAGGGGTGGGAGCGCGTCCGGGCAGGTACGGCGACGGTTCCGGTTCCGGGTGGCGTCGGGACTGCACGACGATCAGCGCGACGCCGGCGACGGCGATGAGTGCGGCCATCAGCAGGTTGACCTTCACGCCCCACAGCAGCAGCCCGGTCGGATCCAGGCGCAGCGCCTCGAGCCAGGCGCGGCCGGTGCCATAGACAATCAGGTACGCGCCGAGCGCCTTGCCCCACCGCAACGACACTCTGCGTTCGATCAGTAGGATCGCGGCCGCGCCGGCAAGGTTCCACAACATCTCGTACAGGAACAGCGGATGGAACAGGGTGTCCGGAGGCAGCCCGGGCGGGAAGGCATGGTTCGCGGGGTCAATCTGCAGCCCCCACGGCAACGTGGTGGGGGCGCCGAACAACTCCTGGTTGACGTAGTTGCCCCACCGACCGATCGCCTGCGCGATCAGCAGCCCGGGCACGAGAGCGTCCGCGAACGAAAGGAACCGGATGCCGGCACGCCGGCACACCAGCCACGCCGCGACGCTGCCGGCAAGGATCGCTCCGAAGATCGCCAGACCGCCCTCCCACACGTACAGCACCCGCCACAGGTCCGCGCCCTCGTAGAAGTAGTCCGCGGGGTGGGTGAGCACGTGGTAGAGCCGGCCGCCGACGATCCCGGCCGGAACCGCCCATAGGGCGACGTCGACCACGACGCCCGCAGGCGCGCCGCGCCGCCGCAGCCGGCGGGAGGTGAGCCAGACGGCGATCACGATCCCGGCGATGATGAACACCGCGTAGAAGCGGATCGTGAACGGCCCCACCGCGAACCCGGTGACATCCGGGCTGGGGATGAACGCGCCGATCATGACCGGTACCCGAGCACCGTGGTCATGCCGACCTCGGCGTGGTAGATGTTGTGGCAGTGCGCGACCCACAGACCGGGGTTGTCCGCATCGAAGTCGACCGTCAAGGTCTGCCCCGGGAGGATGATCGAGGTGTCCTTCCGGGGGCCGCCGCCCGTGTGCTGGTAGGTGTGGCCGTGCAGGTGGAACGGATGCCACATCTCGGTGTCATTGCGGATCCGCAACTGCACCCGCTCCCCCA
>NZ_JBASZT010000273.1:0-4999 GCF_049661145.1 Microbacterium sp.
GCCGCTCCGCGGGCGGCACCTGGCCGGTCGCCGCCGCGCGACATGGCAGGTACCTGCCATGGCAGTGACCGCTACTGCCGAGCTCCCGCCGTCCCCTGTTAGCGTGTGACCTCGGGTCACCACGAACCCAGAAGGAAACCTCGTGATCTCCGTCCTCCTCGGCTCCCTCAGCGCTGCCGGCTTCGGAGCCGCCGACTTTCTCGGCGGGCTTGCCGCGAAGCGGCTCATGGCCATGCTCGTCACGGCGTTCGCCGCTCTTGCCGGAGCCGTCGCACTCCTGGTCGCGTCGCCGATCGACGGCGGAGTGTGGCATCCCGAGACGACCGTCGTCGGCCTCGTGACCGGTGTCACCTCGTGCCTCGGCATCTGGTTGCTCTACTCCGCCTACGCCCGTGGCCCCATGACGACGCTCGCCCCCGTCGTGGCGATCGTCTCCACCGTCGTGCCGATGTCGGCGGGTCTGCTGTCCGGTGAGACGTTCTCGCCGCTGGGATGGGTCGCGCTGCTGACCGGCCTCGTCGCCGTCGGCCTCGTCTCTCGGCCCCGCGCCGACGAGCGCACGCGGGCCCATCGCGTCGACATCGCGAAGGCCGCCGTGGCCGGCGCGTTCCTCGGGGTGCTGTACATCTCCCTCGACAGCGCTCCGCTGGATGCCGGGCTCACCCCGCTCACCGCGAACCGCATCAGCTGCACCGTCGTCGCCTTCGCTGTCGCGGGGGTACTGGCCTGGCGGGCGCGGGCGGGAATGTCGGATGGGCGCTGCGGTGGCGCATCGCCGGATGTCGCTTCGATCGGGGCGTCGTCGCGCGGTGCCGTGATCGCGGACGGTGCTGTGCTCACCGCGGTGCCCGTCGCCGTCGGCATCCGGCGTCGCATGGTGGTCGGCGTCGCGATCGCCATCGCGGGCGCGAGCGGACTACTCGATGCGACGGCCAACACGCTCTTCCTCGCGGGTCTCGGCTTCGGCGACCTGTCGGTGCTGTCCGTCGTGAGCGGGTTCTATCCCGCCGTCACGATCGTGCTCGCCCTGCTGTTCCTCGGGGAGCGGCCGTCGCGCCTGCAGACGGCCGGAATCGTCCTGGCCCTCGTCGCGATGCTGGGGATGTCGCTGGCGTGACGCGCTGAAGCAGCGGCCGGCGGCTCGCGGCGCGCGCTCAGACGCTGGCCGGCTGCTGCTGCGTGATGCAGTGGATGCCGCCGCCGAGCGCGAAGATCGCGCGCGCGTCGACCGTGACGACCTCGCGCCCGGGGTACTGGTCACGCAGGATGCCGACGGCCATGGCATCCGCCGCGTCATCGAACCCGCACGCGATGACGCCGCCGCCCACGAGCACGTGATTGACATACGAGTAGTCGACCCAGCCGGCGTCGTCGCGCAGCACGCCGGGCGCCGGCAGAGAGACGACCTCGAGTCCGGCGTCCTGCAACTCCGCGCGCACGCGCGTCGACACGGATCGGTCCGGATGCCGGGGGTCGCGCTGGTCGTGGAAGATCGCGCGTCCGGGCTCCGGCATCGTCGCGATCATGTCGACGTGGCCGCGGGTGCCGTAGGGACCGTAGTCCCGCGTGAGCCCGCGGCTCAGCCAGATGACCCGCTCGGCGCCCACCGTGCGACGCAGTTCGTCTTCGACGTCGACGCGGGTCCACCCGGGATTGCGCGCGGGATCGAGCATGACCGTCTCGGTGACCAGCGCCGTGCCGGCGCCGTCCACGTGGATGCCGCCGCCTTCCGCTGTCAGGGGCGAGGCGATGCGGTCGACGCCCAGCTCCGCGGCGATTCGCGCAGCGATCGTGGAATCGTGCGCAGTGCCCGCCCAGGTCAGCCCGCCCCAGGCGTTGAACACCCAGTCGACGACGGCGATGCCGTCGGCGGTGCGGACGAAAGTCGGGCCGGAGTCGCGCAGCCACGCGTCGTCGATCGGCGCCTCCCACAGCTCGATCTCGCGCGACAGCATCCGTCGCGCGACCGGGACGTGGGCAGGATGGACGACCATCGTGACGGGCTCGAACGCTGCCGCGGCGTGGGCGACGGCCGCCCACGCCGCGAGCACGTCGTCACGCGGTGCCGCCGAGCCGTCGAGCATATAGTCGGCGACCGGCCACGCCATCCACAGCCGCTCGTGCCGATCGCCCTCGGCGGGCATCAGCGTTCGCGTGGGAAGTGTACGCAGCATCCTCCCATCATAAACGAAAGGGATTAGTTTTACGAGAGTGTCAGCTTGATGGCGAGAAGGTCTGGCTCATGTCACGAGACTTTCGGGTCAGCTTCTCAGTGGCGCTGCCGCGCCGTGGGGCGGGAAAGTCTGGGTCATGTCACGAGACTTTCGCATCAGAGTGATCCCGTTGCGCCGAGCCCGATGTTGGTGTCGTAGTCCACGTCCTTCGTCTCCTTCGACAGCAGCAGCGCGATGAGTGTCAGGACGGCCGAACCCGCGAGGTAGACGCCGACGAGCCACGGGTTTCCGTCGGCAGCGGCCCACAGACCGAGGGCGATCGACGGGGCCACGGCGGCGCCGAGGATCGACGACACGTTGTACGCGATGGCGGAGCCGGTGTAGCGCACGTTGGTGGGGAACAGCTCCGGCAGCACGGCCCCCATCGGCCCGAAGGTGAGACCCATCAGCAGGAAGCCCAGAATGAGGAATGCCTGCGTCAGCGCACCGGTGAACTTCGGGTCGGCCTGCGGCAGCAGGAAGACGCTGAACGCCAGTCCGAAGACGATGATGCCCACCGTGACCCAGACGAGCAGCCTCTTGCGTCCGAGGGAGTCGGCGAGCGGGCCGGAAAGCAGGGTGAAGATGCCGAAGAACACGACGCCGATGATCTGCATGATCACGAAGTCGACATAGGTGAACCCGAGTCCGGGGTAGAACTGCGCGGCGAACGCCGCGGCATCGAAGCTCTTGCCCGCCGCTTCGGCCGCCTTCTGCGCTGCGGCGGACGCCGTCTCCAGCGAAGCGGCCTTGGTGCCGTAGGAGAGGGTGAAGCTCGTCATGAGGTAGAAGAGCACGTAGGTCGCGAGCATGATGAACGTGCCGAGGATCAGCTGCCACCAGTGGCGGCGGATCACTTCGCCCAGCGGGAACTTGCGCAGCGCGCCCTTCTGCTCGGCACGGGTGAATGTGTCGGACTCGACGAGCCGCAGCCGCACCCAGAGTCCGACGATCACCATGACCGCCGAGAAGAGGAACGGGACGCGCCAGCCCCACGACAGGAACGCCTCGGAGCCGACGGCGGGGCCGTCGGGGTGGGGCAGCAGGAAGTTCATCACGAGGAACAGCGTGTTCGCGATGATGAACCCGATCGGGGCGCCCAGCTGCGGGAACGTGCCGTACCAGGCCCGCTTGCCCTTCGGGGCGTTCTCGGTGGCCACGAGCGCGGCCCCCGACCACTCACCGCCGAGCGCGAAACCCTGGAACAGGCGCAGGATCAGCAGGAGCAGCGCCGCCGTCCAGCCGATCTGGTGGTAGGTCGGGAGAACGCCGATGAGGAACGTCGCGATGCCCATCGTCAGCAGCGACGCGACGAGCGTCGCCTTGCGGCCGAAGCGGTCGCCGAAGTGGCCGAAGACGACGGCGCCGATGGGGCGCGCGATCATCGCGGCGCCGAAGACGGCGAACGAGGCGAGCAGGGCGGTCGTGTCGTTGCCGGTCGGGAAGAAGAGCGCCGGAAAGACGAGCACCGCGGCGGTCGCGTAGACGTAGAAGTCGTAGAACTCGATGGTCGTTCCGACGAGGCTCGCGGTGATGACGCGGGAGCGGGGGTTGGCGGGGGCAGGGGCGGCGGGTGTCGCGATTGCGGAGGACATGCGTGAAGAACTATCTGTCGATGGGATGCCGATGGTCCTGGTGGGACGCGCCGGTGGCGGGGCGTCCGGCGCAGGGTGATGCGCCGGTCGCCGCGGCTGTGCAGGCACCGGGGGCGCCGGCGAAGTCCCGGCGCACGAACATCTACTTTACGCCGTCAGCGGACACCGTGGGTGCGCAGTCGGGCCGTGATTACGCGGGGCGGCCCCCGTGCGTCAGCGCCAGAGCACCGCGAGAGCGGCGTTGAGCAGGATCAGGATGCCGACGAGCCAGAACACCGCCGGCGCGACGGCGCCGGTCTTGCGCTGACCGGATGCGCCGATGCCGAGCAGTGCTCCGATGATCAGCAGCACGACGAGTTTCACCGCGAGCTTGACGTAGTCGAGTTCGTACGAGATGCCCCAGGGCCCCGCGAGCGCGAGCCCGGCGACTGCGGCGATGACCATGCCCCACGTCTGCAGGCGCGTGATGCGTCGCTGCCCGACCGCCTCGACCACCCACGCGCCGAACAGCACAGCGAACCCGACGAGGTGGATCAGGACGACGACGTGGCGCAGGATCTCCATGCCTTCAGGTTACCTGATGGTGGGAGGGGACCGAGGAGAGGCGACGAAGCGCGAGCTCGGCGAGAAGGGCGGCGTGGTCGGCCAGCAGCGCGTCGTCGAAGACCGCGCGATCGGAGTGCATGCCGGCCGTCGCGCCCTCGACCTGCACCCCGAGGAACACGAGCGTGCCTGGCACCTCCTCGAGCACGTAGGCGAAGTCCTCGGAGGCCATCGCCGGGGCTCCCAGCCGGACGACGTTCGCACCGTAGCGCTCGTCGAGCAGGCCGAGCACCGACTCGGTCTCCGTCGGGTCGTTGACGGTCACGGGGTACGAGTCGATGAACTCGGTCTCGACCGTGCAGCCGTGCGCCTCACCGATCGCTCGCGCCAGGCGCGGCAGCTCGGTGCGCACGAGCGCCAGGGTCTCGCGTGAGAGGGTCCGCACGTTGGCCTCGAGCTCCACGGATGCGGCGAGCACGTTGCTCGCTGGTGAGTCGGACCCCAAGCGCGTCACCGAGACGACGGCGGGGTCGGTGATCGGAATGCGTCGCGTGACGAACGACTGCAGGGCGAGCACGATCTCGGCCGCCGCCGGCACCGGGTCGATCGCGTGCTGCGGCCAGGCGGCGTGCCCGCCCGAGCCGACGA
>NZ_JBASZT010000274.1:0-4405 GCF_049661145.1 Microbacterium sp.
GTGACGGGGCCCCACGCGTGCGCCGCCGCCTGCCAGCCGGCGGCGAGCACGGGGTTCTGGTCCTCGCGGCGCAGCCGCTTGACGAGGGTTCCCGTGTTGATGAGCACGGGGCAGGCTGTCACGCACATGCCGTCGACGGCACACGTGTCGATGCCGGAGTAGTCGTAGTCGCGCTCGAGCCGGGCGGCGAGCCCGTGGTCGCCGGAGGCGGTGGCCCGCGCCATCGCGCGCCGCACGACGATGCGCTGCCGGGGGGTGAGGGTGAGGTCCTTCGATGGGCACACCGGTTCGCAGTAGCCGCACTCGACACAGCGATCGGCCTCGATCTCGATGGGCGCGGCGTGCTTGAAGTCCCGCAGATGCGCCGCGGCGTCGTCGGTGATGATCACGCCCGGATTGAGGATGCCGAACGGATCGCACAGTCGCTTCAGCGTGCGCATCACGTCGTACAGCTCGTCGCCGTACTGGCGGCGCACGTAGGGTGCCATCACGCGACCCGTGCCGTGCTCGGCCTTGAGATTGCCGCCGGCATCCAGGACGAGGTCGACCATCTCCTCGGTGAAGCCCTCGAAACGGCCCATCGCGGCGTCGCCCTCGAACCGGTCGGTGAGCATGAAGTGGATGTTGCCGTCCTTCGCGTGCCCGAAGATCACCGAGTCGCGATAGCCGTACCGGTCGAACAGCGTCTGCAGCGCATCGCACGTGGGAGCGAGCGACGGCACGGGCACGACGATGTCCTCCAGCAGCGCGGTCGTGCCGGCCGGGCGGGCACCGGCGACCGAGGTGTACAACCCCTTGCGCAGCTTCCACGCCGTCGCGCGTGCCTTGGCGTCGGGGGAGAAGACGGTGCGCGTGTGCAGCGGCGCGTCACGCAGCACCGCCATGCCGGCGGCGGCGAGCCGGGTCAGTTCGTCGTCGTCCGCCGCGTGATACTCGACCAGCAGCGCGGCCTGCGTCGTGACCTCGAACCCGAGGATCTGCGCGGGCGCGTCGGCGAAGGACTGCCCCACGCGGATGCTCGTCGAGTCCATCAGCTCGAGAGTTGCGGCGCGCGTGTCCACGAGGGCGGGGAGCGCGCGAGTGGCGTCATCGAGCGTCGGGAACACCGCGAGCGCGGTCGTGATGCGCGGCATGATCGGGACCGTACGGAACGTCGCCTCGGCGACGAACGCGAGGGTGCCTTCGCTGCCGATGATGAGGTGCGCCAGGACCTGTACCGGCGAGTCGAAGTCGACGAACGCGTTGACGCCGTAGCCCATCGTGTTCTTCATGGCGAACTGGCGCTCGATGATCGCGACCGATTCCGGATTCGAGCGCACGCGACGCTGCAGGCGGATGATCCCCTCGAACAGCTCGGGCTCGCGCGCCTTCAGGTGGGCGTCGGCGTCGGCATCCGCGGTGTCGATCTTCGTTCCGCTGGGCAAGACGAAGATCATCGACTCGAGCGTCCGGTAGGTGTTCTCGACGGTGCCGCAGGCCATGCCGCTGGAGTTGTTCGCAACGACGCCGCCGATCGTGCAGGCGGCTTCGCTGGCGGGATCGGGTCCCAGCCGGTAGCCGTGCCGCAGCAGGCGCAGATTGACCTGCCGTACGGTGGCGCCGGGCTGTACGCGCACGCGACGGCCGCCGTCTAGCACGTCGATGCGGCGGAACCCGCGCCGGGTGTCGACGAGCAGGTCGTCGCCGGATGCCTGACCGGACAGACTCGTCCCGCCGGAGCGGAACGTCACGCGTGTGCCGGTCGCGTTCGCTCCGCGCAGCACGGCGGCCACTTCGGCGGCGTCCTGCGCAACGACGACAGCGTTCGGGGTCAGCAGGAAGTGCGACGCATCGCTCGCGTAGGCCACCCGGTCGATCGCGCGCGTCCTGATGCGGGACGCGTCTGCGACGGCCGCGGCGATATCGGCCGGCACCGCGGACTCCGGTCTTGTCGGGGCGATGGATCCGGTCACGGCGCGACCGGGACCATCCACCCCAGGATCGGGGTCGACTGCAGGTACAGGAACACGGTGAACACGGCCAGCAGTCCGAGGCTCCAGCCGATGAGCTTGCGGAAGAGGTCTCCCTCCTTGCCCGACATCGACGCCGCGGCGACGGCGACGGCGAGGTTCTGCGGCGAGAGCATCTTGCCGAGCACGCCCGCCGACGAGTTGGCGGCGGCGGTGAGGATGGGGTTGATGCCCGCCTGCTGCGCGGCCGTGACCTGCAGCAGCCCGAACAGCGCGTTGGACGAGGTGTCGGAGCCGGTGATGGCGACGCCGAGCCAGCCGATCACGGGGGAGAGGACCGCGAAGAAGGCGCCCGTGGCCGCGAGTGCGGCGCCGAGGCTCTGGGTCTGACCTGAGAGGTTCATGACATACGCGAGCGCGAGCACCGCCGCGACGGTCACGATCGTGAAGCGCAGCTGGTGCAGTGTCTCGCCGTACGCGGCGACCGCGCGGCGCAGCGGAATCCGGTAGGCGAGCGCGACGATCATGCCCGACAGGAGCAGCAGGGTTCCGCCGGTGCCGACGACATTGAGCTTGTAGTCCGTGCCGACGGCGTTTCCCGCGGCATCCGTGATCGAAAGCCCCGGCCACGGGAAGTGAATGGTCGTCGCGTCGGCGAGCCAGGTCTTCACGACGGGGATCTGCGACAGCGCGAACACCGCGATGATGACGATGTACGGCAGGACCGCCGACCAGGTGAGCCGGGCCTGCGAGTACCGGGCCGTGTCGACGACGGCGGGCGCGGCCACCCGGACGTTGGTGGTGGCGATACGCGCGCCCTCGGGCGCGGCGGGGATCGCGACGTCGTCGGGGCCGTCGTGATCATGGGCGAACACGACGGTGTCGGACGGCTTCCACACCCGCAGCATGAGGAGCACGGCCGCGACGGTGACGACCGAGGCGACGACGTCGGTGATCTCGACGGCGATGAAGTTCGAGGTCACGAACTGCGACAGCGCGAACGCGACTCCGGCGACGACGGCGACGGGCCATGTCTGCCTGATCCCGCGTCGGCCGTCGACGAGGAAGACGAGGATGAGGGGCACGAACATCGCCAGGAAAGGCGTCTGGCGCCCCGCCATCTGCGACAGCAGGTGGATGTCGATGCCGGTGACACCGGACAGCGCGATGATCGGCGCGGCCATCGCGCCGAAGGCCACGGGGGCCGTATTGGCCAGGAGCGAGACGATCGCCGCCTTCATGGGCTTCATCCCGGCGGCGACGAGCATCGCGATCGAGATCGCCACGGGTGCGCCGAAGCCGGCGAGCGACTCGAGGAGCGCGCCGAAGCAGAACGCGATGAGAATCGCGAGGATGCGCTGGTCGTCGCTGATGGCGCGGATGCGGGCGCCGAGCACTTCGAACCATCCGGTGATGACGGTGAGCCGGTACACCCACAGCGCGTTGACGAGGATCCAGAGGATCGGCACGACACCGTAGAGCGCGCCCTCGAGTGTCGCGCTCATGGTCTGCACCGGGGGCATGCGCCACACCAGCACGGCGAGAGCGATCGACAGCGCGAGCCCGATGAGTGAGGCCTTCCACGCCTTGACGCGGAAGACCCCCAGCAGGACGAAGAGCGTCGCGAGGGGGATGACCGCGACGAGCGCGGACAGAGTGAGGGATCCGAAGACCGGATCGAGGATCTGCTGGAACACGGTGTCTCTCCACGTTGAGGGGCCTGGTTGTCGCGGCACTACGACCTAGCAAGTGGTCACCTGGCAAAACGGCGACTTGGTCGATTGTCAGACAAGTAGACCCGCCTGTCAAGTACGCATGTCATGCGCGCTCGGCTATCATTCCGGCATGGCAGTGAAGCTCGCGGTCGTGTCGGTCGTCGATGCCGTCACCGACGAGCTGCGTTCGCGTGTGCTGTCGGGTCAGCTGGAGCCGGGCGCGCCCCTCATCGAGGCCGAGATCGCGGAGGCCTACGACGTCGCGCGGCCGACGGCGAAAGCCGCCATCGAGAACCTCGTGCGCGAGCGGCTGCTGGAGCGCAGCGCGCACAAGACGGCGCGGGTCGTGCGGTTGAGCCCTGCGGATGTCCGCGACATCTACCGCACGCGAGAGATCGTCGAGTCCGAGGTGCTGCGCCGACTCGCGGCCGAGCGGAGAATCCCGAATGCCGCGCGCGCGGCCAATGCCGAGATCGCCGCTCTCGACGGGGCTTCGTCACGCGAGATCGTCGAGCCCGACATGCGGTTTCACCGCAGCCTCATCGCGGCACTCGGCAGTGAACGGGTCAGCCTGCTCTACGACACGCTCGCGTCGGAGGTCGTCTTCTGCATGTCTCAAGTGCAGGGTGCGTCGTTGCTGCCGACCAGCGTCATCGCCGCCGAGCATGAACGACTGCTCGACCTCGTGGAGGCGGGCGACGGGGCAGGAGCGGCGCGGCTGCTGGCCGTGCACCTCGGGCG
>NZ_JBASZT010000275.1:0-1507 GCF_049661145.1 Microbacterium sp.
CGCGGGGATCCCCGCGGTCGGCTCCGGGTGCTCCAGCACCGCGGTCGCGGCGGTCGTGGCGGTGACCTCCGTGGGGCGCGACGGCTCGAATGCGCCGTCCGTCCCGTTCTTCGTGGCGAGATCAGTCACCGCGACACCCCCGTGTTCTGCGCATATGCGCCCCTCAATCCTACGGGATCGGCGCGCAAGGGCCGTCACGGTGTGGTACAGAGCGCGCTGAAGCGTGTGAGCGAGTCCTGAATCGAGGTGGTGTTCTGCAGCAGGACCGGCAGCTGCGAGAGATCTCCGCCCGCGATGGCGGTGAGGGTGCCGGATGCCGTGGTGAACCCGGTCTGCAGGTCCGGCAGGATCTCGGCGACATCGACATTGCTCACCCCATCCGCCGCGGCGCCGAGTCGCTCGGCGACGGACGAGAACGCTCCAGCGGCGGACTGCGGGTCGCTCACATCGAGCGCCTGCAGTTGCGCCACGGCATCCGCCACGCTGGTCCGCACCGCGTCGCACCCCTGCGCGACGCTCTGTGCGTCGGTCGGCGTCGGCGTGGGGGAGGGTGATCCGGATTCGTCGGCTGCGCACCCCGCGACCGCGAGGGTCGCAAGGGCCGCGACCAGGATCATCGTCGTCGGTCCGCGGCGGCGGAACGCGCAGCGGAACGGTGTGCGGAGGAACGTGCGGCGGACCGGTGTTCGGCGGGTGGTCATGTCGTGCCTCTCGGGTGTCGTCGACGGATGTGTCGGCCGTGTAACGGTTTTGTAAACACGCCTTCCAAAATGGACGGCGCTCTTGCGGTCGATTAGTTCGTAAGGTCTACTAACAAACATGTCGAGATCCGATCCACAGCGCGGCGGCGGCGCGCTGCGCCACGCCGCGAAGGTGCTCCCGGAGCACGCGCGCGCTCACAACCGATCCCTCGTCCTGCAGATGCTCTTCCACCAGGGTGCCATGTCGCGTGCCGATCTCTCGCGCGAGACGAGGCTCACCCGCGTCACGATCTCCGACCTCGTCGCCGAGCTCATCGCCGACGGATTCGTCGCCGAACGCGGCATCCGCGAGGTGACCGGCCCCGGAAAACCCGCGATCCTCGTGGACCTCGACCGCGCCGGACACCGCATCGTCGGTCTCGACCTGTCGGGCACCGAGCGGTTCCTGGGTGCGATCCTCACGCTCGACGGCGAGATCGTCGCGCGTCACGACGTGCCCGTTCCCCTCGACACCGCCGACATCCTGGCGACGGTCGTGCAGCTCGCGAAAGACCTCGTTGACGACGCGCATGCGCCCGTGCTCGGCATCGGTGTCGGCTCGCCCGGCATCGTCGACGACCTCGGCACAGTGCGCACGGCGCCCAACTTCGGCTGGACCGACGTCCCGCTCGAGCCCGTCCTGCGCGAGGCGGTGGGCCTCCCCGTGCTCGTCGCGAACGACGCCAACGCGGCGGTGCTCGCCGAGTACACCTTCGGCGGCGCCCGCGACGACGTGATGCTCGTGCGGGTCGGGCGCGGTGTCGGCT
>NZ_JBASZT010000276.1:0-2179 GCF_049661145.1 Microbacterium sp.
GCCCTGCCCCGCGAGAGCACGTCGACGCGCGGCTCCCCCGTCACCGGGACCCGCTCGTCCGGCAGTCCGAACGCCGACTCCAGTCGGCCGCGCACGAGGTGGGACGCGGCCGGCAGGACCCGGATGCGGCGCTGCGTGTTCCGGTACAGCGCGGCGAGCAGTCGAGCGAGCACCCGGCCGATGGCGACGGGCGCTCCGGGCAGCGGCGACTGGGTCGTGACCGGGGCATCCAGGCCGATCCGTTTGAGCGGGATCCCGTGCCACAGCTGGACGATCACACCGCCGGTCGCGGCGTAGCGGTTGACATCGCCGAACCCGTGCGTGATGACGGCGACGGCCGCGCGCGCGGTGAGCCAGAAGCCCCGCAGTGAGTTCTTCGGTACCGACGGGATACCTCGGCCACGCGCCTGGGCCTCGTCACGCGCGCCAGAGGTGAGCCAGACAGCGCGGACACCGTCGGCGACGGCGTACTGCCACAGCGCCCACGCGCCGTCGGCGACGCCGACGGCGCAGCCGAACACCCAACGATCGCGTGTGCGCGGGATGACGAGCGTCACCGCCCGTCCGAGCACGTAGAGCGGGATGCGCAGAAGCTTCCCGGCGTTGCCGGCGCCGAACGAGAAAGACGCCACCCGGTGAGCCTATCGCGCGGCTCTCCGGGTGACGTCCTCGATCGTGGCGATCCGGCGGATGGCGCGAGCCGCCGCCGTGTGCGGCTTACGGAGTGAGCTCCCCGAGGGTGACCTCGTCCGAGAGTGTCCTGCCGTCGCGCACGTACACGATCGTGGCCTTCGAACCCGCGGCCTGGGCGCGGACCTGGGCGGTCAGGTCGGTCGCGTCGGCGATCGGCACGCCGTTGAACGATGTCACGACGTCGCCTTTGCGCAGGCCCGCGCTCGCCGCAGCCCCACCCGCGGAGACCTCGCTGATGTAGGCGCCGGCGGTCGTCGCGCCCTCCTGGACGGCGGCATCCATGACGCTCGCACCGAGCAGACCGTGCGTCGCGGCGCCATCGGCGATGAGCTCGTCGGTGATGCGCCTCACGATGTCGGAGGGGATCGAGAAGCCGACCCCGATCGAGCCGGCCTGGCTCGAACTGGAGCCCGTCGAGGCGATGGCGACGTTGATGCCGATGAGCTCCCCCGCACTGTTGACGAGCGCGCCACCGGAGTTTCCCGGGTTGATCGCGGCATCCGTCTGGATGACGGCGATCGAGATGGTGCTCGTCGGCGCCGACTGCTGCTGACCCTGACCGAAGTCGAACTGGAACGGTGAGTCGCCCTGGCCGTCCTCCGGACTCTGCTGCGTACTGTCGCCCTCGGGAGCGGCCGACGAGGCGATCTGGATCGATCGGTTCAATGCACTCACGATGCCGGTGGTCACAGTGTTCGACAGGCCGAGGGGCGCGCCGACGGCGACGGTCTGATCGCCGACGTTGAGCGCGCCCGAGTCGCCGAACGAGATCGGTGTGAGCCCCGACGCGTCCTCGAGCTTGATGACCGCGAGGTCGTAGGTGGGGTCCGTGCCGACGATCGTCGCCGCGTACACCTTGCCATCGGATGCGGTGACGGTGAGCTTGGCGTCGGCGGTCTGGCCGTCCAGGGTCACCACGTGCGTGTTGGTGACGACGTAGCCGTCCTCGGTCAGGATGACCCCCGAACCGGTGCCGCCCGACGAGTTCGCCGTGGCGGAGATCGTCACGACGCTCGGAACAACCTTGGCCGCGATCGCCGTCGTCTGATTCACCGAGTCGGTGTTGTTGACGGTCACCGCACCCGGTGTGGTCGTCACGACCGCCTGCGGCTGTGCGAAGAACGACGTGCCCGCAGCGGCGCCGCCGAGACCCGCCGCACCGCCGACGAGGGCAGCTGCGACCATGATGCCCACGATCTTGCCCGCACCCACCTTGACACCGGACCCCGTCGCGTGCGCGTCGCCATCCGGCGCTAAGGTCGGCGCCGGAGCCGTCGCATACGCCGCTGTCGGCTGACCGAACGCACCCGTTCCATAGGCGGAGGCGGTCGGCGGCGTGTACGGCGCCTGCGCCGCGTACGGTGTCAGCTGCGGAGCGAGTTGCTGCGTGGGGTGCGAGTGCCCGGGAGTATGCGGCACAGGAGTCTGCGGCACAGCCGCTTGCGGCACGGTTGTCTGTTGCGCGGGAGTCTGCGGTGCCGCGGAG
>NZ_JBASZT010000277.1:0-6693 GCF_049661145.1 Microbacterium sp.
GCGTCGGCGTCATCGGGGGCGGCCGGGTGGGGCCGGTGATCGGAGCGGCGCTCGCCGGAGCCGGGCACGCGCTGCTCGGGATCACGGCGGGCTCCGATCGCGAGCGGGTCGAGGCGATCCTGCCGGACGTCCCCGTGCTCGACGCCGACGAGATCGTCCGCCGCAGCGAACTGGTGGTCCTGGCGGTGCCGCACGACGAGCTGCCGCCACTGGTGGGCGGACTGGCGGAACTCGGCCAGTGGCAGACCGGGCAGCTCGTTTTGCACACCGACCCCGCCTGGGGGATCGGCGTGCTGACCCCGGCGGCGCGCCTCGGCGCGATTCCGCTGGCCGTGCACCCCGCCGTCACCTTCACGGGGACGACGATCGATCTACGGCAGTTGCACGGCGCGTTCGCCGCGGTGACGGCGCCGCCGGCGGTGCTGCCGATTGCGCAGGCGCTCGCCGTCGAGCTCGGCTGCGAGCCCGTCGTCATCGCCGAGGCCGATCGCGCCGCGTACGGCGAGGCGATCGCCACGGCGACCGACTTCTCGGCATCCATCGTGCGCCAGTCCACCGCACTGCTGCGCGATGCGGGCGTCGAGGAGCCCGGTCGCTACCTGTCGGCGCTCGTGCACTCCACCGTCGACCGCGCGCTGCAGGACGGCGCTCCGCCTCTCTCCGACGCCTGACCCTGCGGCTGGACCCGCTCGCGGGCCCTTCGACCCGGGGCGCTTCGGCAGTCGCTTCGGCACGGTCCGGGGCCGTTGCACTCTGCGCGAGTGACTGCCGAACGGGAGAGGCTGGCCCCGGGAGAGCTTCGGCAGTCGCTTCGGCATAGTCTGAGGCGACCGCACTGTGCGCGAGCGACTGCCGAAGGGGAGTGACTGGCCGCCGATAGACTGGGACGTCGATCCGAGGAGCCCCGTCACGCCATGACCGAGAACACCACCGCGCCCGAGCTGTCCGACGAGGACACGCACGAGCAGAAGGCCGTGCGCCTGGCGAAGCGCGAGCGCCTCATCGCCGAGCGGGCGGATGCCGCCGGTGGCGCCTATCCGGTCGTGGTTCCGGTCACCGACACGATCCCCGCCGTGCGCGAGCGCTTCGGCGACCTCGAGGCCGGCGCTGAGACCGGGGTGACGGTCGCCGTCGCCGGACGCGTCGTGTTCAGCCGCAACACCGGCAAGCTATGCTTCGCGAGCCTGCAGTCCGGCGACGGCAGTCGCATCCAGGCGATGGTGTCGCTCGCAAGCGTCGGCGCGGACTCGCTGCAGCGCTGGAAGGAGCTCGTAGACCTCGGCGATCACGTCTCCGTGACCGGTGAGGTCATCTCCAGCAGGCGGGGTGAGCTGTCGATCATGGTGAGCGACTGGACGATCGCGAGCAAGGCGCTCCTTCCCCTGCCGAACCTCTACACCGAGCTCAGCGAGGAGAGCCGTGTGCGCTCCCGCTTTCTCGACCTCATCGTGCGGGAGCAGGCGCGCAACACTGTGCGCGCTCGCGCGAAGGTGAACGCCAGCATCCGCCACACGCTGGACTCGCACGGCTTCGTCGAGGTCGAGACCCCGATCCTGCAGGTGCAGCCGGGAGGGGCGGCCGCCCGTCCCTTCATCACGCGCTCCAACGCGTTCGACACCCAGCTGTACCTGCGCATCGCGACGGAGCTGTTCCTCAAGCGCGCCGTCGTGGGTGGGATCGAGCGCGTGTACGAGGTGAACCGCGACTTCCGCAACGAGGGTGCCGACTCCACGCACAGCCCCGAGTTCGCGATGCTCGAGGCCTACCAGGCCTACACCGACTACCACGGCATCGCCGATCTGACGCAGCAGCTCATCCAGAACGCGGCGATCGCCGTCGCGGGGACGACCACCGTCACGTGGGCCGACGGCACCGAGTTCGACCTCGGCGGCGAGTGGGACCGCATCTCGATGTACGACTCGCTGACCGCGGCATCCGGCCACACGATCACCCCGCAGACCACCGTCGCCGAACTCGAGGCGCTCGCCGCGGCCGAGGGTGTCGAGGCCCCGCCGCACGCGACCCACGGCAAGTGGGTCGAGGAGCTGTGGGAGCACTTCGTGAAGGGGTCGCTCAGCCGCCCGACGTTCGTCATGGACTTCCCGGTCGACACGAGCCCGCTCGTGCGCGAGCACCGCTCGATCCCGGGCGTCGTGGAGAAGTGGGATCTGTACGTGCGCGGCTTCGAGCTGGCCACCGGGTACTCCGAACTGGTCGACCCGGTCATCCAGCGCGAGCGCTTCACGGAGCAGGCGAAGCTCGCCGCTCGCGGCGACGACGAGGCGATGACGATCGACGAGGAGTTCCTGCGTGCGATGGAGCACGGCATGCCGCCGATGGGTGGCATGGGTATGGGCATCGACCGGCTGCTCATGGCGATCACGGGCCTCGGCATCCGCGAAACGATCCTCTTCCCCCTCGTGAAGTAGGGGTCCGCGTCGGCTGCTGTCGCGTTCGGTTGTCCCGCGCTGCTGTGGCGCGGCTGTCCCGCGCGTCGTCCGGAGGCGTCAAAGTGCGGGTCGGATGCCGCGGCATCCGCAGTTCGGCGCCGTCGAACTGTCTCCGCCTTCGCTCGGAGGCGTCAAAGTGCGGGTCATCGGCCCCGGCATCCGCCATTTGGCACCTCTGCGGAAGTTCGGCCTCTGAAGTGAAGCCCCCGCCGCTGAGGGGAAAGGGCCCCTTCGCCGGCGTAAACGTGGGCGAGGCGAGCCGCTTGACACTCCATCTAACTCGCGTTAGCCTGGGTGCAGCAGGAGCTAACTCGCGTTAGTGCTCTCGTCAAAGATGAGGAAAGATGTCGAAGAAGACCCCCCGCGCGCGCGCAGTGACGATGAAGGACGTGGCTGACCATGCCGGCGTCTCACGCACCGCGGTGTCTCTCGTGCTCAACGACCGTCGCGACATCACGCTCGCCCCCGAGACCCGGCGCCGCGTGATGGACGCCGCCAGTGAGCTCGGCTACCGCCCCAACGCCGGGGCCCGTGCTCTCGCGCAGCAGCGCAGCGACTGGTACGGCCTGGTCACCGAGATCGTCACCGCACCCTTCGCCGTCGACGTCATCAAAGGTGCTCAGGATCGGGCTATGACCGACGGCAAGTTCCTGCTCATCGCGTCTACCGAGTCCGACCCGGTCGCCGAGACCGCAGCCGTAGAACGTCTGCTCGAGCAGCGCGTCGAGGGACTGATCTATGCGGCGACCTGGCACCGTGCGGTGGTCGTGCCGGATATCGCTCACGAAGTGCCGACCGTCCTCGTGAACTGCTTCGACGTCGAAGGCCGCTTCCCCGCAGTCGTTCCCGATGAGCGCGCGGGCGGCCGACGCGCGACCGAGCGTCTGCTAGCGGCGGGACACCGTCGGATCGGTTTCGTGAACCTCGATCCCGGCATACCCGCGGCGATCGGACGCAGAGACGGCTTTCGCGCGGCGCTCCGCGAGGCCGGGATCATTCCGGAACCCGTCCTGGAGATCACCGGGCATGCCACAGCCGACAGCGGGTTCGTGGCGACCGAGCAGCTGCTCGATCTGCCCGAGCCGCCCACCGCGATCTTCTGCGCCAACGACCGGATGGCGATGGGCGCGTACGACGCGATCAAGGAGCGCGGACTGCGCATCCCTCACGACGTCGCCGTCATCGGCTTCGACAATCAGGAGCTCATCGCGGCGTACCTGAGGCCGGGGCTGACGACGGTCGCGCTGCCCTTCGAACGGATGGGCGCAATCGGCGTGGATCTCCTCGCCGCAATCACGGCGGGAGAGCCGACCGACACGAAGATCGTGACGGTCGACTGCCCGCTCCTCGAACGCTCGTCGGTCTGACTGGACATCTCCGGCGAGCACAACCTTCGGCTTCAACGCAGAAGAAAGGAACAGCACCAATCATGGCACTTCACAGAGGACGGCTCGCCGCGCTTGCGGCCGTCGTCGCGGCGGGCGCAGTCCTGCTTTCGGGATGCTCCGGGGGCGGTGGCGACTCCGCCAAGGTCGACGGAACGCAACTCCTCACGATCCCCCGCGAGGACATGGGCACGTTCGATCGCAACTTCAACCCGTTCTCCAACCCCGACTTCCCGATGACCCAGGTCGCGATCTACGAATCGATGCTCGTCTTCAACCCCGCCGACGGCGCCACGACGCCGTGGCTCGCCACGGATTGGGATGCCGCCGCGGACGGAACCGGACTCACCTTCCACCTGCGGGACGGGGTGAAATGGTCCGACGGCGAGCCCCTCATCGCCCAGGACGTCGTCACGAGCTTCGCCCTGCAGAAGGAGATCCGCGGCGGGTTCGACTACATCGACACCGTGACCGCGGTCGATGACCTGACCGTCCAGTTCGATTTCAACACGCCGTTCTCACCGGCGCTGCTGGACGTCGGACAGCAGGTCATCGCCCCGTCGCACATCTGGGACGAGCAGGACGACCCAGCCAAGTTCACCAACCCGGACCCGGTCGGTACCGGCCCGTACACCCAGGTCACGAACTTCCAGGCGCAGTCGTTCGACCTGCTGAAGAACCCCCACTACTGGCAGCCGGAGAAGCAGAAGATCGAGGGCGTGCGCATGCTGGCGTTCGCCGGCAACGACGGTGCAAACCTCGCCGCCGCCAACGGCGACGTCGACTGGGCGCCGCAGTTCATGCCCAACATCCAGGAGTCGTTCGTCGACAAAGACCCGGAACACCGCTTCTACTGGTTTCCCACGATCGGGTCGACGGTCAGCTGGCAGTTCAACACGACGAAGGCGCCCTTTGACGACCCGAATGTGCGCAAGGCGCTGTCGATGGCCGTCGACCGTGACCAGGTCACCTCGATCGGCATGCAGGGCTACACCAAGCCCGCCGACTGCACGGGTCTGTCCGGTGCGTACGATGCGTGGCGCGACGAGTCGGTCGTCGGCGCCTGCACGTGGACCACGCGCGATCTCGAGGGTGCCGGCAAGCTGCTGGATGCCGCGGGGATCACTCTCGGCGTCGACGGAAAGCGCGTCCTGCCCGACGGAACGCCGTTCGCGTTCGACTACTCGGTCGGCACCACCTCGAGCGACTGGGTGTCGGTCGGCAACGTCATCTCGCAGAACCTCGCCGAGCTCGGCGTGACGGTCACGGTGGCTGCGCGTGACTGGGCAGACGTCGTGTCGAGCTATGAGAACGGCACGTTCGACTCCGGCATCGTCTGGAGCAACAATGCCCCGACGCCGTACCAGTTCTACCGCGGCGTCATGTCGACCGAGACGGTCAAGCCGGTCGGCGAGCAGGCATTCGAGAACTACCACCGGTATGGCAGTACCGAGGCCGACACGCTGCTCGCGCAGTTCGCGTCGACCTCGGACGAGACCGATCAGCAGCAGATCCTGAACGAGCTGCAGGCTTTGTTCGCCGAGGAGGCACCGGTGGTGCCGCTGTTCCCCGGTCCGGAGTTCGGCGCGGCCACGACCGCGCGGTTCACCGGATGGCCGAACGAGGACAACCCCTATGCCTCCTTGGGCGCCCCGAAGGCGCGCACCGCGGTCCTCATCCTCACCACCCTCGAGCCCGTCAAGGGCTGACGCATCGGACGGCTGCCGCGCCGCTGCGCCCGGATCACGGCGCCGCGGCAGTCTCCGAGGAGAAAGAACATGGGATACATCCTTCGGCGCCTGGGTTTCTACCTCGCCGCCTTCTGGGTCTCCATCACCCTGAACTTCGTGCTGCCGCGCCTCATGCCCGGCGACCCCGTCACCCGGATGGTGGCGCGGCTGCAGGGCGCCATCCGCCCCGACCAGATCGAGGCGCTGCGCCGCTCGTTCGGACTCGACGACGCCCCCCTGTGGGAGCAGTACTTCCGCTACCTCGGGCAGATCCTCACGGGTGACTTCGGCTTCTCGATCTCGCGCTTTCCCACTCCCGTCACCGATGTCATCGCGAGCCAGATCGGCTGGACGATCCTCCTCGGTCTGACGTCGCTGATCATCGCGGTCGTGATCGGCAACCTGCTCGGGATCCTCGCCGCCTGGCGGCGCGGAGGCGTGCTGGACTCCGTGCTGCCGCCGGTGCTCATCTTCATCGGCTCCTTTCCCTACTTCTGGCTCGCAATGGGTCTGCTGTACCTGTTCGGCGTGACCCTCGGTTGGTTCCCCGTGCGCCACGCCTTCTCGGTCGGTGCCGTCCCAGAGTTCTCGCTCGCGTTCGTCGGCGACGTTGCGTACCACTTGTTCCTTCCCGCCGTCTCGATCGTGCTCGTCTCGATCGGCGGCTGGATGCTGGGGATGCGCAACACCATGATCTCGACGAACGCGGAGGACTACATCACGATGGCCGAGGCCAAGGGCCTGCGATCCGGCCGCATCATGATGGCGTACGCCGCGCGCAACGCGATGCTGCCGTCAGTCACCGCCTTCGGGATGTCCCTCGGCTTCATCGTCGGGGGTGCTCTGCTGACCGAGGTCGTCTTCGCCTACCCCGGCGTCGGCTACCAGCTGCTGTCGGCAGTGCAGAACCTCGACTATCCGCTCATGCAGGGACTGTTCCTCACGATCACCACCGCCGTGCTGGTCGCCAACTTCCTCGTGGACATCGTGTACGTGCGCCTCGACCCGCGCGTGCGCGTCAGCTGATCGGAGCATGACGTGTCACTTGCACAAGACCCCCGCGCCATGGCCGAACTCGAGCTCGGCGAGACGCCCGAGCCCACGCGCGCCGCGCGCCGCACCCGCCGC
>NZ_JBASZT010000278.1:0-11700 GCF_049661145.1 Microbacterium sp.
GCGCCGCGGCGTGCCGGGCCTCAGCGTTGCAGAGGTGCTGCCGACGGTGGGCTCGAAAGAGCTCGTGGCCCTGCTGCCGCTGCTGCTTGACCTCGGCCCGGGCGATGTCGTCGTCCACCCGCGCGCGGCGTACCCGACGTACGAAGTCGGTGCGAAGCTCGTCGGCGCGACCCCCGTGGCGGCGGACGACCCGGCGCAGTGGCCCGAAGGCACGCGCCTCGTCTGGCTGAACACTCCCGGAAACCCCGACGGGCGTGTCCTGGGCATCGACGAGTTGCGCGCCGCCGTCGAGAGCGCCCGCGCGCTCGGCGCCGTCATCGCGAGCGACGAGTGCTACGCCGAACTCGGCTGGGACGGTCCCTGGGAGAGTGCGCCGGTCCCCAGCATCCTGGATCCACGGGTCGTCGGCGAGGATCGCGGCGGCGTGCTATCGGTGTACTCGCTGAGCAAGCAGTCGAACCTCGCTGGGTATCGTGCGGCATTCCTGGCGGGGGATGCCGAGGTGGTTGCGCGCCTGGTGACGGCGCGCAAACACCTCGGGCTCATGCTGCCCGCCCCTGTGCAGGCGGCGATGACCACAGCGCTCGGCGACGACGAGCACGTCGCGCAGCAGCGCGAGCGATATCGCGCCCGTCGTGCCGTGCTGAGGCCCGCAGTCGAGGCGGCCGGATTCCGCATCGACCGGTCGGAGGGCGGCCTTTATCTGTGGGCGACGCAGGGTCGGGACGCCTGGGAGAGCATGGCAGGTCTTGCCGACCTCGGCATCCTCGCCGGTCCCGGGCACTTCTACGGACCGCACTTCCCACAGCACGTGCGCTTCTCCCTCACCGCCACCGACGAGCGCATCGCCGAAGCAGCGGAGCGTCTGGGCGCTTCGTAGGGTTCCTCTTACGCGACCGGCGATCGTTTGCGGTGGATCGGAGTAGGCTCGCGCGGCCAGTAGGCTGTAGGGGATCCCGAGCGAGCGGATCCCCTATGGCCGCAAGGAGGCTTCGTGAGCGACACGGGAAACTCCCAGAATGCCACGGTCACCGTCGGTGACAGAACCGCAGAGCTGCCGGTCCTGACCGGCACCGAGGGCGTCCCGAGCGTCGACTTCTCGACCTTCACGAGACAGACCGGGTACACGACCCTGGACTACGGCTTCGTCAACACGTCGGCCGTGAAGTCCGCGATCACCTACATCGACGGCGACAAGGGCATCCTCCGCTACCGGGGATATCCGATCGAGCAGCTTGCGAAGAACAGCACGTATCTCGAAGTGGCATGGTTGCTGCTCTATGGAGAGTTGCCGACGGCGGACGAGCTGGCCGAGTGGGACGACAAGATCCGTCACCACACCCTGCTGCACGAGGACCTCAAACGCATCTTCTCCTCACTGCCATACACGGCGCACCCGATGTCGGTGCTGTCGGCCGCGACCGCCGCACTGTCCACGTATTACGAGGGTCAGACCGACCCCGGCAATCCCGAGCACGTCGAGATCAACACGATCCGGATGCTCGCGAAGCTCCCCGTCGTGGCCGCCTATGCGCACAAGAAGAGCATCGGGCAGGCCTTCCTCTACCCCGACAACTCGCTGAGCTTCGTCGACAACTACCTCAAGCTCAACTTCGGTGTCGTCGCCGAGCCCTACGAGGTCAACCCGGTGATGTCGCGGGCGCTGGAGCGGCTGCTCATCCTGCACGAGGACCACGAGCAGAACGCCTCGACCTCGACGGTGCGCCTCGTAGGCTCGACCGGTGCCAACCAGTTCTCGTCGATCTCGGCGGGGATCAACGCCCTCTACGGCCCGCTGCACGGCGGCGCGAACGAGGCGGTCCTCGACATGCTCAAGCGGATCCAGGATTCCGGCGAGAGCGTGCAGCGCTTCGTCGAGCGCGTGAAGAACAAAGAAGAGGGCGTGAAGCTCATGGGCTTCGGGCACCGCGTGTACAAGAACTACGACCCGCGCGCGAAGCTCGTCAAGGAATCAGCCGACGAAATCCTCAAGGAGCTCGGCGTCCACGACCCGCTGCTCGACCTCGCCCAGGAGCTGGAGCAGGTCGCGCTGGAGGACGACTACTTCAAGGAGCGCCGGCTCTACCCGAACGTCGACTTCTACACCGGCGTCATCTACAAGGCGATGGGCTTTCCCACGCGCATGTTCACGGTGCTCTTCGCGATCGGCCGCCTCCCCGGCTGGCTCGCCCACTGGCGCGAGATGCAGTACGACCCGCAGACCAAGATCGGCCGCCCGCAGCAGCTGTACGTCGGCGCGCCGAAGCGCGACTACCCCGGCGTCGGCTGAACCCCCGCGCGCCGTTCGCGCGGGCGGTTCACGTCATGACGCACGAGTTGCTGACGGGTCCGCGCGGACGCCGCCTGTGCCTGGAACTTGCCGCGGATGCGGCGCCCGACCTCAGGCGGATGCTGTTCGACCTGGGGTACGACGCCGCCGCCTCGGGCGCGGCGATCGCGCGACTCGTGTTTCGCGCGGACGGTGAGGACCAGGCGACGGATGCCGAAGACCCGCCCGCCACGCGGGAGGCTCTCGCCGACGGCATCCGCGCGCTGGAGCCTCTCGCCCCGGACGCGGCGGCGATCGACGCGGCACTGCGGCGGTCGGTCGACGCGGCGATGTACTGGCAGCCGCCCGACGGCACCGATCTGGTGGCTGCGGAGCCCGCCGTGGTGGTCGTTTCCGTGGGGCGCTCCCCACACGACGGGCACCCTGCCGTCGGGGCTTCCCGTCGGCATCCCGTACGTCGAGGACGGCCTCGGGTGGACGGATGCCGTCGCGATCGGTGTCGGCGGAGCGGGCGTGACCTACGAGGTCCGCAACGCGGACGACTGGGCCGAACTCTGCCGCCGCTACCCCTTCGAGGTGACCGCGAGTCGTGGGCACGACTGGTATCGGGTGACCGGCCGCGCCGGTCGGTGGCTGCTGCCCGACTGGGGCCGTGTCGCGCAGGAGTGGGATGCCGTACACCTCACGGCCTGGGCGTACCTCACCGCCGCAACGCGCGAGATCCGCGTCGACGACGAGTACGCGAGCGTCATCGGCGGCTGGGCTCCCGACGAGACGTACTGGCTGACCGGCCGTGTCCGCGAGACGGGGGAGCGGCGCGTGCGCTGGAGCGCCCGCGATCCCGAGGGGCCGTGGCGGCGGGCAGATTGACCCGGCGGGCGAGCCCGGCTCTTCCGTGCCGCCGCCGTGCCGTGCGGGCGAGGCAGGTCTGGTTCGTGTCGCGAGACTTTCGCACAAGCCGGGCGGGTGCCGCACGGCCCGGCATCCTTCGCTATCGTCGAGCCGTGTCCATTCTCGTCGCGCACCCTCTTCCCCCGCAGTTGACCGACCGTGAACTGATCGCCGCGCGACAGGGCGACTGAGCGGAGCATCGCATGTGGATTCAGAACATCGACCCGTTCGGCTCGCTCTGGCTGTCGGCGTTGGTCGCCGCCGTGCCGATCATCGTCTTCCTGCTGTGCCTGGTCGCCTTCCGCCTGAGCGGCATCGTCTCGGCGCTGATCGCCCTGGCGACGCAGATCGTCGTCGCGATGTGGCCGTTCGGCATGCCGGGCACGGCGGCGGCCGGGGCCGGGCTGCTCGGCCTGCTGACGGCGATCTGGCCGATCGCGTTCATCATCGTCATGGCCGTGTGGCTGTACCGCCTGACGGTGGCCAGCGGCCGATTCGACGTGATCCAGGCATCCATCGGCGGGGTCTCGCCCGACCAGCGGATCCAGGTGCTGCTGATCAGCTTCGCCTTCGGCGCGTTCCTCGAGGGCGCGGCGGGGTTCGGCGTACCGATCGCGATCTGCGCCGCCCTGCTCGTGCAGCTCGGGTTCCGCCCGGTCAAGGCGGCCATGCTCTCGCTCGTGGCCAACGCCGGGGCGGGCGCCTACGGCGCGATCGGCATCCCGGTGATCGTCGGCGCGCAGGTCAGCGGCATGGATGTGATCGAGCTGTCTCGCGCGATGGTGCTGATCCTGCAGCCGCTGACGCTGCTGGTGCCGGTCCTGCTGGTGGTGATCCTCGACGGCTGGCGGGGGCTGCGCGAGGCATGGCCGATGGTGCTCATCGTGACGGTCGTCTTCAGCGCCATCCAGGCCGCCGTCCTGTGGTTCCTCGGGCCGGAGCTCGCCGACCTCGGTGCGGGACTGGGGACAATGGTGGCGATCCTGGTGACGGGGCGGGTCTGGCAGCCGCGCCGGATCTTCCGTGAGGACGGGGGAGCGGCGCCCGCACCAGTACACCACACGATCCGTGAGATCGGTGCCGCGTGGAGCCCGTTCTATATCCTCACCGGGTTCATCCTGGTGTGGAGCCTGCCGCCGTTCAAAGCGCTCTTCGCCGAGGGGGGTGTGCTCTCGGGCACGGTGGCGACGGTGGCGATTCCGGGCCTCACGGGTGAGGTCACCACCGCGAGCGGGCAGGTGGTGACGACGGCGTGGACCTTCGCGCCGATCAGCGCGACGGGAACGGCCATCCTGCTGGCGGTGCTCGTATCGTTCTTCACGACGCCCGCGCTGCGCGCGGCCCAGCTGTGGGGCGAGCTGCGCGCCACCGTCACCAGCCTGTGGCGCGCGCTCGTGCTGATTGCGCTCATCCTCGTCTTGGCGAACATCGCCAACTACGCGGGGGCGTCGACCGCGATGGGGTATGCGCTGGCGGCAGCGGGACCCCTGTTCCCGCTGGTCGCACCGATCATCGGGTGGATCGGGGTGTTCCTCACCGGATCGGTGGTCAACAACAACACGCTGTTCGCGCCGCTGCAGGTCGCGACGGCCGAGCGGATCGCTATCGATCCGGCGCTGCTGGTGGCCGCCAACACGGCCGGCGGGACGACCGGCAAGGTCATCTCCCCGCAGTCGATCGCGATCGCCGCGGGCGCCGTCGGGCTGTCGGGCCGCGAAGGCGAGATCATGAAGGCATCCGTGCTCTACAGCCTCGGCATGCTCGCCTTCGTCTGTCTGTGGAGCTTCGCGCTGTCGCTGCTGTGACCGACGCGACCGGGCGTCAGGCCCCGGCGTCGACCGCGTTGTCGCCGCCGACCTCGCCGGCATCCTTCGCCGACTTCTGTGCGACGAGGGCGGTGGCGTAGTCGGGCACGTAGTTCTGCAGTTCGCGCGGCGGACGCTCGTAGCCCTTCGAGGCGGGGCGGTGGGGAATGTCGATCGGGTCGCGCTCGACCTGGCTGTAGGGGATCTGCGACAGCAGGTGGTGGATCATGTTGATCCGGCCGCGTCGCTTGTCCTCGTTGTCGACCTCGAACCAGCGTGCTTCGGGGATGTCGGTGTGCACGAACATGGTGTCCTTCGCGCGGGAGTAGTCCTCCCACTTCGTGATGGACAGCACGTCGTTGGGTGAGAGCTTCCACCGCCGCATGGGGTCGTCGTTGCGGGAGCGGAAGCGCTTCTCCTGCTCGACGTCCGACACGCTGAACCAGTACTTCAGGAGCAGGATGCCCTCTTCCACCAGCATCCGCTCGAAGATGGGCGCCTGGTGCAGGAATCGGTGGTATTCCGCGTTCGTGCAGTAGCCCATGACGTGTTCGACGCCGGCACGGTTGTACCAGGAGCGGTCCATCAGGACGATCTCGCCGGATGCCGGCAGGTGGGACACGTAGCGCTGGAAGTACCACTGCGACTTCTCGCGCTCCGTCGGGGTCGGCAGGGCGACGACGTGCGTGACGCGCGGATTGAGGTACTGCGATACGCGGCTGATCGTCGAGCCCTTGCCGGCCGCGTCGCGCCCCTCGAAGATGACCACCACGCGGGCGCCGGTGGACTGCACCCACGCCTGCATGTCGACCAGCTGTGCCTGCAGGCGCTTCAGCTCACGTTCGTACAGTTTCTTCGGCATCCGCTCGCTCATGAAACCGAGCATAGGGCCGGTCGGTGCACGATCGCTGTCGCGGATGCCGAAGTTCAAGCGTGCAGCACCCCAGAAGTTCAGGCGTGCAGCGCCTCATTCAACGTCACGCCGACGCCGGTGCGGCGAACGGCCTCGACGGCGCCGGAGAGCGAGTTGCGGCGGAGCAGCAGGTCGTCCTGGCCCGAGATGTCCCGGGCCTTGACGACCGGCCGGGAACCGTTGGCGCGCACGGGCGCGTCGGCCAGCACGATCTTCGTGCCGGCCGTGACGTACAGACCCGCTTCGACGATGCAGTCGTCGCCGAGCGAGATGCCGATGCCGGAGTTCGCCCCCAGCAGCGTCCGCTCGCCGATCGACACGCGGTGCGTCCCCCCGCCGGAGAGTGTGCCCATGATCGACGCACCGCCGCCGATGTCGGAGCCGTCACCGACGACGACGCCCTGCGAGATGCGGCCCTCGACCATCGAGGCGCCGAGCGTCCCCGCGTTGTAGTTCACGAAGCCCTCGTGCATCACGGTCGTGCCGGGGGAGAGGTGTGCTCCCAAGCGCACGCGCGACGCGTCGGCGATGCGAACGCCGGTCGGCGTGACGTAGTCGGTCAGCCGCGGGAACTTGTCGATCGCCTGGAGTTGGATGCCGGCTCGTTGCAGCGCCGGACGCAGTCGCGCGGCGGCCTCGGGATGCACGGGCCCCGCCGTCGTCCAGGCGACATTCGGCAGGTGGGCGAAGATGCCGTCGAGATTCACGTCGTTCGGCGCGACCAGCAGGTGCGACAGCGCGTGCAGGCGGAGGTAGGCGTCGCTCGTCGAGGTGGGAGGAGTATTGAGGTCGATCTCCACGACGACGACTTCGATGGTGACCTCGCGGCGCTCATCCGCTCCCGCGAAGGGCGCGAGCGCGGCGGTGTCGACGGATGCCGGGGCCGGCCCCGCCTGCGGGGCGGGATACCACGTGTCGAGTGCCGTGCCGTCGTCGGCCCTCGTCGCCAGGCCGGCTCCCCAGATCCATCGTTCGTTGCTCATCGTTCCAGGCTATCGGGAGCGGCAGCCTCGGGCGCCTCGTGACGAGCGTGCCGAGGAGCGACACGCTAGGCGCTGAGGACATAGCGGTGGGTTCTGCCGGGGCGTGGGGTTCGGGCGGGGTCGATCCAGGGTGGCGGGATGAACCAGACGTTTGCGGTGATGCCGGTGCCTTCGACGCGGATGTCCCAGCCGTCGTTGTGGATGCGATGGTGGCATCCGGTGCAGAGCAGACACCCGTTGTCGAGATCGGTGGGACCGGCGTCACGGTTCCACCATCGGATGTGGTGGCCGTGGGTCCAGGCGGGCGGTGCGCCGCACATGGCGCACCCGCCGTCGCGTTCGGCGAGAGCGAGTTTCTGAGCCGGCGTATAGAGGCGGGTGCGTCCCCAGTCGAGGATGTCGCTGTCGCCGCCGAGGACGCAGGGGATGACCTGGGTATCCGCGGCCAGTCGCCGCACGGCAGCGGCGGGCAGCGGAGTGTCGAGCCCATCGACGCTCGCAGCGCCGACCCCGGTTTCGAGCTCTTCGAGGCTCATCCTGATCAGAGCGACCGGGGGGAACGGGACCCGTGACGTTTGGCGAGGGAGTCTTTCCCCAGCTCGGTGCGCGACTGTCGCGCGATCTCGGCTGCGACGGGAGCGAACGCCGCATAGACCCGTCGCTTCAGGACCCCGAACGCCTCGTTCACCGCCATCAGCTCACCCGGGGCCAGCGCCTCCGGCGCGCGGTCGCCGCAGATCGCGGTCAGCGCCTCGAACGCTTCCGCGATCCCCGTGAGCAAGGTGACTCCCATACCCCTCACGGTAGAACAAACCTCCGACATTGAGACCGCCGTCTACATCTTCGGATTCGTCGGGGTCTTGCTTCCCTCTGAGCTTTCGCAGCGGCTTTTCAGGGGCGCTGCCGCGCCGTGGGGCGAGGAAACCTGCCTCGGGAAGGCGAGACTTTCGAGTTGGCTTTCGACTCGGCCCTGCCGGGCCCTGCTCACCGAACGGGTGGGGACGCGGGAGGACCCGTGGATAGACTCGACGGCATGCCCGCGCTGGACCTCGCCGCCTCGTCCGTCGACCTCACGCGCGCGATCTGCGACATCCCCAGCGTGTCGGGCGGTGAGACTCCGCTCGCCGACGCGATCCACGAGGCGATCTCCGGACTCCCTCACCTGGACGTCTACCGCGATGGCGACACGATCGTCGCGCGCACCCAGCAGGGACGCGCGCAGCGCGTCGCGATCGCCGGGCACATCGACACGGTGCCGATCAACGCCAACCTGCCCATTCGCGACGTCACGATCGACGGCGAGGCCCACCTGTGGGGCCGCGGCACCGTCGACATGAAAGGCGGCGTCGCGGTGCAGCTCAAGCTCGCCGCTGAGCTCGTCGCTCCCCGCACTGACATCACGTGGCTCTGGTACGACCACGAAGAGGTGGCCGCCGAGCTCAACGGCCTCACGCGCCTCGCACGAACCCGGCCAGATCTGTTTGCGGCCGACTTCGCGATCCTGGGCGAGCCCTCGAACGGACAGGTCGAGGGTGGCTGCAACGGAAACCTGCGCGTGATCGCACGCACACACGGCGTCCGTGCGCACAGCGCCCGCGCGTGGATGGGTGAGAACGCCATCCACGCCGCCGCCCCGATCCTCGCTCGCCTCGCCTCGTACCGTCCGCGCGAGGTCGCCGTCGAGGGTCTCGTCTACCGCGAAGGGCTCAACGCGGTCCGCATCGCCGGCGGCGTTGCAGGAAACGTCATCCCGGACCGGTGCGAGGTCGAGGTCAACTATCGCTTCGCTCCCAGTCGGACCGTCGACGACGCCGAGCAGCACGTCCGCACCGTCCTGGAGGGCTTCGATGTCGACGTCGTGGACCGTGCTGTCGGCGCTCGCCCAGGACTCGATGCGCCGCTCGCCCAGGAGTTCCTCGCCGCCGTCGGCGCCGAGCCGCGTCCCAAGTACGGCTGGACCGATGTCGCACGCTTCTCGGCGATGGGTGTTCCCGCCGTCAACTACGGACCCGGCGACCCCAGTCTTGCGCACCATGACGAGGAGCGCGTCCCCTACGCGCAGATCGAAGACGTCGAGCGGAGTCTGCGGGCGTGGCTGACAGCGCGCTGACCGCCACCACGCCGCGGGCGTCGGTGCGCGGGCTTCTCGCACAGCATCCTGCGCTGGCCGTCGCCGGGATCTATGCCGCCGCGCGCATCGTCACGACGGTCTTCCTGGTGATCGCGGCGGAGCTGTCGGGGCCCTCATCGCGTTTCGGCGCCGACGCGACGATCGCATCGTTGTCGATGGGGTGGGACGCGCAGTGGTACCGGCTCGTCGGCACGGCCGGCTATCCGAGCCAGCTGCCGGTCGACGTCTCCGGGAACGTCGTCAACAACGCGTGGGCGTTCATGCCGCTGTATCCCGCGCTGTCGCGAGCCCTGTCGGTGGTGTTCTTCGGCCAGTACCCGCTCGCCGCTGTGACCCTGGCGATCGTCGCCGGCTATCTCGCCTGCCTCGTCATGTATCACCTGCTCCATGAGCGACTCGGCGCCGGTACCGCCCTGTGGGCGGTCGCGCTGCTGGCGGCCTGCCCTCTCGGCGCGCTCTTTCAGATGGGCTACGCCGAGAGCCTGTTCCTCCTCTGGCTGTTCCTCGCGCTGTGGGCGCTCGTCCTGCGCCGATTGGTGTGGCTGTATCTGCTCATTCCGCTGATGGGATACACGCGTCCCGGGGTCTTGGCGTTCGCCCTGCTGCTCGGGCTCTACGGCATCTTCCGCTGGATCCGGCGCCGCAGGGACCCCCTGCCGGTCACGCACGCCGTGCACATCGTGGTGCTGGGCCTGCTCGCCGTCCTGGTCGGATTCTCCTGGCAGGTCATCGCGGGCGTCGCCACCGGCGACCCATCGGCCTATCTGGACACCGAGCTGTCGTGGCGTCGCGGTTGGATCGGCGACGACGGCGGTTTCGTGCCGCTGCACGGATTCGTCGTTGGCACCGGGCTGTGGTTCCGGCTCTGGGGCCTGCCGGCAGTTCTCGGCTATGCCGCGCTCGGCGCCGCGGTCGTCGCTTTCGCGGCGCTCCTGCTGTTCGAGCCGCACGTCAAGCGGCTCGGGACCGAACTGCGCCTCTGGTCGGCGAGCTATGCCGTGTATCTGCTGCTCGTGTTCTTTCCGCAGTCGAGCATCTTCCGACTGCTGCTCCCCCTCGCTCCGCTCTACGGCGCGATGGCGGCACCGCGTCATCCGGCATGGCGGGGCGGGATGCTGGTGCTGGGGCTCATCGGCCAATGGTGGTGGATTCGCGAGATGCTGGCGCTCGGCAACACCTACACGCAGATCCCGTGAACGTGGCTGCGTGCGACGCGCATGGCGGCCAGAGTCTCGGCATACCGATAAACTTGACGGGTAGTCCGATGACGAAAGGGAACCGCAATGGCAGCCATGAAGCCGCGAACCGGAGACGGACCTATGGAAGCGGTGAAGGAGGGGCGACTGATCATCGTGCGCGTTCCCCTCGAGGGCGGCGGGCGTCTCGTCGTCTCGGTCAACGACGAAGAGGCCAAAGAACTCCACGGTGTGCTTGGCGAGGTCGTCGGCGCCGCCTGATCTCGACCCCGTCGAATGGCCGGTCTTCGGACCGGCCATTCGACGTCTGCGGCCGACGGTCAGCGGGCGTCGGGCGTCACCGTCGTCAACTGCAGCAGCCCTTCGCCGACGATCGAGAGAGCGGCGAGCACGGCGGGCGAGGCCTGGGTCTCCTGGATGAGGGTGCGGTATGCCGTCGTCGCCGCGTCGCGGCGCACCGGATCGGCGACGGCGCCTCCGGCGAGCACCCGCGGGATCAGCACCGTGCCGCCGGCGCGAACCAGCCGCAGGCCGTAGTCGATGTAGTCGAGGACGCCGTCTTCGTCGGCATCCACGAGCACGATGTCGTATGAGGCCTCGTTCATGCGGGGGAGGACCTCGCCGGCACGGCCGGTGATGAACCGGGCACGCGCCGGTGGGATCCTCGCATCGGCGAACGCCGCGCGGGCGGCGGCCAGGTGCTCCGGCTCCTTGTCGATCGTCGTGAGGGTCGCGCGGGGTGAGCCGTGCAGCAGCCACAGGCCGGAGACCCCGGCGCCGGTGCCGATCTCGACGATGTTCAGTGCCGCCGTCGCAGCGGTGATGACGGCGATCTGCGCCCCGACGGCGGCGCTGACAGGCTCGGCACCGAGCTCGAGCGCGTGCGCTCGGGCACGTTCGATGGGGTCGGGCTCGACGGTCACCTCGTCGACATACCTGCGGGTCCCGTCGTGATCGGCCATGTGCATCCTCCACCGTCAGCGTACGGTGCACGGCGCGCGAGGCACCGCAGGCGCACGGGTAACCTGGAGGCATGTTCTTCGGCCTCGACTGGGACAAGCTCATCTTGATCCTCGTCGTGGGCGCGTTGCTGGTCGGACCGGAACGACTGCCCCGCTATGCGGAGGCGCTCGCCAGGTTCACGGTGCGCGCGCGGGAGTGGATGCGTGGCGCCAGGACGCGGGTCAAAGAGGAACTCGGCGACGACTTCGACGATGTCGAGTGGCGCAAACTCGATCCGAGACAGTACGACCCGCGACGCATCGTGCGCGACGCTCTGCTCGATGACGCCCCCGTGCGCACGGTGCAGGCCGCCGCCGTCGGGACCGCTATCGCTGCGACGGCGTCGACGCCCCTGCCAGCGCCCTTCGATCCCGATCGAGAGGTGCCTTTCGACGCCGAGGCCACCTGAGTCCCCCCGGGGCGGAGGCGATCAGCGGGGGCGGAACGGGAGCGGCCGGTGGGCGAGGCCGCGTGGGGTCGCAGCGAGCG
>NZ_JBASZT010000279.1:0-3196 GCF_049661145.1 Microbacterium sp.
GGGCACTCGACCGGCCCGCTCGCGCCGCGCGGCGCGTGGCTGCTCGCCGTCGCCTGCGGATTCGTGGACGCGACGGCGAACCTCTTGTTGCTGCTCGCGCTACGGGCAGGCGGCGACCTCGCGATCGTCGCCGCCCTCACCGCGATGTACCCAGCGGGAACGGTGCTGCTGGCGGCGGTCGTGCTGCGCGAGCGGATCGCCGCAGTGCAGTGGGTGGGCCTCGCTCTCGCCCTCACCGCGGGGATCATGCTCGCGACCGGCTGACGGCGGGCGCGGTCTCAGCTTTTCAGAGGCGCTGCCGCGCCGTGGGGCGAGAAGGTCTGGCTCATGTCGCGAGACTTTCGCGTCAGCCACGTAGAAAGTACAGCACCCAGCCGGTGACGAGGCTCAGGATGCCGAGGGCCAGCATTCCCGCGGCCGACCAGGCGAGGGCCCGCAGAGCCGGCGGACGACGGGCCATCCGTATGCGCCCGCGCCAACCGTGGCGGTACCAGAGCGTCATCGTCTCGGCATCCCCGAGGGCGCGTACGTCTTCCGGCGACAACGACGCACTGTTGGCGTCGCCATCGGCGTCGAACCAACGGGCGACCGGGGTCTCGCCGTCACGGTCGATGATCGCTTCGGCGCACAACCAGGTGCCGTCGGCAGCCCACACCGCTACCGCCGCCGCCGCGAGGACGATGAACCCGCCGACACCGATCCACGTGAAGATCTCGAGAAGCACATCGACCGTATGATCCATGGCTCTCCTCGGGAAAGCGGAGTGCGGAAGCAAGGGCGCGGAAGAAACTGGAGCCGCCTGAGAGAATCGAACTCTCGACCTTCTCATTACGAGTGAGATGCTCTGCCGACTGAGCTAAGGCGGCGCAGGGCGCGGACGCCATGCACGATGTTCGATCTTACAGGGTCCCCCGCCGCGCTGCGAACCCGGGCGAGATCGACACCGATCGCGCCGGTTGTCGCCGAGCGTGCCGGCTATTGCGCGCATCCAACCGGCCGGGTCGGCAGCAACCAGCGCAGTCGGCGACCAGCGGCGAGCCGGCTCGCACAGCCACTCCGCTCAACCGGAGCAGGTCAGGCCGTTCTCCGGCACCGTCCCGTCGAGCAGGTATCTCTCGACGGCGGTGTCGACGCACGCGTTGCCCTTGGCGTAGCCGGTGTGTCCCTCCCCCTCACGAGTGACGAGCACTCCGGAGGACAGTTGGCCGGCCAGCGAGACCGACCACTCGTACGGCGTCGCGGGGTCGTTCGTCGTTCCCACGACGACGATCGGCGCCGCACCGTCGGCGGCGATCTTCTCGCGCACGCCCGTGGACGGATACGGCCAGACCTCGCACACGTCGACGTTCTCCCAGTACGGAGCGATCGTGGGCGCCTGCGACGCGATGCGGGCGGCCGCGGCATCCTGATCCGCCTGCGAGGTGTCCAGCGGATAGTCCATGCAGTTGTAGGCGCGGAACGCCTCGGTGGAGTTGTCGGAGTACGTCCCGTCCGCCTCGCGACTGTTGTAGAAATCCGCCAGCAGCAGCGCCGTCGACGGGTCCCCCTGCAACGCCTCGTCGAGCGCCTGCGTCAGGTACGGCCAGCTGTTCTGCGCGTAAAGCGCGGCGATGATGCCGGTCAGGAGCGTGTCGGCACCCAGCATGCGCCCGTCGTCGCCACGCAGCGGGTTCGTATCGACCGAGGCCAGCAGCGTCCCGAGATCGGCCATCGCGTCGTCGACGCGCCCGGTGAAGGGGCAGTCGCTCCCGGCGAGACAGTCGGCCATGTACGCACGCAGCGCCGACTCGAAGCCGACCGCCTGCGTCGTGCTGACCTCCAGGCCCGACACCGACGGGTCGATCGCGCCGTCGAGCACGATGCGTCCCGCGCGCTCAGGGAACAGCTTCGCGTAGGTCGCGCCGAGGAACGTACCGTAGGAGTAGCCGAGGTAGTTCAGCTTCGCATCTCCCAGCACTCCCCGCAGCAGATCCATGTCGCGGGCCGCGTTGTCGGTCGTGATGTACGGCAGGATGCCGTCGGAGTTCGCTTCGCACGCCGCGACGAACTCCTGATTGCGCTCGGTGAGCTCTGCCGTCCAGCCGTCGCTGCCTCGGGGATCCGCGGGGATGTCATAGAGCACGTGGTCCATGCCCGCAGCATCGAGGCACCTAACCGCGGTGGAGCGCCCCACGCCGCGCGGGTCGAAGCCGATGACGTCGTACGCATCCAGCACGGGCTCGCTCACCGCGAACGTCGCCGAGTCGGCGATGAGGTCGTAGCCGCTCGCCCCCGGTCCGCCCGGGTTGGTCAAGAGCGACCCGATCGCGTCGCGTCCCGTCGCGGCACGGCGGATGAGCGCGAGATCGAGCGTCCCGGCATCCGGGTTGGACCAGTCCAGCGGCGCCGTCACCGTCGTGCAGTCGTAGTATCCCGAGTCGGCTCCCGAGCACGAGCCCCAGTCGAGGCTCTGCGTGTAGAACTCCTCGAACCCGGTGGGGATGCCGCTGAGGTCGGGCTGCCGACTCGGGGCGGGCATCGCAGAGCTCTCCGGTGGGATCGCGGCGTACAGGCAACCCGCCAGTGCGGTCGCGACGGCCACCAGCGCGGCGACGACGACAACGGCGCGGCGGGACGAGCGACGGCGGGGGTGGGTCGCGTTCACAGCATCCTTCCGCTCGCGACGGTCACGAGCATGCTCTCCAGGGCCAGCGCGGGGGCGGCGTTGCCCTCGAGGTTGGTGCGGGTCTGGGCGATCGCGTCGATGACGATCAGGGTGCGCGGCGGCGACCACGCCGTAGCGAGGGCCGCGAGCTCGGGCGCGAGTTCGCGGTTGATGAGGTCGCCGTCCCGGCCGAACTGCAGCATGAGCACGTCGCGGTACATCGACTCCAGGTCGGTGAGGACCCGATCGATGCCGTCGCGGAGGCTCCGCGTCGCCCGCCGCTTCTGATCGTCCTCCAACGCCCCGAGCTGGCCGCGCACGGCCGGCGGCACCGCCTGACCGGGCGCGATCCCGAGCGTGCGCAGCAGCGCCTCGCGCTCGGCCTCGTCGCGTTCGGCGGTGAGGGCCTTCGCGTCCTCGGTGGCCAGCTGCACGATGCGTGCGGCGGTCTCCACCGCACCGCCCACTCCGCGGACGGCGAGCACGGCGCGCAGCGTCTCGTCGCGGCGCTCCCGGGCGTCCTCATCGGTCGCGAGCCGCACCGCCATGCCG
>NZ_JBASZT010000280.1:0-30529 GCF_049661145.1 Microbacterium sp.
GCCCGTGACCGCGCTCTGGCGCGAGTCCGCGCCGGCGACGCGGAGGCTCGGCCGCGCAACCTCTCCCGTGACCGGTGCCCGGCTGCCGATCCACCACTGGAGTGCGCCGACTGCGGGCGCGCCGTCGCCGGTCGTCCTGCTCCTCGACGGCGAGGTGTGGCACAGGCAGTTCGCCATCGCCGCGGAACTCGACCGGCGCGTCGCCCGCGGCGAGGTACCGCCGCTGCATCTCCTGTTCCTGGATTCCGGCGGGCCGAAGCAGCGGGAGTTCGACTACGCGTCGTCTCCTGACGAGTCGGGCGCCCTGCTCGCTTCGGTGCGCGAGGTCGCGACGCGGGGCGGCGTGCCCGACTCGCCGTGGATCGTCGCCGGCCAAAGCATGGGCGGGCTCTTCGCCATGCTCGCTGCCGTGCGGCATCCGCATCTCGTGCGCGCCGCCGTCGCACAGTCGCCTTCGCTGTGGTGGCCCTCCTCCCCTGACCCGTGGCAGCACGAGTCCGGGTGGTTCGAGGAGTGCGGGGCGGCGCTGGCGGCCAGAGCACACATCGCGCCGTTGCTCCTCCAGGCCGGGGAACTCGACGACGACGTGGCGACGCGATGCCGTGCCGCGGCGGTGCTGCTGCGCTCGCACGGTCGCCTGCTCGGCTACGACGAGCACCCGGGCGGGCACGATGTGCTGCAATGGCAGGCAGACCTCGCCGACGCCCTCAGCACCGTGCTCTCGTCGGCGTGACCCAGAAAGGCAACACCGTGTCCGAGACCGTTCCCACTCACGACATCGTCATCGTCGGCGGCGGACACAACGGCCTCACCGCGGCGGCCTACCTCGCCCGGGCCGGACTCTCTGTCCTCCTCCTGGAACGCCTCGACGCGACCGGCGGCGCCGCCGTGAGCGCGCGGGCCTTCGCCGGGCTCGATGCGCGGCTGTCGCGCTACGCGTACCTCGTGAGCCTGCTGCCGCAGCGGATCAAGGACGATCTGGGACTCGACATCCGCCTCGCGCGGCGCCGCTACTCCTCGTATACGCCGCTCCCGGGGGATGCCGAGGGGCGCGGCCTCCTCGTCAATCGTGAGGACGCGGAGGCCACGCGTGCCTCGTTCGCCGAGATCGACGCGGCGGCGGATGCCGAGGGCTTCGCCGCACTGTACGAGAAGACCACCCGGGTCGCCGCGGCGCTGTGGCCGACGGTCACGAACCCACTCCCCACGCGCAGCGAGGCGCGGGCGGCCCTGGGCGACGACGAGCTGTGGGAGGCGATCTTCGAACGCCCGATCGGCGAGTTCATCGAGGCGCACGTCGACGACGACCTCGTGCGGGGCGTCGTGCTCACCGATGCCCTCATCGGCACCTTCGCGGCAGCGCACCAGCCGGACCTGCAGCAGAACAAGTGCTTCTTCTACCACGTCATCGGCGGCGGCACGGGCGACTGGGACGTGCCGATCGGCGGCATGGGTGAGGTGACCGGGCAGCTCGCCGCCGTCGCGGGCGCCGCGGGCGCCGAGCTGCGCACCGACGCCGAGGTGGTCGGCATCCGCCCCGACGGCACGGTCACCTACCGTACGGATGCCGGCGAGCGCACCGCCGTCGGCATCCGCGTGCTCGCGAACGTCGCGCCGGCCGTGCTCGATGAGCTTCTCGGCACGCCTGCCGCCGAGCGGGCATCGTTTCCGCAGGGCGCCCAGGTCAAGGTGAACCTGCTGCTGAAGCGGCTGCCGCGGCTGCGCGATGGGTCGATCGCGCCCGAGGCGGCGTTCGGCGGCACGTTCCACATCAACGAGGAGTACTCGCAGTTGCAGACGGCGTACGAGCGGGCTGCGACCGGGGCGATCCCCACGGCACTGCCGTGCGAGATCTACTGCCATTCGCTCGCCGACCGCACGATCCTGGGTCCCGAGCTCGCCGCGAGCGGGGCTCAGACGCTCACGGTGTTCGGCCTGCACGTGCCCGACGGCATCGTCGTCACGGCGGAGAACAACGATGCGCAGCGCGAGCGCCTGCAGGCAGCGGTGCTCGCGTCGCTGAACTCCGTGCTGGCCGAGCCCGTCGAGGACCTGTTGATGACGGATTCCGACGGCCTCCCGTGCATCGAGACCAAGACGACGCAGGACCTCGAGCACGCCCTGAACCTGCCGGGCGGCAACATCTTCCACGGCCCGCTGTCATGGCCGTTCCTCGAGGACGACGCCCCGCGCGACACCCCGGCACAGCGCTGGGGCGTCGCAACCGCGCACGACCGCATCCTGCTGTGCGGATCGGGAGCCGGCCGCGGCGGCGCGGTCAGTGGCCTCGGGGGCCACAACGCTGCCATGGCGGTGCTGGAGGAGTTGGTGGCTGCGGGGGCGTAGGGGGTTCGGGGGCGTCCGGCGGTTGCGGGGGCGTCGGGGTGAGGCGCGTTGAGTTGCCACACAGTTGTGGCCTCCCGCGGGACCTCATGCCACAACTTGTGGCAAGCGAACCGGCGCCCCCAGGGCGCTAGGGTCGGATTCGTGGACACCGTCGACAGCATCGTCGCCGACCTCGCGGGAATCTGCGCCGGGCACGGGCTGACCGTCGCGGCGGTGGAATCGCTGACGAGTGGGGCGGTGGCCAGCGCGCTGGGCAAGGGCGAGAACGCAGCCGACTGGTTCGCCGGGGGCGTCGTCGCCTACCGGATGGCGACCAAGCTCGCGGTCCTTCGTGTGCGGCCCGGCACCGACCCGAGCACGCCGGAGTGTGCGGCGCAGCTCGCGGCGCACGGGCGCGAACTCCTGGCCGCGGACGCGTGCGTATCGGTCACGGGCGTCGGCGGACCGGACCCCGACAACGGCCACGCGGCGGGTGAAGTGCACCTCGGCATCGCCACGGCGAACGGTGTCGATACGCAGTCCCTGCAGTTCGGCGGACGTCCCGACGAGGTCGTGGAGCGCAGCGTGCACGCGGCCGTCACGATGCTCTGCGACACCGTCCGCACGCTGGCGGCACGTGCAGCATCCACGGCCGCGAACCCCACGGCATCCGGCGACATCGACGCCGACACCAACACCAACACCGACGACCTCGACGTCCGCATCCTGCCGCTACGTCGCTCCGACGCCGGCGAAGTTCTCACGATCCAGCGGGCTGCCTTCGTGAGCGAAGCGAAGCTCTACGGCAGCGCCGACCTCGCGCCGCTGACCCAGACGCTCTCCGAAGTGGAGGCGGAGCTTCGGGATGCCGAGGGCTGGGTGGCCCGCGTCGGTGGGCGGCTGGTCGGGGCGATCCGCACGCGCGAGAGCGAGGACCTGTTGCTGATCGGACGCATCGCGGTCGCCCCGGATCTCCAGGGCTCCGGAATCGGCCGGCGCCTGCTGGCGGCGGCCGAAGATTCCACGTCGGCATCCGCGGCGGAACTGTTCACCGGCAGCCTGAGCGATGCCAACCTGCGGCTGTACCGCGACTGCGGCTACGTCGAAACCGAACGCATCGACCAGGGCGACGGCACGCAGCAGGTGTTCCTGCGCAAGCGACTGCGCGACTGAGCAGGGGCGACGATGCCGCGCCCCGTCGGGCGGGCGGGCCGTCACCACAACACGTGCGGCAGGGGGTCCCTCATCCCCGTGTCCCTGGAGACGAGGGTGGATGCCGTGAGCGCGGCCTGCGCGACGAGCATGCGGTCGAACGGGTCGCGGTGCTCCCACGGCAGCGTTCCGGCGAGCATCGCGTGTTCGTGCTCGATCGGCAAGACGGTGGCCCCGAGCCGGCGCGCCATGCCCGCGAAGTCCTGAACGAGGGGCTCCACGCCCGGCATCTTGCCAAGCCGGAACTTCGTCCCGATCTCCCACGCGGACGCGGCACTGACAAGGAGCACGTTCCCCGGATCGGCGACGGCGGAGCTCGCCTCGTCCGAGAGCCGCGAAGGGCTACCGACCGCCCACACGAATGCGTGAGTGTCCAGGAGAAGTCGCATCAGGCTTCCCAGGCATCCAGCTCTTCGTCCGACAGCGGATCGAACGAGGAGTCGGGCACCTCGAGCGAGATGAACCCCAGTGCCCGCGTGCGACCCTCGACGGGCACCAGCCGAACCGCCGCGACGCCATGGCGCGCAATCGTCACCTCGTCGCCGGCCTCGGCGCGCGCGACGAGCTGCGAGAGCTGGGTCTTCGCCTCCTGCATGTTGACCTGGACCATGCACCTAGTCTAGCTGGATTGGCTAGGCCACGCCCGCTTGACGCTGAGTGCGGGCGACGACCACCTCGACACCCTTGTCTCGCAGACGCGCGATATCGCTGGCGCCGGTCGCGCTGTCGACGATCACAGCGTCGAACGCCGTCAGCGGCATGAGCGCGTGCAGCGCACGCTTCTCGAACTTCGTGTGATCGACGATCAGGATGCGCCGCGTCGACGAATCGAACATCGCGCGTTTGATGTCGTTGGTCTGAAGCGACTGATGGAACGCGACATCATCGGTGATCGCGGCCGTCGACATGATGAACAGGTCTGCTCTCAGCGCCTCGATCGCGGCTGTGGTGATCCCCCCCATGAACGCGCTGCACCAATTGAAGTACTGTCCACCGAGCCCGAGGAGAGTGATCCCACTGACTCCACGGAGACTATCCATCACGGTGAGGGTGTTGGTGATCACTGTGAGCGGGCGGCGCGTGCGCAAGTGCGGAACGAGGTGGAATGTCGACGTGGAGTCGTCCAGCATCACCGCCTGGCCCGGCTCCACGAACTCCAGGGCTGCAAGGGCAATGGCTTCCTTCTCACCGGTCTGTCGATTCGAGCGGTAGACATCGCTCGACTCGACGAGCGAGGTGGACATCGCGGTCGCAACACCTCGGCTCTTTCGCAGCAGGCCGCGCGCCTCGAGCCCGTCGAGGTCACGATGCACCGTCATCACGCTGATGCCGAACCGCTCGGCGAGTTGTTCGATGCGGACAGTACCTTCGGCCATGACGACCTCGGTGATGGCCTGCTGCCGGGCTGCCTGTCGAGACTGGCGCGGACCGGCATCGAGGGATGTCTCTGTCATGGCCTTCTCCGGACTGCTGTCGACGACCCTCTCAACGTAGCGCAGCGGCCTCGTCGACGATGCGCCCGAATGCGGCGGGGTCGTGGGCGAAGCGCCCGAGGAAGAGACCGTCGACGGCGTCGCCAAGCGCGGTCAGTGTGCCCGGCTGGGCTGATCCACCGTAGATGACACGGGGTGTGGCGAGTCTTCGGTCCTGGCGCAACCGGCTTGTCAGGGTCGTGACGACGGTGCGCACATGCTCGGCGGATGCGGGCTGAGCTTGTCCGATAGCCCACACCGGTTCATAGGCGACGATGATCTCACCGTCGACGATCTTGGCCACGCTCAACGCGCTCTCGATCTGGACCACGCACGCGCTCGCCGCATCTTCCGGGCTCATGAGTACACCCTCGCCGACGCACAGCACCGGTACGAGTCCGTTCCGGAAGGCAGCGGCGACCTTGTCGGCGACCACCTCGTCAGTCTCACCGAACAACTCACGGCGTTCCGCATGTCCGACCTCGACGAGAGTGCAGCCGATGGCACCGAGGTCCTGTCCGCTGACCGCGCCGGTGTACGCGCCGCGGTCCGCCCAATGGAGATCCTGCGCGCCGATCCGTACGTCGGTGCCGGCGAACTCCTGCCTCACCAGTGACAACGCCGGTAGCGATGGCAGCGCGAACAGCGCTACGGATCCGCTTCGCACCGCCGGATGGGACCGCGCGATCGCCGCGATATCGTGCGCCCACTGCGCGGTGCGTGCGACGTCCAGATACAGCTTCAGGCTCACGCCGAGGAGGATCGGGGGACGCCCGGAACCAAGGCCGCGATCAACCACAGGCGCCGGTCTGTTCATACTCGCCGATCAGACCCACCTTTTCGGCAGACGCGGAGGAGTCGTCGAAGCGATAGCTCAGCCATTCCCGAGCCAGTCGGCGCGCGAGTTCCAGGCCGACGACGCGCTGTCCGAAGGTGAGAACCTGGGCGTTATTGCTGAGAACGCTCCGCTCGACGCTGAAGCTGTCGTGGGCGGTAACGGCACGGATGCCGGGCACCTTGTTTGCTGCGATGGCGACACCGAGTCCCGTTCCGCACACCAGGAGCGCACGGTCCGCTTCACCGTTCTTGATGCGCTCTGCGGCCTCGATCGCAACACGGGGATACGCGGTATGTCCGTCGGAGGTCACCCCCACGTCGACCACCGATGCGACGCGAGGATCGTTCTGGAGGTCCGCCTTCAGTGCTTCCTTGTATTGGTACCCGGCGTCGTCGGATCCGACGACGATACGCCACTGCGTAGTCATGCTTGCTCCTTCTGATGAAGATGGTCTTCTTGTGCACGGACGAGCACACCGGCGACTTCGGTCATCGCCAGCGCTAGCGAGATCGCTCCTGGATCCGGGGTGCCGAGGCTCTTCTCCAGGTGGGTACGCGCCCGGCCCATCCTGGGCAGGAGGTCCGCCGTCGCCAGCGCGGCCGCAGTCGCGGCAGCCGCGGCATCCGACCATGCGGTCGCAAGCGGCACGCCTTCGTCGACTCGTGCCGCGAGCGTCTCGGCGAAGGGCACGAGAGCGTCGACGAGCGTCTTGTCACCGACGGCGGCCTTACCGAAGCTCTGCACGGCCTCGCGCGCAAGGTCGATGCCGGTGGCGACCGTGAGTGCGTCAGGTTTACCCAGATCACCGACAGCGCCGCCGACGGCGCGAAGTCCCGCACCCCAAAGGGCTCCGGAGGTCCCCCCTGCCCGGTCTGCCCAGGCGTCTCCCGCGACGACGAGAACGGTTCCCGCCCCGGCGCCGTGCGCAACGGCGGCTTCGGCGGCAGCTCGGGCGGCGCGCGCACCGCGCTGCATGCCTATGCCGTGGTCGCCGTCACCGGCGATCGCATCCAGGCGACCGAGTTCGTCCACCTCCCGATCGATGAGCTCGCTGATCGCCGTGAGCGCAGTGGCCACGACGCGCCCGGCGGCGGCGGCCTCGGGCGCGGCCGCCGTGATGTCCACCGTCGCTATCGACGCCTCTGAGTCGGCATCCACGGCCTCGCGCGGCTCCACACTGCCCTTGCGGTACGCCGGGGTGTACGTCGGCGAGGTCCAGGCGGCCTCGAGTTCATCGTCCAGCCAGAGCAGGCTGAGCGAGAGTCCGGCCATTTCGAAGCTCGTCGCGTACTCGCCGACCTCGGGATCCACGGCGACGATCCCGCGCTGCGTCAACTCGCGGGCGACCGCACGGTAGACGACGTACAGCTCCTCCGCCTTGACGGAGCCGAGCCCGTTGAGGATGACGCCGACACGAGCGCCGGCCACGTCGGCGACATCGTCGGGCACTTCTCCGAGGAGACCTCCGACGAATAGCGCCGCGAGCTCGTCAGCGGTGGCCAGCGGGCGCACCTCGATGCCCGGTTCCCCATGAATACCCATGCCGATGGCCATCTGACCGGCCGGAACGGTGAACAGCGGTTCTTCTGCACCGGGGAGAGTGCAACCAGAGAAGGCGATGCCGAGCGAGCGTGTGCGTTCGTTGGCGCGTTCGGTGATGGCCGCGACCTCGTCCAGGCTGAGTCCCTGCGCCGCGGCCCAGCCTGCGGCCCGGAAGACGGCGAGGTCGCCGGCGATTCCGCGGCGCTTGGATCGCTCGTGGGGTGCGGCGCTGTAGATGTCGTCGGTCACGCGGACCGTGCGACACGGGATGCCCTCGGCGCGCAGTCGCTCCTGGGCGAGATCGAAGTTGAGCGCGTCACCCGCGTAGTTCCCGTAGCTGAGGAGGACCCCCGCATCAGTCGCGACCGACTTCGCCACGGTGTAGATCTGTTGCGTGCTCGGCGAGGCGAACACATTGCCCATGGCGGCGGCGTGGGCGAGGCCTGGGCCGACGAGGCCCGCGAAGGCGGGATAGTGACCGGACCCGCCACCGATGACGAGGGCGACTTCGCCCACGGCGGTCGCGGTACGGCGAGCGACTCCCCCGGTGACACGGCGCACCAGGTCGGCGTGGGCGGCGACGAAGCCTTCGGCGGATTCGTCAGCGAAGTCGGCTGCAGCGTTGAGGACGTAACTCATGATGTCTTTCGCGTCGAGGGAGGAACGAGGGGCGGTGCCGGAGGGCATCCAGGGCATCCGCCCCTCGCCGGCCGCGCGGGAGCGCGCGGCCCGTCGGTCTCCGATCAGCCGGAGAAGGTGAAGGGCGCCGTCATCTGGTCGGCGTTGTCCTTCGTGATCAGGACGCAGTCGAATGCCTGCTTCTCGTTCTCGGGCGCCTTGCCGGTACGGATGAACTCGTCGGCCAGTTCGACGGCTTCCTTCGAGAAGACCGCAACCGGCTGGAGCACGGTATAGGCGAGTTCACCGGACTGGATGGCAGCGACCGCATCCGGCGATCCATCGAAACCGCCCACGAGGACGCCCTCGAGCCTGCCGGCCTCCTTCAGCGCGGCGATCGCACCGAGAGCCATCTCGTCATTGCCGGAGATCACGCCATTGATGGTCGCGTTCGCCTGCATGAGCGACTGCATCTTGTCGTGACCCTTCGTGCGGTCCCAGTCGGCGACCTCCTTGCCCACCTGGACGAGGTCGGGGTACTGGCTGATGACCGTCGTGTAGCCGTTGGAGCGGGTCTGTGCGTTGTTGTCCGAGGGCGCACCGAACAGCTCGACGTAGTCGCCCTTCTCGCCCATGAGCTTCACCCACTCCTGTGCGCCGATGGCCGCGCCCTGCGCGTTGTTCGAGACGAGCTGAGCCTTGGCGAGGCCGGACTCGTTGATCTCGGCGTTGACGAGGAAGACGGGGATTCCGGCGGCATTGGCCTTCTTCACCGCCGCGATCGAACCATCCGCGTTGGCCGGGTCGAGGATGATCGCCACCGACTTGTTCGAGATGGCGGTGTCGATGAGCGTGTTCTCGGTGTTGGTGTCACCCTTGTGCGCGCCGACGGTCGCTTCGTAGCCGAGGTCTTCGGCAGTGGCCTTGGCGACGTCGCCTTCGGTCTTCCAGTAAGGGTTGGCCGGGTCGTTCACGATGATCGTGATGAGCCCACCGGCCTCTCCCCCGCCTCCGTCTCCCGGTGTCGCGGGAGTGCTGGAGCCGGAACAGGCGGTGAGGCCGAGGATCAGCGCGCCCGCGGCGACGAGGGCGGCGAGTGCCTTCTTACCTACCATGTGTTGCGTCCTTTCTTGGTGGATCGGCAGCGGTCATCGATGCCGAGTTCGTGGTCAGTCCTTCGACGAGCGAGTGAGCAAGGACTGATCCGACGTCTGAGGGGCCACGGCGGTCGGAGCGGCTGGGGCCGCGGGCGCGGCCGGCTTGCGGCGCCGCCCGTACTGGAGCGTGTTGAGCAGAACCGCCACCACGATGACGGCACCCATGAACACCATCTGCCAGTACGCGGAGACTCCGACGATCACGAGGCCGTCCGAGAGGAAGCAGATGACGAACGCACCCAACAGGGTTCCGCGAACATTGCCACGGCCACCCGTGAGCGCCGCGCCGCCGATGACGACCGCCGCGATCGCGGTGAGCTCGTACGTGTTGCCAGCGGTCGGCGAGGCACTGGTGAGGGTGGAGGCGAGGATCAGTCCCGCGATCGATGCGCAGATGCCCGAGATCACGTAGACCCACACCTTGACTCGACGCACCGGGACACCGGAGAGCTCCGCCGCCCGCTCGTTGCCGCCCGCGGCATACATCCAACGCCCGAACTTCGTCCGGCCCAGCACGAAGCCGAGGATGATGGCCACGACGCCCATGATGATCACTCCGACGGGGATGCCGAGGATGCGGTTGAAGCCGAGCCACTCGATCCCCGTGTTGCCCAGTTCGGGGTCACCCGCGAGGTCGTTGATGGTGAGACCGTTCGTCATCAGCAGCGCGAGACCTCGCACGACGTAGAGCATTCCGAGAGTGGCCACGAACGGCGCCACCTTGAACCTCGAGACGAGAATGCCGTTGACGAATCCAACGAGCGCGCCCACCCCGCACGAGAGGAGCACGACCACAGGGACGCTCGGGAACAGCGTGACACCGAGGAAGTTGATGGGCACGCCCTGGAGGAGAAAGCCTCCGATGATCGCTGAGAAGCCGAGTGTGGAACCGACCGAGAGGTCGATGCCGCCGTTGAGGATGACCATGAGCATGCCCATGCCCAGCAGGGCGTAGATCGCCACGTGGGACGCCATGATCAGGATGTTCTCGACGGTGAAGTAGTTGGGCGAGAGCAGCGAGAACACCACGATGATGAGGATGAGCGCGAGGAAAGCGCGCCCTTCGAGAAGGAGCTTCGCCAGCGAGAACTTCTTCTTGTTCTCGAGGATGATTCGGGTTGTGGTCGTCGTCGTCATTGTCGGGTCCGTTTCTGGTGCGGTCAGGCGGCCACGGCCTCGCCGGAGGCGGCCATGATCATGTCTTTCGTGACGTCGGGTCCGAACTCCGCGGAGATGCGGCCGCGACGCATCACGATGATGCGGTGTGCGATGCTGAGACACTCGCCCACTTCGGAGGTGGAGAACACGACGGCCAGTCCTTCCCGCGCGCGGTCGGCGAGCAGGCGGAAGACCTCTGCCTTGGCGCCCACGTCGATGCCGCGGCTCGGCTCGTCGAGCAGCATGACGCGAGGCCCGGTGGCCACGATCTTCCCGATGACGACCTTCTGCTGATTACCGCCCGACAGTGCCCCGATCGGGAGTTCCGGCCCGGGGGTCTTCACCGTGACCGCCTTGATGAGCTCCGCGGAGCGCTTCTTCTCCAGCCGTCCCGAGATCATGCCGCGGTGGATGCTGACGTCGAGGCTCGCGAGCGTGAGGTTCGTGCCCACATCGAACGTCTGCACGAGACCATCGCGCTGGCGATCCTCGGGAACGAGCCCGATACCGGCTGCGATACGCTCGGCGATCGTGTCCTGCAGGACCGAGCGCCCCTCGAGCAGGATGTCGCCGCCCGCGACCGGCTCCTTGCCGGCGATCGCCTCGAGCAGCTCGGTGCGCCCCGCCCCCATCAGTCCGTAGATGCAGACGATCTCGCCGGCGCGCACCTGGAGGTCGAGACGGTTGACAATCGCCCGTTCCGCGTTCTCGCGGTCGAGGACGGTGAGGCCATTGACGTGCAGCGCGACCTCGCCGAAGTCATAGCCGGTCGGCGGTGACCCGAGGTCGAAGTTGTCGCCGACCATGTTGCGGACGATCCACTCCAGGTCGATCTGGCTTCGCTCGCCGCGGGCGGTCATGGTGCCGTCGCGCAACACGACGGCGTGGTCGGTGACCTCCAGCGCCTCCTCGAGGTGATGTGAGATGTACACGATCGCGACGCCGCGCGCCAGGAGATCCCGGATGACGCCGAACAGGACGTCCACCTCTGCGGCGGCGAGCGCCGAGGTCGGCTCGTCCATGATGAGGATGCGCGAGTTCGCTGACAGCGCCCGGGCGATCTCGACGATCTGCTGCTGACCGACGCGCAGGTCGGCCACAAGTGTGTCGGGGTCGACGGGAAGCTGCAGCTCGTCCAACAGGGCGTGCGCCTGCCGCGTCTCCTCGGCGAAGTCGACGCCGAACAGCCCGCCGATCTCACGGCCCATGAAGATGTTGTCGCGGATCGAGAGGTTAGGGGCGAGGCTCAACTCCTGGTGGATGATCGAGATGCCCCTGTCGCGCGCGTCGTTGGTGGACGCGAACACGACCGGTTCACCGTCGAGGACGATCTCCCCCGATGTAGGCTGCTCGACGCCGGAGAGGATCTTCATCAGCGTCGACTTGCCCGCGCCGTTCTCGCCGAACAACGTCGTCACGGTGCCTTTGCGGATCTCGAAGTTCACGCCCTTGAGCGCGCGGGTGCCGCCGTACGTCTTCACGATGTTCCGCGCTTCAAGCACGACCTCGTCGAAGGTGGCCTGGTCGCTCATTGGACGCTCAGCTCGACGGGCGTGACGAGCCACGCGGCGGGGTTGACGAGCGTGAACGCGCCGGTGACCTCAATCGTCTTGCCGGTGAGATTCGCGGTGTCGACGTCCGCGAGTACTGCGGTCTTCAGCTCGTCGTTGAGAGCGGCTGCCGCGTTCTGGAAGTCGATCTGGTTCTTGAACTGGCCGAACGCGATCTCGCCGGTCGCGTCGCGCAGTTCGGTGCCGTTGATGGCGGGTCCGGTCTGCACACGGATGAGCAGATCGTCCGGGACGCCGTCGACGGTCACCGGATACATGCCGGCCTGGCCCTCGCCGACGACGCCGGTGAACGTCACACTGTAGACGGGCCCGCCGGAGCTCTGCACGGCATACTCCTCCTCCGCCGCCGCGGGGTCCGCGGCGATCGCCGCCGCAAGCGTCTCGGCATCCACGGCTTTGTCCACGACGGCCGCCTGCACCTCAGGGAAGTGCTCCACGCCGAACGTGGCGGGATCGAAGTCCACTGCGCCCTGCGCGAGCGGATCGTCGCTCGGGACGACTTTGGTGCCGAGCACGATCCCGAGGAGAACCAGGGCGACGACACCGATCCAGATGCCGCGCTTGGCGGCGGCAGACAGCGGGCGGCGGGCGGTCGTTGCAGCGGTCACAGGAGGACTCGCGACTCTGAGTCGTTCGGGCGGATCTGGAGCTTGCGACCCTCGCCCTTGCGGAACATCTCCAACGCCTCCGAGTAGTCGTCGAGGGTGAAGGAGTGGCTGATCATCGCAGTTGCGTTGATGGCTCCCGCCTCGAACAGTTCGACAGCGCGGCCGAAGGAGTTCAGCACGGCCATCGTCCCGACGATCGAGATCTCATCGCGGTAGACGCGGAAAGGCGAGAACTGCGCCGTGCGGTCCGCCGGGGCCACTCCGAAGTCCTGGAAGAACCCCGCAGGCTTGACGCGCGTGAGCGCATCCTCGATGGCACGGATGTTGCCGGTGCAGTCGATGACGACGTCCCATTTCTCGCGATCGGCGTCGTCGGCGCTGGTGTAGCGCAGTGCGATGCCGCATTCCTCGGCCGTCTTCAGCCGCGCCTCGTTGAGGTCGACGATCGTGACGGTCGAGGCGCCGGCGCGGGTGGCCAGCTGAGCCATGAGCAGGCCCATCGTCCCGGCGCCGTAGACGAGTACGTGATCTCCCAGTCGCCGCGGGAGGACGTCCCACCCGCGTATCGCGCACGCGAGTGGCTCGATGAGGGCGGCCTCGTAGAGATCGGTCTCGGGCTTGAGCTTGAAGACGTTGCTCGCAGGGGCGGTGAAGTACTCCTGCGACGCGCCGTCGGAGGCGACGACGCCGAGGCCGTTCCAGAATCGGCAGAGGTTCTGGTGTCCGTTGAGGCAGAACTCGCACTCGCCGCACGTCGTGCTCGGGTTGACCGCGACGTGATCGCCCACCGTGAAGTCGAAGACGCCGCTGTTCACGTCCTCACCCAACGCGACGATCGTTCCTGTGGCTTCGTGCCCGGGAACGAGGGGGAACACAGTCCCCTCGAACTCACCGTCGAACACGTGCGTATCCGTGCCACAGATACCGACCGCGGCGGTCTTGATGAGGATCTCCTTGTACCCAGGCTCCGGCGTGGGCCGTTCCCTGAGAGACAACTCGCCTTCTGAAGTGAAGACAACTGCGCGCATCCTTGCTCCCGTTTTCCGTCACCGTCGACGCATCCCTGCGAGCGACGGTGCTCGATCTGTGGCCAGGAAGAACCCGGCCGGGTCCTTCCGTACAGTCTGTTGGGGATTTCTCCCCGTGTTACGTTTGATGTGATCTTGTCATGCCTTCTCGTTATATGCAACACTTAAACATCACATTTTGATCGTGGTCGCGGCGATGCGGCCAACGCAACGGCGCGAAAGGGCTCAGATGTCGAGGCTGGCGTGGGATGAGATCGACCAGCGCGCGGTGGACACCGCTCGGATACTGGCGGCAGATGCTGTCGAGAAGGCCGGTCACGATCACCCGGGTGGACAAGCCGTCGATCATCGTCCTCAGATCGAGCACTTCGCAGCGTCTGCCGACGGGACACTGCTCCTGGAGAAACTCGGTATCACGCCGGCCGCTGTCGTCACTGCCGTGCACTCTTCCCTCGCCTCTTGACTCCACGACCTCGCCCCCACACAAGAAGGACACACTCATGACCATCCCCACGATCGTTCACGGCACCACCGGCGTTGAGGAGGTGCGGTCGTGAGTTCGACAACGATGACGGCGAGCGTTCTCGTCGCTCCGGGAAGGATCGAACTGCAAAGCCGTCCCATCCCGACGCCGGCGCCCGACGAAGTCCTCGTCCGCGTGACTGCCGTCGGAGTCTGCGGGTCGGACGTCCACTTCTACCGCGAAGGACACCTCGGCGATTGGGTCGTCGACGAGCCGCTCGTGCTCGGGCACGAATCCGGGGGCACGATCGTCGACGTGGGATCGGCAGTCGACCGCGGGCGGATCGGCCAACGCGTGTCGATCGAGCCGCAGCACCCATCCATCGGCTCAGCAGAGACGCTGCGCGGCGACTACAATCTGGACCCGCACATGCACTTCTATGCGGTTCCCGGCACCGACGGCGCGTTCCAGGAATACGTTACGATCCAGAGCCACTTCGCTCACTCGATCCCTGACACCGTCAGTGACCACGCCGCAGCGCTCATGGAACCGCTGTCGGTCGCGATCGCCACCGCGCGCAAAGCACGGTTCACCCCCGGAACGAGAGTGCTCATTACGGGTGCGGGCCCCGTCGGCATCGCCACCGCGCAGGTCGCCCGCGCCTACGGCGTGTCAGAGATCATCGTCTCCGACGTCGCCGCCGCCCGGCGCGAGACGGCGCTGCGCTTCGGGGCGACCGCGGTGTTCGACCCCACCACCACGGCACCCGACGAGCTGCCGGAGTTCGACGCGTTCGTAGATGCCTCGGGTGCGGCGCCCGCCGTGCGCAGCGGTATCTCGACGCTCCGTCGCGCTGGACGGGCTGTGCTCGTCGGCATGGGAGCCGCGGAGATCTCCCTGCCGATCACGACGATCCAGAACCGCGAACTGATCATCACGGGAGTCTTCCGCTACGCGAACACGTGGCCGACCGCTATCGCACTCGCCGCGCACGGGCAGGTCGAGCTCGATGCCATGGTCACCGGCACCTTCAGCCTCGACGAAGTGCAGGCGGCCCTGGAATCGACCGCCGATGCGAACGTGATGAAGTCCGTCGTGGAGCCGCACCGCCGCATGCTCGGATAGGTTGCCACGCGCCGCGCCCGACTTGCCGCGTTCTGTCGTTACCCGGCCCGCATAACGACCAAACTCGGCACGTCGATGGCGGATCCGCCCCGAACGAGCCCAGGCCCGGCATTCGCCCACCGACCACAATGGAGAAGGCCCCGGTGGGGGGCCGGGGCCTTCTCGGTGGCACGGGGAGCTCGGGCGACCCGAACGCCGTCGCTCGACCCTGCTGCCATCGGATGTTGCGTGAGCCACGATACGTGGCAGCGGTGGATCGAGCCCACCCCGTTGACGGGGCTGCTATGAACCTGCTACGCGCCCGCCGCGGTCCGCACGAACGCGGCCGTCGCGAGCGCCGCGGCCTGGTCGCCGAGAACGGCGTCATCGAAGAGCACGCGCGGCGAGTGGTTGAACTCCGCGGTGCCCAGCTCGACGTCGGGCGGCGAGGTCGCCAGCCCGAGGAAGGTCCCGGGAACTTCGTCGAGCACGAACGCAAAGTCCTCCGACCCCATCATCGGCGCGGGCACGACCTGCACACGCTGCTCGCCGAAGACACCCCGCAACGCAGCCACCGTTGTTTCTGTCTCACCCGCGTCGTTGACTGTCACGGGATACATCACATCGAACTGCACGTCTGCGGTAAGGCCGTGCGCCGCGGCGATGCCCTCCGCCAGACGCGGCACCTCGACCTGCAGCCGCTCCAGCGACGCCGCCGACATCGTGCGGACGGTTGCGGCCAGTTCGACCTGCTCGGGAATGACGTTGATCGCGCCCTCTCCCGTGCTCATGCGCGTCACCGACAGCACGATCGGGTCGAACGCGTCGAACCGGCGCGTCACGAACGCCTGCAGCGCGAGGACGATCTCCGCCGCGACCGGCACCGGATCGAGCGTCTGGTGGGGCTGCGATCCGTGCCCGCCGCGCCCGCGCACCGTGATGTACAGGTGGTTCGATCCGGCGGCGACGGCGCCGGATCGCGTGAAGAAGACGCCGCGCGGCCCGGGTGCCACGTGGATGCCGTAGGCCGCGACGGGACGCTCCCCCGCGGCATCCAGCACGCCCTCTTCGATCATGATCTTCGCTCCGCCGCAGCCCTCCTCGCCGGGCTGGAACATGAAGATCACCGAGCCGTGCAGTTCGTCGCGGCGCGCCGACAGCAGCCGCGCCGCCCCGACGAGCCCCGCGGTGTGCAGGTCGTGGCCGCAGGCGTGCATCGTCCCGGTCGTCGAGGCGAAGTCGAGCCCGGTCTCCTCCTGGATCGGCAGGCCGTCCATGTCGCCGCGCAGCAGCACGGTCGGGCCCGGCAGCGCGCCGCGCAGCACGGCGACGATCGAGGTCGTCTTCGTGCCGAGCGTGAGCTCCAGCGGCAGTCCATCCAGCGCCGCCAGCACACGCTGCTGCGTGCGAGGGAGGTCGAGGCCGAGCTCGGGGTCGGCGTGCAGTGCCCGCCGCAGCGCAACAAGGTCGGGGAGGATGCCGACGGCATCCGCGGGGAAATCGGGAACGGTCATGACTCAGCTCTCTACGGTCGCCGGGACGGCGAGGTGGTCGTCGGACGTCGGAATGCGCAGCGTCGAGATCGCGATGATGCACACGATGAACGCGGCGGCGCTGATCGCCCAGATCGAGATGTAGCCGCCGATCGAGGACGCGAGCTCGCCCGCGGAGGTGAACGAGGCGAGCACGAGCGCGAAGACGGCGCCGGCGGCCGCGCCACCGAGGGTGCGCAGCGAGTTGTAGACGCCGGTCGCGATGCCGGTCTGGTCGTGCGGCGCGAGTTCGGCCAGCAGCGCCGGAAGCGCGCCGAGCAGCAGACCCATGCCGATGCCCGAGATCGCCGCGGCGATGAAGATCTCGGTCAGCTGGGTGTGCAGCGCGATCTGGAACAGCTGGCCGGCGGCAGCGAGTGAGGCACCGACGATGAGGACGGTGCGGATGCCGATGCGCCGCGCGATCGGCGCGAACACCGCCGCTCCGACGGTGGCGAGGATCGTGATGACGGCGATGACGGCCGACGCAGTCCCCGGGCTCGCCGCGAATCCGTAGCCGGTTTCGGCCGGGTCGGCGGCGAGGAAAGTCGTGATCGGCGACTGGGTGCCGAACATCACCATGCCGAACAGGAACGCGGTGAGGTAGATGGGGCCGACGCGGCGGGAGACGACGAGCCGCACGTCGATCGCGGGCGACGACACGCGCAGCTCCCACAGCACCCACAGCGCGAAGATGACGAGCGCGACGACCAGGGTGAGAATCGTGGCGATGCCGAAGCCGTCGGATGCCGCCAGCCGCAACCCGATCAGCAACACGACCATGGCGACGCCGAGGCCGACGAAACCGACGATGTCGATCTTCACGCGCGTGCGGTCGGTGGACTCGGGCACCTTGAAGAAGACGGCGTAGACGCTCACGATGACGAACAGCGCGGGCACGAGCAGGACGACGACGAGGGAATCGACCAGCGACGAGACGATGCCCGCCGAGATCGTGCCGAGGATCGCCCCGCCGGTGAGGCACGAGACGAGCAGGCCGATGGAGGTGCGGGCGGTCTCGCCCTTGATGCGGTTGTGGACGAGCGCGACCTCCAGCGGCAGCCACACCGCGAGGGGGCCGATGAGCAGCCGCGCGATGAGCATGATCGGGTAGTTCGGCAGGAACGCGGTCACGAGGACGCCCACCAGGACGCAGACCACGGCGATGCGCAGCATCCGTCGGTGTCCGAAGACGTCGCCGAGCTTGGCGAGCAACGGCACGCAGACCGCGGCCGAGAGGCTTTGGACGGTGAGGAACCAGGTGATGTCGGCGTCGCTGACCTGAAGGTGGTCGGCGATGGCGCCGAGCAGGGGCGGGTAGTAGCCCTGCACGAACCCGCTCGCGAGTTCGCAGAAGATGAGAAAGCCGACGACGGAACGGGCGGTCACACCCGCCGTCGGGGCCGTTGCGGGGGCCGGGGAATCGGTCATGAGTGGTCTTTTCGTTCGGTGTCGCGTGCCGTCTCAGCGGGCAGGCGACGGGGAGGATGGGACAGGAGCGCGTCGATGACGGCGCGGTAGTGGTGCTCGTCGATGCGGATGCCCTTGACCGCCTGGCGGTACAGGGTCAGGCCCGCGATCGCGTCGAGGATGACGTCGGGGTCGACGTCATCCGGAAGCTCGCCGCGCGCAACGGCGCGGGCGATGATCTGCGCCCCCTGCTCACGACGCTGCTGGAAGAACTCGGTCCACAGGATCGGAAACACGTCGGGCTCGAACATCGCCTGCATGGCACGACCGAGACCCAGGGCGTTGTCGGACTGGTTGCGCTGATTCTGCAGCGCGTGCTGGAGCAGGTCGTCGGCCGTGTTGCCGGTATCGGGCATGTCTCCGAGCGCGACGCGTGAGCGCACGGTGGCGACGACGAGCCCGACCTTGTCGCCGTAGCGGCGGTAGATTGCCGCCTTGCCGCACTGCGCGGCACGAGCGACCTGCTCGATGCGCAGCGCCGCGTAGCCCTGCTCGTAGAGCAGCTCGGCGGTGGCATCGAGGATCCGACGCGTCAGATCCTCGTCGGTGGGGCGCCCCTGCGGGGCGGTGAGCTCGACGACCATGAGATAACGATACGGAACGGTGTGTTTCGTATGCATTGCGCGCGGATGACGCAACTTCCTCTTGCCGCACACCGCTCTCTTTCCTATTATCTTCGTATGCGTGAAGATATGAAGAGATGCACATTCGGGGTCGAGAGTCAGTTCGTCGAACTCGCGGCCGAAGTGTTCTCGCTGCTGTCGGATGCGACGCGGATCCGGATCATCCTCGCGTTGCGCGAAGGCGAGCTGGCCGTCGGAGAACTGGCGGAGCGGGTGGGGAAGACGCCGACGGCGGTGTCGCAGCATCTCGCGAAGCTGCGCTGGGGGAAGATCGTCCGTGCTCGTCAGGAGGGCACGCGCGTCTTCTACAGTCTGATGGACGAGCACGCACGCGAGCTCGTGACGCATGCCGTTTTCCAGGCGGAGCACGTGGTCGACGGCATCCCGCCGCACCACCACGGCATCGACGGCACGATCACCACCACCGCGGAGCAGACGCGGTGAGCGCGACCGGCACGCGTGCGACCGACAAGGCACCGCCAACCGCGGCGACGAGCCTGTGGCGGAGGATCGATCGCGGCGACGTGGCACGCATGCTCTTCGTCGCGGCCTGCACGCTCGCGGTCGCCCTCGGCCTGACCTGGCCGTGGCCAGCGGTGCCACTGGTCGCGGTCGTGGGCCTCGTGGTCGGCTGTTGGCCGATCCTGACCGAGGCTCTGCACGACGTGCGGCAGCGGCGCATGAGCATGGAGCTGTCGATGCTCATCGCGATCGTGGCAGCCGCACTGATCGGCGAATGGGTGACGTCTCTGCTCATCACGACGTTCGTGCTCGCCGCCGAGATCTTGGAAGACCTGTCGATGGACCGCGGCCGTGACGCGCTCACCGACCTCATGGCATTCCTCCCCGACACCGTGCAGGTGCGACAGGGCGGCGACATCGCGACGGTGCCGCTCGCGACCGTCGAGCCCGGTCAGCTCGTCGTCGTCGCGCCGGGCGGACGAGTTCCCGTCGATGGCGTCGTGATCTCCGGGGAGTCGACGGTGGATCAGTCGCGCATCACCGGCGAGTCGCTGCCCGTCGACGTCGCCACCGGCAGCGAGGTGTTCGCGGGCTCCATCAACCAGATCGGGGCGGTGGAGGTGCGCGCCGAGCGGGTTGGCGCGCAGTCGTCCTACGGGCGCATCGTCGAAGCGGTACGACAGGCGCAGGAGTCCGAGCCGCCCGTGCAGCGCTTGGCCGACAAGCTCGCCGCGTGGCTCGTCTACCTCGCCCTCGGGGGCGCGGTCATCACGTACCTCGTCACGCGGGACCTCACCGCCACCATCTCCATCGTCGTCGTCGCGGGGGCCTGCGTCATCGCGGCGGGCACTCCCCTGGCGGTACTCGCCGCGATCGCGCGAATCGCCCGTTCCGGTGCGTTCGTCAAGGACGGCGCACACCTCGAAGCCCTCTCCACCGTCGACACCGTCGTGTTCGACAAGACAGGAACTCTCACCACGGGCGCTCCCGCAGTGATCGCCGTGCGCACCACCGAGAACGTCGCGGAAGACGAACTGCTGATCCTCGCGGCTGCCGCCGAGGCCTACTCCGAGCATCCGCTCGGAGTGGCCATCGTCGCTCACACCCGAAAGCGAGCCCTGCCGGTCGGCCCCGCGCACGACTTCGCCTATCGGCCGGGCCTCGGCGTGACCGCCATCGTCGACGGCAGACGTGTCGCCGCCGGCAGCCAAGGCCTCGTGAACGACGCGCCCGATGTCATCGATGGGGAGCGCATCGCCACGGCCGTCCACGTCGGCATCGACGGCGAGTATGCCGGCACCATCCTGCTCGCCGACACGATCCGTGACACCGCCCACGCCGCCGTGGCCGAACTGCATCGTCGCGGGCTGCGCACCCTCATCATCACCGGCGATCAGGACGCGACGGCCCGAGCCGTGGCCGCCGAGCTCGGCATCGACGATGTGCGCGCCGGCCTGCTCCCCGATCAGAAGCTCGCCGCCATCGATGCCGAACGCGCCGCCGGACACCGGCTCGCGATGGTCGGAGACGGCGTGAACGACGCGCCCGCCCTGGCACGCGCCAACGTCGGAATCGCGATGGGATCCGGGACCGACATCGCCCGCGAAAGCGCCGACGTCGTGCTCATCAGCTCCGACCTGAACGACCTCGCCCACACCGTTTTCGTGGCCAAGCGTGCCCGGCGAATCGTCATGTTCAACTTCGCAGGCACGATCGTCGTCGACCTCATCGGCATGGGTCTCGCAGCGTTCGGCCTCCTCGGCCCCGTGCTCGCCGCTTTCATCCACGTCGGAAGCGAAACCGCCTTCATCCTCAACTCCGCCCGACTCATCCCGGGGCGCCGTCATCAGGGTCGACCGCCCGGATCGTGACGGGCGCATTGTCGGCGACTCCTATGCGGATACTCGACCGGCGTCGCCGAGACGCGCATGCCTCGGCGGCGGCTCATTCTGATGTCTCCGCGCCGCGAGGCGTGGCGGCAGACTGGCTCTCATGCAGTTCTCACCCGTCAACACGTTGCCCCGGCGGCTGGTCGCTCGTGGAAGCGACGTTTGGCTCGGTCTGCTGCTTTGCCTCGTGATCGCTGTCATCGCCACCGTCATCGGCACGTTCGTGCCACTCGTCGGTTCTGCGATCCCGGCCGTCATGATCGGCGTCGTCATCGCCGTGATCCGCAAGCCCGCGGGCCAGGTGGTGCCGGGCATCGGGTACTCGGGGAAGTTCGTGCTGCAGTGCGCGGTTGTGCTGCTGGGATCACAGCTCTCCTTGAAGAGCATCGTCGAGGTCGGTACCGAGTCATTGCCGGTGATGTTGAGTTCGCTGATCGTGTGCCTCGTCGCCGCATGGCTGCTTGGCCGGTGGATGGGTATCGAACGCGACATCCGCACCCTTATCGGCGTCGGCACCGGCATCTGCGGGGCCTCGGCGATTGCTGCGGTCGCGCCGATCGTGAAGGCGAAGAGCCACGATATCTCCTACGCGATCTCGACCGTGTTCCTTTTCAACATCCTCGCGGTTGTCGTGTTTCCGCTCGTTGGGCACGCACTCGGGATGACGCCGCACGCGTTCGGCCTGTTCGCGGGAACGGCCGTCAACGACACCAGCTCGGTCGTGGCCGCGGCATCCGTGTTCAGCAGTGCGGCGCTCGGCTTCGCCGTCGTCGTCAAGCTGGTGCGCACGCTCATGATCATTCCGATCAGCGTGACGCTTGCGATCATCGAGGGTCGTCGCAATGGCGACGATGAGCGCCTCACCCCGCGGCGGGTGTTCAAGATGATTCCGTGGTTCCTGTTCGGGTTCGTGATCATGGCGCTCATCGCGTCCACCGGGATCATCACGGAGGCGGGAGCTGAGATCCTCGGCCGGCTCAGCGTGTTCCTGGTCGCGACCGCGCTGGCAGGCATCGGACTGTCCACGGACATCCGGGCGATCCGGGCCGCTGGCCTCAAGCCGCTCGCGCTCGGCGGCGTTCTGTCGGCGCTCGTCGCTCTCACCGCCCTCAGTGCGATGTTCCTCACCGGCCATATCTAGCCAAGCGCGTCATCGACGACAGCGTGGCACTTCTCGCGAGATGCCCCCGTAGTCGTAGCGAGTCTGCTCCCTTGGCGGTCGGGGGGTTTGCGATCGGGAGCGACTGCAGCGGAGGGGCATCCGGCACCGCTAAGACGTCGACGAACTCGTCGCACTCTATACGAGGGACTCCACCCCGGCTTTCCGGTGCGCCCACTCACCCACCGCGTGGCATACATGTCATCGCGTCCCACGAACCGGGAAGGGAACAACTCGACCTTCGCGGCGCGCGATGACCCAGCATCAACGGATGCCGCACTCCTCGCCTCTGCATGAGCGTCAGTCGTGGGCGATGGAGCATCGCTTTCCCAGCGCTGCAGAGCCGCGCGGGCGGTCGCCAGTTCGCGTTCGAGTTCCGCGATCCTGCGTCGGAGGATTGCGGCCTCATCGTTCAGGTCTCGCTCGACATTCACCAGGGACCACGCTACCTATCACGCTGCTGGTGCGGATTCAGATCTGCGTTCGGATGCGCTCGGCGGCGCGCGGGGCGTCGATGGCGAGCCGATCGAGGACGTCATCGGTGGTCGCGCCCCCTCCCCAGGCCGTGACGATGGCCACCACGATGTCCCGGAGCACACCCGGGTGTTCGCTGTGCACGTCGGTCAAGAACCGGTCGGGATGCTCGGCCGCCACGCCCCAGGGAGTGAGCGCATCGACCGGAAAGTCGCGGAGGTTGTGAGTGACGATCAGTTGCGCCTCGGCCTGGATCGCGGCGGCCAGAACATGCCGGTCATCGGGGTCGGGCAGCCGCAGCCCCTCGATATGTTGCTCGTAGCCGGTCACCCTGACGTCGCGGATCGCGCCATTCATCAACCCGCGGGTGCGGTCCAATCGTGCAGGATCGAGGTCAGGCCGGTTCTTGCGGAGATTCTCGAACACCTCGTCGAGGATGTCGTCGGTCCACTTCGGTCGCACGAGCCGCGCGATGCCGGCCCTGATCAGCACATCGCGAAGCGTCGATGGGTAAAGCACGTTGGCGTCGTAAACGACGACCAATGACATCAGGCGAATCCCAGTTCCCGGGTCTCTGCCGCCAGCGCGTCCGCGACCGCGGTCCGGCGGGCATCGTCCTCCCGCAGGTAGCGCCCGAGCGATGCCGCCTTCACCCGCCGGTGTGTGCCGACCGTCCTGTACTCGATCAGACCTGCTTCCAGCAGCCCGACCAGAAACGGACGCGACACATTCAGCACCTCCGCCGCCTGACCCGTCGTCAACTCCGCGTGCGCGGGGATCACCGTCACGCCCTCGCCGCGCGCGAAGCTGTCAAGCACCTGCACCAGCGCCGCCAGCGCCGAACGCGGCACCAGAAGGTCACCGTCCCGCCCGCCGACTCGCAAGCGCACGGGCGTGTCCGCGTCAAGCGCACTGTCCAACCCGCGCAGCGCCGAGGCAGCCATCTCCGTGTCCGCCGGCTCAGGCACCAGCGTCGCCACTCCACTCATCGGCCTACTCCCTCAACGAAACAAACGAATCAAACGCAATAAGTGTATCGTGTGCTGCTCCGATCCGGGCTGTTCAGCGACTCATCCCCTGCGCGGTGGCCGTCGCGGCGGTTGCCCCTCGTCCGGCGGCGATGCCACGGGAGGGGAGGCTGGCGAGGGTGCGCGGGGGCCGGACGGATGGGTCGGCGACGATCTGGACGAGACGGACGATGCGTCCTGGCTGGCCTGCGGGTACGCAGTCTGGCGGTGAGGTGGTCGAACGCCGCGCCGCGGAGGCGACGGGCGAACAGTTCCAACGCGACCAAGACCGCATCAGCGCCGAACTCGATGACATCCGCCACCTCATCGCCTAGCAACACACCGGCTACAAGGAAAGCCAAGAGCAACCGGCGAAAGAGAAAGGCCATAAAGCCACGACCCATAATCGCGACGTCGGGTGTTCCAGCCTTCTACATTCGGTAGCGGAGGCGGGACTCGAACCCGCGACCTCACGATTATGAGTCGTGCGCTCTCACCAACTGAGCTACTCCGCCGCGACGCCTCCCGAGCCGAGGAACGGGAGGATGCGAGCCCCGAGTCAGGATTGAACTGACGACCCCTTCCTTACCATGGAAGTGCTCTGCCACTGAGCTATCGGGGCGTGCACCCGCAAACGGGCAACCAGAAAAGAATATCAGAGCGCGCGAGTCGAGCCGAACGAATCAACCGACCGTGTGGGCGCCCGTGGTGTGCTCGGTCAGCCATGAAATCGGGTCGGTGTGCGTCGTGCCGCCCAGTAGCACCTCGAGGTGCAGGTGCGGCCCCGTCGCCTTGCCCGTCTGCCCGACGGTGCCGATGACCTCGCCTGCCGTGACCGTGTCGCCCTGCTTGACACGCAATGATCCGTACTGCATGTGCCCGTAGCGGGTGGAGACCACCTGCCCGTCGATGATGTGGTCGATGAGGACGGTCACCCCGTAGTCGCCGCCGGCCTCCGTGGCGATGCGCACGGTGCCCGCAGCGACGGCATGCACCTCGGCACCGAGGCCGGGAGTGAGGTCGACCCCGCGGTGCGGCGTGGAGAACTGCGACAGGTAAGAGATCGAGCCGTATGCCGCCGAAATCGGCACCCCGACCGGGAACGGCCACTGGATCGCCGCCGACGGATCGTTGACCCACGTGCCGGCGAAGATCGTCACGCCCGAGTCGGCGGCGATTTCGGCCATCGACGCGACGTTGTACGACTCCGGTCGATCGAGAGTGTCGGCTCCGGTGTCGCCCGACGCCACGAACGCCTGGATCTCTTCGGGCTTGTCGGTCGGCTTCGGCGCGGCGGCGACCGTGAGGTCCGCCGACCCGTCCGACACGGCGGCGACCGCCGCTGCCGGCGTCGTCGTCCCCACCGCGAGGAGCCCCACGATCGTCATCACGCCGAGCGAGACGGATGCTGCGGCCATGCGCTTCACGATGCCGCCACCGTACAGGCGAGCGCGGCGTGGCGCGACGTGCTCCGTCGGCCGTGCGGGTCGCGCCGATCCCGCCACGGGAAGGTCGCCGTCGACGACGGGGCGCTGCGCGGGCATTTCCCCCGCGAAGGAGAACAGACGCGCCGCGATCTCGAACTCATCGACGAGGCGGTCCGTCGCCTCGGACGTGGCGGGACGGGTGACGAAGGCGGATGCCGCGGGCATCTGACCGATCACCGGTACCTCAGCCGCGGGCTTGAGAGTCGCTCGCTCAGCAGCGTGGGAAGCGACGCCCGCGTGCAGCTCGCGCGGCACGGCGGTCTCGTCGGCGACCGCCTCGAAGACAGCGCGTGCCGCCTCACGAAGGCGGCGACGGGAAGCCGCGTCGGGCTGCGCACCGATGGCGGTCTCGGCGACGATCGCGGCGGCGACATCGGCCACGACGCTCTCGGCGAGCGACAACGTCTCGGGAGCGTCGTCGGCCGGCACCGCCTCTGCGACCGCGGGCTCAGCGAGAGCGGGTTCGATCAGAGCGGGATGTGACGTCTCTGCAGCGGCCCCGGACGACGCGGCGGCCGCCGCCGCCAGGCGGCGGTATTCGGCGCGCGTCATGACGCCCAGCCCCTTCGCGGCATCGGCCGCGGCGGGTCGTTCGGCAGCGCTGTGCACACGGGGAGCGTTGGCCGAGGGCGTGTCGGGGGTCACATGTCAGGCTCTCGTCTGGCCGCAGCGACCGGGTTATCCGCTGCGACGACGTACTTCGGGCTTCGTGTCACTCCGCCGTTCGGGCGACGAAAGTAACGAACGGGTAAACCCTACTCCGCCGCCGCTGGGAATGCCGTGAGCGCCGCCGGATGGTCACAGCTCGCCCGGAGGGGGACGGCTCAGCTGCCGATGACCTCGCGCAGCCGCTCGAACAGCCCGGGGCCTGCAGCGATCGTCATCTGTCGCCCCGGTACGCCATCTGGACTGCCGTCGACCAGTCCGCCCGCCTCGGTGACCAGCAAGGCTCCCGCGGCGTGATCCCAGGGGTGCAAGCCGCGCTCGAAGTACCCGTCGAGCCGTCCGGCGGCGACGTACGCGAGATCGAGCGCCGCAGATCCGCCTCGCCGGAGGTCCCGTGCGAGCGGCATCACGCGGCGGACACGCTCCAGATCGGGCCCGTGCGTCGCCGGGTCGTAGCCGAACCCCGTCGCCAGGAGCGCCCCGGCATCCGTCGCGTGCACTACCGCGAGCCGCTGAGTTCCGAGCCACGCACCGGTACCGCGGGCTGCGGAGAAGAGCTCGTCGATGGCGGGCGCGTAGACCACGCCGACCAGCGCCGCCCAGCGTGCAGGGTCGGGGTCGCCCGCAACGGCGGCGATGCTGACGGCGTAGTGCGGAATGCCGTAGGCGTAGTTCACGGTCCCGTCGATCGGGTCGACGACCCACGTGATGCCGCTGGTCCCGCCCTCGGCTCCGGACTCCTCCCCGAGAAACCCATCGTCGGGCCGGACGGCCGCGAGACGCGCCCGGATGAGGTTCTCGACCTCGCGATCGGCCTCCGTCACGATGTCGGCGATGGTCGATTTCGTCGCCGCGATCGCCACGCCTTCAGAGCGTCGCCGCCGCGCCAGTTCCCCGGCCTCGCGGGCGATATCGACAGCAATCGGCAGCAACTCCTCGGCATCCGTCATACCCCACACGCTACGCGTACGACGGGCGGATGCCGACGACGCAGCCTCTCAGGGCGCTGCCGCGCCCCGGGGCATCGAAACCGGCGTCAGGACGACTCAGCCCTTCAGGGCGCTGCCGCCCCGGGCATCAAACCTGCATCACGGACGGATGCCGACGACTCAGCCCTGCTGCGGCGGCAACGGCGGCGGGGGCGGGAAGCCCTGGTAGCCGGGCTGCGCGTGCGGCGCGGGCTCCGACGGAGTCGGGGCTCCGGGAGCGGCAGGGGCGGCGGTCGGCGCGGGCACCACCCGGGCCGGGCTCTGCGGATAGGTGGGCTGGCCGGTGTAGTAGGCGTTCCAGTCGGGAGTTCCGTCCGGAAGGACTGGAAGCGGCGTCACCCCGTCGGCATAAGTCGGCCACTGCAGCACGGGCGCCGACGCAGCATATGCCGTCGGTCGCGCCACTGGGCGCGGCTTCTTCGGAGCGAACAGCGCGTTCACGAGCGGCACCAGGGCGGTGCCGACGGCGGCGAGGATCGCCAGCGCAACCACCACACGCCAGTACAGCGGGCGGTAGTCGACGAACTCCTCCGTCATGATCGGCAGCACGAGCATGGCCGCGAGGATGACGACGAGGCCGATCGTGACGTAGGTCACGATCGTGGTGAACGTCGTCTGGTGGCGCAGGAACGACTTCAGGTACAGCCGCGCGTGCAGCAGCGCCCCCTGAATGATCAACCCGATGAGGATGAACTTGAAGACCCGGTCCCCGCCGTAGTACCACTCGCCGGTCGGCATCCAGATGAGGAACGCGCCGATCAGCAGCAGCAGCACCCACGACACGACGCTGGCGAGGGTGAGCCACGCAGGACGGCGGGCGGCGAGGTTCGCCTCCATGATCGACACCCCCGCGAAGCCGGCAAGCAGCAGGATCGTGAGGAACGCCTTGCCGACGATGCCGTCGGAGTCGCCGATGATCACCCACACGACGCAGACGATCGCCGCCGCGATCAGGGCGCCGATCGCCACCCAGATCGCGGCACGCAGGACCTTGTTCGACTCTGGAGAGGTGATCGGCTGACTCATGTCATTCCCTTCGCCGGGCGGGGCGCCCCGGTAAGACCTGGTACTCCCCATCCTGACACGGTGGGATGGGTGCGGGTGGGGTTGTCCACAGGATGCCGACACGACCGAGGGGCCCCACGCATGCGGAGCCCCTCGGTCGATCGGTGGCGAGTGAGGGATTCGAACCCCCGAAGTCGAAGACGGCTGATTTACAGTCAGATCCCTTTGGCCGCTTGGGTAACTCGCCAGGTGCGCACCCGCCCGGCTTGTCCAGTCGATCGGAGGCGCGATCAACAATCCTACCTGGCCGCGCGGCGTGCGGAAAACCAGCATCCCCGGCATCCACTCGCCGGATGCCGACCGCAAGCCCAGTCGCCCGCGTCCTCAATCCCCCGCGACCACGCGCTCCACGAACGCCTCGACGCGGTGGCGCGTGCCGTCGATCCGGCGATCCACGCTCGCGCGCACCTCACTCGGCGCAAGCGGAGCAGCAAGCCGCACGTTCTCGTGGCAGCCGAGGTCTGCGCAGATGTAGGTGCCGACGCTGTCGCCGCGCGCCCCGGCATCCCCCGCCCTGCGCGCCGTGAACAGGGCGACTTGATTGCCCGGCTGCATCGTGTGACAGAGGTTGCACAGGGCCGCACGCGAGCGTCCGCCGGATGCCGCGCGCAGCACGATCCCGGTCGGCACGCCGCCACGCTCCACGACGACGTACCCACGACCGCGGGTCTCGGGGTCGGGCCACGCCAGGAAGTCCAGATGATCCCAGTCGGCCAGGACGAGCGAGAGAGGCACGGCGACCCGCTCGAGTTCGTCGGGCGTCGCGTTCACGAGCGCGGCGCGCACCTGGTCCTCGGTGAGCGGCTGCATGCCGCAAGTCTACGAACGGATGCCGCGGCTAAACTCGCCTGCATGGCTGACAGCTCGTTCGACGTGGTCTCGAAAATCGATCGTCAAGAGGCGGACAACGCCCTCAATCAAGCCCGCAAAGAGGTCGAGCAGCGCTACGACTTCAAGGGCACGGGTGCCTCGATCGAGTGGAGCGGCGAGGCGATCCTCATCAAGGCGAACAGCGAAGAGCGCGCGAAGGCGATCCTCGACGTGTTCCAGTCGAAGCTCATCAAGCGGGGAATCTCGCTGAAGTCGCTCGAGTCGGGTGAGCCGACGGCATCCGGCAAGGAATGCCGCATCACCTCCACGCTCAAAGAGGGGATCTCATCGGAGAACGCGAAGAAGATCGCGAAGCTCATCCGCGACGAGGGTCCCAAGTCGGTCAAGGCGCAGATCCAGGGCGACGAGCTGCGGGTGCAGTCGAAGTCCCGCGACGACCTGCAGGAGGTCCAGCGCCTGCTCAAGGCCGCCGACCTCGACGTCGACCTCCAGTTCGTCAACTACCGCTGAATCGTTACCCCGCGGCATCCGCTCCGTCAACCCCCTGCCGACGCGCCGCCTTGCCGCGAAGAGTGGGACGCGACGGAAAGGACGGCGGACATGAGCAACACCCAGCAGGACGGCGTGCAGACGCGGAGCGAAGAGCCGGCGGCGGATGCCGAGGCGCACGAGGTGTCGGACGACGGCGTCAGCCACCAGGCGGTCGGGATCGGCGTCATCGGCGGGCCGCAGGTGGCTCCCGTCGTGCCGCCAGGGTCTGATCACCACGGGCAGGACGGCGGCCGCGACGGGTCGGGATCGTCGCAGGACGCTCTGTCGGGCGCGCAGGAGCAGCGCCTTCCCTCAATGTCGCAGAACAACGCGTCTGAGGTCGAGAAGGTCTCGGGCATCGTCGCCCAGGTGCGCGCCGACGTCGCCACTTCGGATGCCGACGAGGTGCGGCGCGTGCTCGCGCAGCGCCTCGAGCAGGCAGGCATCGATCTGCCGGACGACGAGATCGACGAGCTCGCGCAGCAGATCACGATGGGCGACTGATCGGAGCTCCTCCCGTGTGTTGAGTGAGGGAGCGCAGCGACCGAGTCGAAACGGGGTCCGCCCCAGAGGACCGCTTGCGGCCATCAGGGCGCGGCGATTCCCGGCGCGACGAGCCAGCGGCGCAGCGCAGCATAGGCCGCGGCGCGTGGCGCGGGCGCCGACAGGAACACGTCGTGGATCGCATCCTCGATGCGAGCCACCGTGACATCCCCGCCGATCCGCGTCGCGGCGCGCGCGATGTTGTCCACGGTGAGCACGCTGTCTGTCGAGGTCATCTGCTCCGACCACTGCACCGGAGAGGTCGAGCGGCGCGAGAGCAGCACGAACGCGGGGCACCCGGCATCCACTCCCCCGGCGATCCGCGCGTGACCGGCCATGATGGCGAAGAGCCACTTCGGGTGCGTCGGGAACCCGCGCTCGGGCCGCCAACCCTCGGGGCTGTCGGGCAGCGTGCCGATCAGCCGCTGCGCCCTCGTGTAAAACCCCAGGTCAACGACCGGATGCACTCCCAGCGGATCGAACCGCGCGCGCATCTGCACGAGCGGCGCCATCGCCTGCCGCCCGATCGCCCCCGTCTGCAGCTCCAGCCACGGGCTGTTGAGGACGAGGGCCGATGCCGACCCCGGATGCCGCGCCGCCCACAGCGTCAGCGTCAGACCTCCCGTGGAGTGTCCCATGAGCACGAGCCGTCGCCCGCGCCGCGCGGGCTCGGCTCCGGCCGCTGCCGTGCGCTCTGACTCCGGC
>NZ_JBASZT010000281.1:0-12528 GCF_049661145.1 Microbacterium sp.
CCGGGGAGCGGATCGCGGGCGGGCCCGCGACTCCCGCCCCATAAGATTACCCGCATGTCCCCTTCGTTGCCTGTGTCCGACTCGTCGCGTCGGACCGCTGTGCGCGCGGCCGCAGCAGCCGCCGTGCCCGCGGCGCTCGCCGACCTCGGCGGTCTCGTCCGCATCCCTTCGATCGCCTTTCCGGGTTTCGAGCGGGGAGACGTCGAGCGCAGCGCCGTCGCCGTGCACGCGCTGGTGGAGGACCTCGGCATCTTCGACCGCGTCGAGGTGAAGACAGCCACCATTCCCGAGACCGGAGCCGAGGGGATGCCGGCCGTACTGGCATCGCGTGCCGCGCGCAACGGGCGGCCCACGATCCTGCTGTACGCCCACCACGATGTGCAGCCGGCGGGAGACGAGGCGTTGTGGGAGTCGGCGCCGTTCGAGCCCACGGTCCGAGGCGGTCGCCTGTATGGCCGCGGTGCCGCCGACGACAAGGCCGGTGTCATGGCGCACGTCGGCGCCCTGCGCGCGTTCGTCGACGCGATCGGCTCGGATTTCGATCTCGGGGTGAGCCTGTTCATCGAGGGGGAGGAGGAGGCCGGTTCCGCCTCGTTCGCACAGTTCCTGGGCGACAACGCCGATGCCCTCCGCGCCGACGTCATCGTCGTCGCGGACTCTGGAAACTGGGATGCGGCCACGCCTGCTCTGACCGTGTCGCTGCGTGGAAATGCCCGGTTCACCCTGACGATCCGCACGCTGGATCATGCGTCCCACTCCGGCATGTTCGGTGGCGCCGTGCCGGACGCGATGCTCGCCGCGGTGACCCTGCTGGCGACGCTCTGGGACGATGACGGGGCCGTCGCCGTCGCAGGACTCCGCGAGCGGGATGCCGAGACCCCGGCATACAGCGAGCAGACTCTCCGCGACGAAGCGGGGCTGCCCGACGGCGTGAGCCCGATCGGGCGGGGCAGCATCCTCAGCCGCATCTGGAACAAGCCGTCGATCACGATCACCGGCATCGACGCGCCGAGCGTGCGCAATGCATCCAACACCCTGACGCCGGAGGTGTCCGTCGTGATCAGCATGCGCGTAGCCCCGGGTCAGGAAGCCCGTGAGGCGTTCGACGCTCTACGGGATCACCTGCTGGCGCATGCGCCTTTCGGCGCTCAGCTGGCTTTCAGCGACATCGACTGCGGCAACCCGTTTCTCGTCGACACGGGCGGAGCGGCCGTGCGTCACGCGCGAGCGGCACTCGAGGAGGGATACGGGGTCGCCCCGGTGGACATCGGGGTCGGCGGCTCCATCCCGTTCATCGCCGATCTGGTCCGCGAGTTCCCCGCCGCTGAGATCCTCGTGACGGGCGTCGAGGACCCGCACGCTCGCGCCCACAGCCCCAATGAGTCGCTGCACCTGGACACCTTCCGCCACGCTCTCGTCTCAGAGGCACTCCTACTTGAGCGCCTCGACGCCGCAGACAGGACGTAGAATCGACCCACCAGCCGCCCTCGACTCGACGGCTCGACCATAGGGAGCACCCATGACCGACCTCGCTACGTCCACCGACACCGTCGCGCCGGCCCAGCCGTCGCACGGCGTGCTGCTCACCGATGCCGCCGCGGACAAGGTCAAGAGCCTGCTTCAGCAGGAGGGCCGTGACGACCTTCGCCTGCGGGTCGCGGTACAGCCCGGCGGATGCTCGGGACTGATCTACCAGCTCTACTTCGACGAGCGGTTCCTCGACGGCGACCAGGCCGTCGACTTCGACGGCGTCGAAGTGATCGTCGACGATATGTCAGTGCCGTACCTCGACGGCGCGACCATCGACTTCAAGGACACGATCTCGGAGCAGGGCTTCACGATCGACAACCCCAATGCGGCGGGCAGCTGCGCCTGCGGCGACAGTTTCCACTGACGAACGCGCGCGCCCGCCGGAACGCCCGAGCGGCGGCATCCCTCCGATAGTGATCGACATCCTGGGCGGATGGCCTGAATCCGATGGGAGGTTGCCCTAGACTGAAGGCGTTCGACCTTCATGACCCCGAAAGGTGCACCGTGCGCGTCAAACGCCGACTCCGGCTCGCCGTCATCCCGATCGGGATCGCCATCGCCATCGCGCTGGCAGCCTGCACGCCGACCGAGCTGAACGGCTACCTGCCGGGCTTCACCGACGACGGCACGCAGGCCACCAACCACACCGAGATGGTGTCGGGACTGTGGGTCAACTCGTGGATCGTGCTGCTCGTGGTGGGCGTCATCACGTGGGTGCTCATGGGCTGGGCGGCGATCGCCTATCGGCGTCGGCGCGGTCAGACGGGCCTGCCCGTGCAGCTGCGCTACAACATGCCGGTCGAGATCTTCTACACGGTCGTTCCGTTGATCCTCGTGCTCGGCTTCTTCGCCTTCACCGCACGCGACCAGGCCATCCTGGAGACCCAGTACGACGACCCTGACGTCTGCGTCACCGCGATCGGCAAGCAGTGGGCGTGGGACTTCCAGTACAACGACGACACCGCGAACTGCGAAGCAGGAGATGACGCCGTCTGGACGATGGGCATTCAGGCCTCCACCGATGAACAGGGCGCCATCACGAGCGAGCTTCCGACGCTCGTCCTGCCGGTGAACGAGAAGGTCAAGCTCAAGCTCGTCTCGCGCGACGTCATCCACTCCTTCTGGATCATCGACTTCTTGTACAAGAAGGACATGTACATCGGTAAGGACAACTACTGGTCGTTCACGCCGACGCGAGTCGGCGAGTACGACGGTAAGTGCGCCGAGCTGTGCGGTCAGTACCACTCGATGATGCTGTTCAAGGTGAAGGTCGTCGAGCCGGCCGAGTACGAGCAGTACCTTGAGTCGCTGCGCGAGGCCGACCAGACCGGTGACATCAACGACGCGTACGACCGGCTGCAGAACCTCCCCGGCACGGGCGCATCCTCCGACTCCGAGGGAGAACACTGATGGCGACGACGACGATCCCGCTGCAGGCGGACACCTCCCGGCGTCCTACGACTCTGCCGCCCCGTCAGGCCGCGCTCATGAGTTCGACTCGCGTCGAGCAGAAGGGCAACGTCATCGTCAAGTGGATCACGTCCACTGACCACAAGACCATCGGGTACATGTACCTGATCGCCTCGGTGCTGTTCTTCCTCCTCGGTGGCGTGATGGCTCTCATCATCCGTGCCGAGCTGTTCGAGCCGGGTATGCAGATCGTCCCGACCAAGGATCAGTACAACCAGCTGTTCACGATGCACGGCACGATCATGCTGCTGATGTTCGCGACGCCGTTGTTCGCCGGGTTCGCCAACGCCATTCTGCCGCTGCAGATCGGTGCGCCCGACGTCGCGTTCCCGCGTCTGAACGCTTTTGCGCTGTGGCTGTTCATCTTCGGCTCGGTCATCGCCGTCGCCGGATTCCTGACACCGCAGGGCGCGGCCGCGTTCGGCTGGTTCGCGTATCAACCGCTGGCAGGGGCATCGTTCTCGCCGGGCATCGGTGGGAACCTGTGGATGCTGGGGCTCGGCATGTCGGGCTTCGGGACGATCATGGGCGCGGTGAACTTCATCACGACGATCATCACGATGCGTGCCCCGGGCTTGACGATGTGGCGGTTGCCGATCTTCTCGTGGAACACGCTGGTCACGAGCATCCTGATCCTCATGGCGTTCCCGGTGCTCGCCGCCGCGATACTCGCCGCCGCGGCCGACCGTGTTCTCGGTGCCCACATCTACGACCCCGCCAACGGCGGCGTGCTGCTGTGGCAGCACCTGTTCTGGTTCTTCGGGCACCCTGAGGTGTACATCATCGCGCTGCCGTTCTTCGGCATCGTGTCCGAGATCTTCCCCGTGTTCAGCCGCAAGCCGATCTTCGGGTACAAGACGCTCGTGTATGCGACGATCGCGATCGCTGCGCTGTCGGTGTCGGTGTGGGCCCACCACATGTATGTCACGGGCGGCGTGCTGCTGCCGTTCTTCGCGCTCATGACGATGCTCATCGCGGTGCCGACGGGCGTGAAGATCTTCAACTGGATCGGCACTATGTGGCGCGGATCGGTGACCTTCGAGACCCCGATGACGTTCGCCCTGGGCTTCCTGGTGTCGTTCGTCTTCGGTGGTCTGACCGGCGTCATCCTCGCGTCGCCGCCGCTGGACTTCCACCTGTCCGACTCGTACTTCGTCGTCGCGCACTTCCACTACGTCATCTTCGGCACCGTCGTGTTCGCGATGTTTGCCGGATTCTACTTCTGGTGGCCAAAGTGGACCGGGCGGATGCTGAACGAGCGACTGGGCATGGTCCACTTCTGGCTGCTGTTCATCGGCTTCCACATGACGTTCCTCATCCAGCACTGGCTGGGTGTCGACGGCATGGTGCGCCGTTACGCTGACTACTCCGCCGCCGATGGCTGGACGTGGCAGAACCAGATCTCGACGGTGGGCGCCATGATCCTCGGCGCGTCGATGATCCCGTTCTTCCTGAACGTGTGGCTGACCGCGCGCACCGCTCCGAGGGTCACGGTCAACGACCCGTGGGGCTACGGCGGCTCGCTCGAGTGGGCGACCAGCTGCCCGCCGCCGCGCCACAACTTCACATCGATTCCGCGCATCCGCAGCGAGCGTCCCGCGTTCGATCTGAACCACCCCGAGGCCGCCGTGCCCGTCGGCGTCGGTCCCGCCAAGGACGCGCCCGATGCTCCGGTCGTGGATCTGGCCGATGGAGAGGTCAAGTAAGTGAAGACCAACGTCAATCTCTGGTGGCTGCTTGGCGGCTTCTTCCTGCTGGTGACGGCAACGTACACGGCCTGGAACATCGTCGCGCACTCCGACCGCGAGTGGTATCACGCGATCGAGTGGGTGGGCACCGTCGCCCTGCTGTTCACTGTGCTCATGTCGGTGATGATCGCGTTCTACGTCGATCGCGTGCACCGTGCACAGGGTGGTGAGTTGCCCGAGGACGTCCTGACGGCGGACATCGATGACGGCGACCCCGAGATCGGTGAGTTCAGCCCGTGGTCATGGTGGCCGCTCGTCCTCGCGTTCTCGGCGGCTCTCGGCATCCTGGGTCTGGCGGTCGGTCAGTTCCTTCTTCCCATCGGTCTCGGTGTCTTCGTCGTCGCGATCGTCGGATGGGTCTACGAGTACTACCGCGGCTACTTCGCTCGCTGAGCTTGAGCCGTGCCCCCGGATGGGGCGCTGTCGCTGCGAGCCGGTGTTTCCAGCGACGTCGGCGGGTTCCGTGAGGTGAACCAGGATGCGGCGTTCGCGGCATCCTGGGGCGCCGGCGTCGCCGATGGGGTCGGCGGCGGGCCCGCGGGGGACCTCGCCTCGGCGGCGCTCATGCACCGGCTGGTGGCGGGCGGTGCTGCGGTGACGGATGCCGCGGAGCTCGCGATGCGGCTCCGTTCTGCGAACTGGGATCTCGGCGCCCACGTGCGTCGCGATCCTGCACTGGCCGGCATGGCGACCACTTTCACCGCCGTGTGGCTCACCCGCACCGGCGAGCTGTTGCTCGCGCACACGGGCGACTCCCGCGCCCATCTGGTGCGCGAGGGACAGCTGGTGCGGCAGACCCGCGACGACTCCTTCGTGCAGTCGCTCGTCGAGCAGGGCATCGTCCGCGAGGAGGACGCCATGAGCCATCCCCGCCGCAACATATCATCACGGCCTCGTTCCGGGGCGATACCGATGACCTCGTGCGCGTCAGCGAGCGCGTACCGGTGCGCGGCGACCGGTGGCTGCTGTGCAGCGACGGAGTGAGCGACTATCTGCCCGACGACGCTATCGGTGCGCTCGTGGCAAGCGCGTCGGAACCCGCTGTGGCCGCGCGGGCTCTCGTCGCCGCGGCGCTGCGGGCCGTATCGCGCGACAAAGTCACCGCCGTCATCGCGGATGTCGTCGACGGCGTGAATATTCGCGTTTCTGAGCACCGCGGGTATTGGGGTTGAGCACCGCTCGTTCGGTGTCGTGTTCTCGTTGTTGAGCGCCACCGATTATTCGCGTTCAGCACCACCTTCTTAGGCTCCTTCTGCCGTGTGGCCAATCACGCGGCAGAAGGAGTAGTTCGGATGGTACGCAGGATCAAGGCGAAGCTGGTGCTGAGGCTTCGCACGGAGGGGTTCTCGGCACGGCAGATCGAGGCGCAGGGGATGTCGCGGCATTCGGTGGTCGCGGTGTTCGACGCTGCTGACCGGGAGGGCATCGGTTGGGACGACGTCGCGGGCCTCGAGGAGATGGAGGTGTATGCGCGGCTGTTCCCCGGGAGGGGTGAGCACGAGAGTGTTCACGCGCAACCGGACTGGGACCGGGTGCATCGTGAGCTTGCCCGGGTCGGGGTGACGTTGAAGCTGTTGCATGGTGAGTACGTCGACGCCTGCCGAAGCAGGGGTGAGACGGCGATGGGTTACGACCGGTTCTGCAAGTCGTATCAGCGGCACGTGCTGGTGATCGGGGCGGCGTCGCGGGTCGGTCACAAGGCGGCTCAGACTGTCGAGGTCGACTGGTCGGGCAAGACGATGCAGCTCACGGACTCGGTCACCGGGCAGGCGATGCGGGTCTACTTGTTCGTCGCGACGTTGCCGTTCTCCCGCTACTCGTTCGTCGAGCCCACGCTCGACATGCGGCAGGACACTTGGTTGCGCGCGAACGTGTCGATGTTCGACTGGTTCGGCGGCAGCGTCCCGCGGATCGTCCCCGACAACCTGAAGACCGGTGTGATCAAGCACCCCGCCGAGGGTGAGGTGGTCCTCAACGACGCGTATCGGGAACTCGCGGCGCACTACTCCGCGGCGGTGCTGCCAGGCCGGCCCCGGAAGCCGAAGGACAAGGCGAGCGTCGAGGGCACGGTCGGCAACGTCGCTACCTCGGTGATCGCCGCGCTCCGTGACCGCACCTTCGCGACGTTGCCGGAGCTGCGGGCAGCGGTCTACGAGCGCGTCGCCGCTTACAACGCGGAGCCGTTCCAGAAGCGCGCGGGGTCGCGGCTTTCCGTGTTCGAGGGTGAGGAGAAGCCGAGGCTTCGACCACTGCCGCAGGTTCCGTTCGAGATCTCCCGGTGGCTCTATGGCCGCAAGGTCCAACGCAACGGGCACGTGGTGTTCGAGCGCAACTTCTACTCCGTCCCCTACGCCAACATCGGCCGGTCGGTCGACCTGCGCGTCACCGACACCACGTTGGAGGTGTTCGCCGCCGATCAGCGCCTGACCAGCCATCTGCTCGCCCCGGCGGGGATGGTGAACGAGTACCGCACCCACGACAGTGATCTGCCCGACGGACCCCGCTACCAGCAGATGGACCCTGAGCGGGCCAGGGAGTGGGCGGCAAGGATCGGGGAGAACACCACCACGATCGTGAACCGCATCTTCGAATCCGTCCCCGTCGACGAGCAGGGCTTGAACGCGGCCCTGGCAGTGCTGCGCCTGACTCGCCGCTACTCCGCGGAGCGGGTCGAGGCCGCCGCCGGCATCGCCTTGGCCTCGCGGGTGAGGTCGCCGCGCTACGCGCACCTGCGGCCGCTCCTCGACAGCGGGCAAGACCAGACCGGCGGGCGCATGCCGAGATTCGAACCCGTCGACGAGGAACCTGCCGGGTATGTCCGCGGCGCGGACTACTACGCGGGAGGCGCCCGATGAGCCGGCTCGATGCGGAGACCAAACGCAAGCTGCGGGAGATGGGAGTGCCCGCCCTGGTCGAGGCGATCGACGTCCAGGACGACACCCTCACGTTGGGGATGGTGTTCGAGGAGCGCGTCAAGCTCGCCGTCGACGACGCGCATGCCGCGTTCACCCACGCCAAGGTCGAAGGCCTCATCCGACGGGCGGGGCTCCGCTATCCGAACGCGGACCTCCGCCGCCTCGACATGCTCGAACAGCGCGGTCTGGACCGCGGGGTGATCGCGCAGCTCGGGACCTGCCAGTTCATCACCCGCCAGCAAAACGTCGTCTTCCAAGGCTTCACCGGCTCGGGCAAGTCCTACCTCGGGTCCGCGCTGGCGAAGCAGGCCTGCCAGCACCGCTACCGGGCCCACTACATCCGCATGCCCGACCTCGAAGAAACCTGGGCCGCCGCGAAAGACCGCCCAGCAGGTCGGGAGAAGTGGCTGCGGAAGTACTCGTCGTTCACGCTCCTCGTGATCGACGAGTGGCTCCTCGACCCACCCACCGACGACATCCGATCCATGCTGCTCGAGCTCCTCGAACGCCGCTACGACGCCGCCTCGACCGTGTTCTGCACCCAGTACGCGAAGAAGGACTGGCATCAGCGCCTCGGCGGAGGGGTCCACGCCGACGCGATAATGGACCGCATCGTCCACAACACCCTCTGGATCGAAACCGGCGAGGTCAACATGCGCGAACACACCGCCGCGGCGGGCTGAGCCAGGCCGGTGAGCGTCGCCCCGCGGGAGTGGCGCTCACCGGCAATACCGACTGGTGCTGGAACCCAATATCCAGTGGTGCTCAACCGCAATAATCAGCGGTGCTCACAGGTCCAAATACCCAGTCAGCGTTTCGGCCGTCGCGGCGGGGCCGACCCGCACCCCGGGCACAACGGCTGCAATTCCCGTGCTCACGGCGCTGGCCGCCGCGTATCCCGCCGGACGGCTGCTCGAACCTGCCGAAGTCGCCGATGCGATCGCTTACCTCGTCGACGCACCGTACCTGCACGGCACGATCCTCGCGGTGGATGGCGGCGCCAGCGCCGTCGTGCCCTCACCGCGGTGAGGCTCACCGCGGTGAGGAACGATCCAGAAGCGTTGTCAGCGTGCCGATGATCAGTTCGCGGGATTCGCCCTGAGCGGGAGCGAGGTCGAGAGTGTCGGCGAGCCAGAGACCGTCGACGGCGAACCGTATGGTCGCGCTGAGGTGGGCGGGAACGCCGTCGTCGTCGAGTCTCCGCTGCCAACGGTCGTAACGCTCGCGGAGCGTCGCCATACTTGCCGGATTCACCACCGCGGCAGCGAGCATGGCGACCACGGGCTGGGTCGCAGGGCTGCCGGGGTGCTCCACCGAGCGAAGGTAGGCGCGCGTCGCGGCGCCCGGATCGTCGCCCGCGGAGTCGAGGAGCTCATCGAAAGTCGCGACGTACCGGGCAACCAAGCCCTCGATCAGCAACTCCTTGGACGCGAAATGGTAAAACAGCCCGCCCTTGCTGATTCCCGCCTCTCTCGCGACCGCGGCGATGGTGACCGCGTCGCCGCCGTCGCGCACCAGGATGCGCCCCGCGGAGTCGAGGATGCGGTCACGCGACGCTTTCGCCTGCACGTTCATCACTTCGCCGTTGCTCCTCCCCGATCGCCCTGCCCGATCTACTGTACCGGACGACCGACTTGTAAACCGGACATCCGGTACAGTAGCCTCGTCGGCATGTCCTGGTGGTTCCTGGTCGGCGCGATCGGCGCCGAGGTGTTGGCGACGGGCTCCCTGCGCGCAGCGGCCCAGCCGGGCGCAACGTGGGCGTGGTGGATCGGCGTCGCCGGCGGCTACGCTTCCGCATTCGGCCTGCTGTATGCGGCACTGTCTCATGACACACCGCTGTCGTCCGCTTACGCGATCTGGTCCGGCGTCGGCGTCGCCCTGACCGCGGTCGTGGCATGGCTCGTGTTCGGCGAACGGCTCACGCCCGGCGCGATGGTTGGGATCGCTCTGATCGTCGCCGGTGTCGTCCTCGTCGAGGCGTTCGGGCACTCTTCGGGGGTGTCAGCATGAACACCCGCAAGGCGTTGGTGCTGACGTTCACTAAGACGCTGTGGGGCGAGACACGCGGCACCGGCGTCCGCGTGCTGGCGATCGCACCCGGCGCCACAGACACCCCATTCGTCGAGGTCGCGGGCGACGCCGCAGCAGCCGGTGCGAAACGCAGCCCCGAGGCGCTGGTGAGCAACGCGCCCTCCCAGACAGCGCGCCAAGCTATGTCGACGGATTCGGGAACTCGTTCGTGGCACGGGTGACAACCCGCCTGTTGCCGCGCCGCGCCGTATCACGATCGCGGAACGCTCAGCGCGATCGACCTAGCTCCCCGTCCTCTCAGCTTGTCGTTTAACCTCTGGTTGAGGGTTTGTCGTCGGGTGCGGCGCGTCGTGACGAGGGAGCGGCCGCCGTCTTTGATGCTTCTTGTTGTCTACGCAAGAGCTTCGAGAACGGCGGCCGCTTCAATGATTATCGACCGGTATCGACTGTGCCGCTACCGGGGCGCGCCGGAGTGCTGGATGAGTTCCGGATCGGGTTGCACGAGTGCTTCCAGCGGCGAGCTGATGTGCTGTCCGAGCTTGTGGACGCGATCACGTGCGCGCCGGGCCCAGTGACAGATCTGGCGCGGCTGTCGCTGGATCCGGTGCATCGTCGTGGTCATGGTGCGCTCTATGACGCGCTGGCATGCGGCCTGGTCGACGCCGGCCGGCTGCGTGCTGTGATCGCCTCGTGCCCTGTCCCGAGGATCGCCTCACCGGACGGTCGGGAACGGATCGTGCTGGGCGTGGATGTGTCGAACTGGCTGCGCCCGGACGCGGGCACCAGCGCGGACCGGGCGTTCTGTCACACTTATGCGCGGGGACGGGGGCAGGCGCAGATGATCCCGGGCTGGCCGTACTCGTTCGTGGCCGCGCTGGAAGCCGGGGCGTCGTCGTGGACGGCGCTGCTGGACGCTGTCCGGCTGCGGCCGGCCGATGATGTCACCATCGTCACTGCCGCCCAGCTGCGCGCCGTCGTCGGCGAGCTGACCGGGGCGGGAGAGCACCGGCCCGCGGATCCGGACATCCTGGTCGTCCTCGACGCCGGCTATGACACGGCCCGGCTGGCGTGGCTGCTCCGAGACCTCCCGGTCACGCTCGTGGGTAGAGTGCGCTCGGACAGGGTGTTCCACGCTCCCGCTGGCGCACGCCGCGGACCTTCGAAGGGGCGCCCGCCACGCCACGGCGTCAAGCTGGCCCTCCGTGACCCGGGCAGCGGCCCCGCCCCCGACCTGGCCACCGTGAACGACACCGACAGGTATGGGCGCGCCGAGGCGGTCGCGTTCGGCAGGATGCATCCCCGCCTCGCCGCCCGCGGCGGCTGGGCCGGTCACGACGGGCCGCTCCCTGTCATCGAGGGCACCGTGATCGGGCTGCAGGTCGAGCGCCTGCCCGGCGACCGCGACCCGAGACCAGTCTGGCTGTGGGCGTCGAAACCCGTCCCAGACGGCGCCGCCGAACTCGATCACTGGTGGTCGATGTACCTGCGCCGATTCGATCTGGAGCACACCTTCCGGTTCCTCAAGCAGACCCTCGGATGGACCCGGCCCCGGCTACGCGACCCGAACAGCGCCGACCGGTGGACCTGGCTCATCCTCGCCGCGCACACCATGCTGCGCCTGGCCCGACCCCTCGCAGCCGACCACCGGCTGCCGTGGCAGCGACCCCTCGCCCCCGGCGAGCTGACCCCCGCCCGAGTCCGCGCCGACTATCGGCGCGTCCACGCGACGACCACCCACCCCGCGGGAGCACCGAAACCCTCCCGCGCCGGCCCCGGACGCCCCAAAGGCAGCCGGAACCGCGTCAAAGCACCTATCCAACCCATCGGAAAACACGCCTCACCAGGTTAAACAACAAGCTCAGTCGGGTGCTGGCCGAGGTTCGAGCTTTGTGCGTTGGGTGCCCCTGGAGGGAGTCGAACCCCCAACCCTCTCCTTAGGACGGAGCTGCTCTTCCATTGAGCTACAGAGGCGGATTGCGCTCTCATCCTAGCCGTCGTGATGCGCCTGCCGGACTGAGCTGCGAGCCTCTCGTCCCCACCGTCACCCCACCCGCGCGACGAGCGTCGGCTCGTCCGCCGCGAGCCGATCGGCCACGCCACGGATGAGCCCCTGCAGTGCGGCGGTCGCGTGGGCGGGCGCCATGTCTGACCGGCGGGCGATGCTCACCGTTCGCGACAGCTTTTCAGGGGCGCTACCGCGCCGCGGCGGCGAGGAAACCTGCCCAGGGAGACGAGACGTTCGCGACAGCGCGGAGTCCGCCAGCGGCGCCGACCTCAGTCCTGGATGCAGCGCGGCCACCATCGCGGGCACGACGGCGACGCCGATCCCCCGCTCGGCGAAGCGCAGCGCAGCATCCATCTCCGCGCCTTCGATCACCACCTGCGGGACCAGTCCGGCCGCGCTGAACGCGGCATCCGTCGCGGCGCGCAGGTCGTAGTTCTGCGGGAACGCGATCAACGGCCGCCGGGCGAGTTGCTCGAGACCCACGCCAACGTCCGCGCCGCCCCCGAACGGATCCTCCATTCCCGCCGCCGAGACCACGACGAGCCGCTCGGTGAGAATCGGCTCGAGCTCCAGCACGGCCCGCGCCGCGGGCGACGACACGCTCGTCACGATCAGCGCCAGATCGAGCGCTCCCTCCACGAGCGCCGCGATGAGCGTTCGCGACCCGCTCTCGGTGATCTCGATGTCGATCCCCGGATGCCGGTCGTGGAACTCGACGAGCACATCCGCGACCAGGCTCGTGCACAGCGTCGGCGTCGCGCCCAGCCGGATGCGCCCGCGGCGCAGCCCTGCGAGCTCCGCCATCTCGGCGCGCGCGGCATCGGCG
>NZ_JBASZT010000282.1:0-7410 GCF_049661145.1 Microbacterium sp.
GCGTATGGCCGCTGCCCACGCGCCGCAGGCGGCCACAAGCGTCGGCTCGGCGGCAGTCGGGAAGCGAAACCGCCGCCCGACCGCAGCGTGACCGAACCGCAACCCGTCTGTGGGAGCGCTCCCTTGACTTCGTGGGAGCGCTCCCGTAGCGTCGTTGCTATCCGGTGAGAGCGCTCCCATCCGATTCGCTGAGGATTGCGGGAAACGCGTCCCACGCACCAGAACCCATCACAAAGGAGTGACACGTGAACACACGCGCACTGCGACGCATCGGCCTTGTTGCCGGCGTCGCATCCACCTCGGCACTCGTTCTGGCCGGCTGCGCCGGCGGCGGCAGCGGCGGCGGCACGACGGCCGACCCGAACGAGAAGGTCACGCTAACCGTCGCCACGTTCAACGACTTCGGCTACACCGACGAACTGCTCGCCGAGTACACCAAAGACCACCCGAACGTGAAGATCGTCCACAACAAGGCCGCCACGAGCAACGACGCGCGGGCGAACTACTTCCAGAAGCTCGGCAAGTCCGGCCTCGCCGATATCGAGGCCATCGAGATCGACTGGGTGCCCGAGGTCATGAAGTACGCCGACATGCTCACCCCGGTGCCCGACGATCTGAAGAACCGTTGGTTGGACTGGAAGGTCGAGGGGGCGACGGATGCCGACGGCAACCTCATCGGCTACGGCACCGACATCGGCCCCGAGGCCATCTGCTATCGGGCAGACCTTTTCGAGGCGGCGGGGCTCCCGACCGACCCGACCGAGGTCGCGACCCTCCTCGACGGCGACTGGGCGAACTATTTCACCGTCGGCGCGAAGTACTCCACCGCGACCGGCAAGGCGTTCTTCGATTCCGCCGGCGGCACCTACCAGGGCATGATCAACCAGGTCGAAGCCGCCTACGAGGACCCCGACACGGGTGACATCCTCGCGACGACCAACTCCGAGGTCGAGGACATCTACAACCAGGTGCTCGATGCCAGTGCGACGCAGTCCGCGCACCTCGGCCAGTGGGGCGACGACTGGTTCGCCGGCCTGTCGAACGGCGCGTTCGCGACGATGCTCTGCCCGGGCTGGATGCTCGGTGTCATCTCCGGCAATGCGGAGGGCGTCGACGGTTGGCGCATCGCCGACACGTTCCCCGGCGGCGGTGGCAACTGGGGCGGCTCGTACCTGACGATCCCCGCCAACGGTGCGCATGTCGCGGCCGCGCAGGAGCTCGCCGACTGGCTGACGAGCCCCGAGACGCAGATCAAGGCGTTCGAGAACGCCGGCACCTTCCCGAGCCAGACCGATGCGCTGACGGACGACACGTTGCTCGGCAGCACGAACGCGTTCTTCGGGGATGCGAAGGTCGGCGAGATCTTCTCGAATCGCGCCAACGCGGTCACGGTGTCGCCGTTCAAGGGCCAGTACTACTTCCAGATCAACGACGCGATGCAGCAGGCGCTGACCCGCGTCGAGGACGGTACGCAGGACAAGGCCACCTCGTGGAAGCAGTGGGTCTCCGAGGTCGAAGCGATCGGCTGAGCGGACGCCGTGGGGCCGGGCGCGTGCCCGGTCCCACGGTCCCGATTCTGTTCGCACTCCCGGATCGTTCGCATTCCTGGATCGAGGTATGAAGTGATCTCCGCAGCATCCGCGCCGGCATCCCGACGCATCGGGTTCGGCAGCAGGCTGAGCTCGTGGGACCTGAAGGTCTCGCCCTACCTGTACATCTCCCCGTTCTTCATCCTGTTCGTGATCGTCGGGCTCTTCCCGATCGGCTACACCGCGGTCATCTCATTCATGGACTGGGATCTCGTGCGCGGGTCGGGGGAGTTCATCGGCTTCGGCCAGTACGAGTGGATCCTCGCCAACCCGAAGTTCTGGATCGCGCTGCGAAACACGTTCAGCATCTTCCTGCTCTCGAGCGTCCCGCAGCTGATCGCCGCGGTGTTCATCGCCGCGATGCTCGACCAGAACATCCGCGCCAAGACGTTCTGGCGCATGGGAGTACTGCTGCCCTATGTCATGGCGCCGGTGGCCGTCGCGCTCATCTTCTCGAACATGTTCGGCGACCAGTACGGCATCGTGAACACGTGGCTCGGCGCCATCGGCATCGACGCCGTCAAATGGCACTCCAACGCCTTCGCGAGCCACATCGCGATCGCCACGATGGTGAACTTCCGCTGGACCGGCTACAACACCCTCATCCTGCTCGCCGCGATGCAAGCCATCCCGCGCGACTACTACGAAGCGGCGACGGTCGACGGGGCGGGCAAACTGCGCCAGTTCTTCTCCATCACGATGCCGAGCCTGCGCCCGACCCTCATCTTCGTCATCATCACCTCGACGATCGGGGGCCTGCAGATCTTCGACGAGCCGCGCATGTACGACCAGTTCGGCACCGGCGGAGCGAACTCGCAATGGTTGACGATCACCCTCTGGCTCTACAACATCGGATGGGGCGAATGGAACTTCGGCCGCGCGGCGGCGCTCGCGTGGATCCTGTTCATCATCATCCTCATCATCGGGCTCATCAACCTGCTCGTGACCCGCAGCCTCGTCCGCGACGAGGGCAGCAGGTCCACCCTGACCCGCGCGCAGCTGCGCTCGGCGAGACGCGACGCGAAGGCCGAAGTGGCCCGCAACCGCGCCGTCCACAACGCCGGCGGCAGTGCCAGCGCCGACGACCGGACCGCCGCCGCCACGGCGACCAACACCCACGGTTCTTCCGCCCACGACCACGAGGTGACCCGATGAGCGTTCTCGACGCCCGCCCCGTGGCAATCCACGACGACGACCCGATTCCCCAGAACAAGCGCCCCCGACACATCAAAGGCGCTCGCCCCGGATGGTTCGTCTACGGATGCTTGGGGATCGTGCTGCTGGCGAGCATCTTCCCGTTCTACTGGTCGCTGCTGATCGGCTCGGGCGACTCGTACACGATTCGCGACCCGAACATGTCGTGGCTCCCCGGCGGCAACTTCTTCAGCAACGCCGCGAAGGTGATCAATGACCCGGCGGTGAACTTCTGGATCGCGCTGTGGAACTCGATCGTCAGCTCGGCCCTCATCGCGCTGTCGGTCGTGTTCTTCTCCACGCTCGCCGGTTGGGCGTTCGCGAAGCTGCGCTTCAGGGGAGCGAACGTGCTGCTGGTGTTCGTCATCGCCACGATGGCCGTACCGATGCAGCTGGGCGTCGTGCCGCTGTACATCCTGTTCAGCGAGATCGGGTGGACGGGCAACCTCGGCGCCATCATCATCCCCGCCCTCGTCAGTGCGTTCGGCGTGTTCTGGATGACGCAGTACATCCGGCAGGCCGTTCCCGACGAACTCATCGAGGCCGCCCGGGTCGACGGGGCCACCTCGTTCCGCACGTTCCTCACGGTCGGTGTTCCCGCCGCGCGACCGGCCGCCGCGATGCTCGGCCTCTTCACTTTCGTGTCGGCGTGGAACAACTTCTTCTGGCCGTTCATCGTGCTCGACCGGCAGAGCCCCACCCTGCCGGTAGCGCTGTCGCTGCTGCAGTCCAACTACTTCGTCGACTACTCGATCGTGCTGGCAGGGGTGCTGCTGTCGACGATCCCGCTTCTCATCCTGTTCGTGTTCGCGGGCAAACAGCTCGTCAGCGGCATCATGCAGGGTGCGGTCAAGGGCTGAGCGCCCACACCCATCGAGAAAGGCCTCCACCATGACCGAGACCTCGCGACCCTTCCCCGAGGGGTTCCTCTTCGGGGCGGCCACGGCCGCGTACCAGATCGAGGGCGCCGCGTTCGAGGACGGGCGCACGGCATCCATCTGGGACGCCTTCAGCCGCGCGCCCGGTGCCGTCATCGGCGCCGACAACGGCGATATCGCCTGCGACCACTACCACCGCTACCGCGACGACATCGCGCTCATGAAGGACCTGGGCCTGGATACGTACCGCTTCTCGGTGTCGTGGTCGCGGGTGCGCCCCGACGGCGGCCCGGTCAACCAGAAGGGTCTCGACTTCTATCGGCGCCTCGTCGACGAGCTGCGCGACGCCGGCATCCTCCCCTGGCTCACGCTCTACCACTGGGATCTGCCGCAGACACTGCAGGACCGCGGCGGGTGGACCGTCCGCGAGACGAGCGACTTGTTCACGGAGTACGCGCTGTCGGTGCACGATGCGCTCGGCGACCGCGTGCAGCACTGGACGACCCTCAACGAGCCGTGGTGCTCGTCGTTCCTGAGCTACACCGCCGGCGTCCATGCCCCTGGCCATTTCTCGGTCACCGAGGGCCTGCTCGCGGCGCACCACCTGCTGCTCGGCCATGGTCAGGCGGTGCGCGAGCTGCGCGCGCGCGACGCGTCGCTCGATCTCGGCATCACGCTCAACCTCAACGTCGCCGATCCGGTCGATCCGACGAACGCCGCCGACCGTGACGCGGCCCGGCGCCTCGACGGCCAGTTCAACCGCTGGTTCCTCGACCCGATCTTCCGCGCGCAGTACCCCGCCGACATCGTTGCGGACATCAGAGAAGTGGATGCCGGGGCCATCGCCGCCCTCGAAGCGGCGACCCTGCCGGGCGATCCCGCAACGATCGCGCAGCCGCTGCAGGCGCTGGGCGTCAACTACTACCACGGCGAGTTCGTCGGCGGCGTGCCCGATCCGCATCCGCCGGCGCCGGGTGAGGCGCCGACCGACCGCGAGACCGCGTCGCCGTGGCCCTCGGGTGCCGGGATCTACTGGCACGAGCGGGGACTGCCGCGCACCAACATGGGCTGGGAGGTGCAGCCCGAGGGTCTCACCCGGCTGCTCGAGCGGGTGTGGAACGACTACGCGCGGTCTGCGGGAACAGCGCTCTACGTCACCGAGAACGGCGCCGCCTACGACGACGAGCTCGTCGTCGAGGACGGGGTCGCACGCGTCCACGATGCCGAGCGGGTCGCGTTCCTGGGGGCGCACCTGGGCGCGATCGCGGATGCCGTCGATGCCGGAGTCGACGTGCGCGGCTACTTCTACTGGTCGTTGCTCGACAACTTCGAATGGGCGTGGGGGTACGAGAAGCGCTTCGGCATCGTGCGGGTCGACTACGACACCCAGGAGCGGACACCGAAGGACAGTGCGCTGGAGTATCGTCGGGTCATCGCCGCCCGGGCGATCGACGTCCCGTCCGCCGCTCCTGCCGCTTCTGTCGCCGGCCCGGCACCGAGTTCTCCGAGGTAGACCGCCCGTGACCATCGACCCGCCGCGCACGGTCGCCACGATCGAGGAGGTCGCCGCGGCCGCCGGCGTCTCGCGCTCGACGGTGTCGCGCGTCGTGAACGGCTCGACGGCGGTGAGTCCGGGCGCCTTCGAGGCGGTGCAGCGCGCGATCGCGGAGTTGAACTACGTGCCCAATCGCGCCGCCCGTTCGCTCGCGAGTCGCGCGACGATGGCGATCGCGCTCGTCGTGCCCGAGGACACGACGCGGTTCTTCGGCGACCCGTTCTTCGCGTCGATCGTGTCGGGGATCAACGCGCGGCTCGGCCGCTCGGATCACGTGCTCAACCTGATCATCGCGAGCGACGACCCGCGCGACAAGACGACGACGTACGTGCGCAGCGGCGCCGTCGACGGGGCGATCGTGGTCTCGCACCACACGAGCGACACGTTCATCGACCGGATCGCCGCCGCCGTCCCCGTCGTCTACGGCGGTCGGCCGGTGCGCGAGCGGCAGCGCGCTTTCTACGTCGACGTCGACAATGTTGCGGGCGGTCGGGAGGCGACCCAGTACCTCGTGGGCCAGGGCTTTCGCCGCATCGGCAGCATCACCGGCCCGCTGACCATGCCGGCCGGGATCGACCGGTTGAGAGGATTCCGCGAGGCGCTCGCCGCCGCGGGTCTGACGGAGGTCGCCGTGGCCGACGGCAACTTCACCGCCGACGGCGGCTCGGCCGCAATGCAGCGGATACTCGATGGCGGGGACGTTCCCGACGCACTGTTCATCGCGAGCGATCTGATGGCTCGTGGCGCGCTCGCGGTGCTGGGTCGCGCCGGCATCCGCGTTCCCGACGACCTCGCGATCGTCGGCTTCGACGACTCCCCCGTCGCGACGACCGTCAACCCGCCGCTGACGACGATGCGCCAGCCCTCGCACCAGCAGGGCGAGGCGATGGCCGATGTCCTGCTGTCGCTGCTGGCGGGTCGCCAGCCCCCGCACGTCACGATCCTGCCGACCGAGCTGGTCCTGCGCGCTTCCGCCTGAGCCGGGTTGCGGTCGCGCGGCCTCGCCGTGCTCGCGCTTGCGCGCCCGGCCCCTGCGCGCCCCACTTCCCGCCGAGCCGCTACGAAACGACCGAGCCGCTACGAAACGACCGGGCGAAACGTAGCGGCTCGGGCGAAACGTAGCGGCTGGGTGGCATGCGGGAGCGACCGAGCACGGCAGGTCGGCGTTCCTGAGCGCCTGACCCGAGCGGTCGGCGGCGTCAGGCTGTGAGCTTCTCGAGCAGCTCGCGGTACTTCGCGGCGGTGCGGGCGACGATCTCGTCCGGCAGGGCCGGCGGTGTCCCGACGCCGTCCTCCCCACGCCCACTCGACGCATCGCTGGCGCGCTGCGCCGAGCCTCCGGGCGCGTGGGCCCAGTGCGCCGCGAGCCAGTCGCGCACGATCTGCTTGTCGAAGCTCGCCATGCGCTCGGCCGGGGTCGTGCCGGTCGCCCAGGCGGCGGCATCCCAGTACCGCGACGAATCGCTCGTCAGCACCTCGTCGGCCAGGGTGAGGATGCCGTCGGCATCCATCCCGAACTCGAACTTGGTGTCCGCCAGGATCAGTCCCTTCGCCTCGGCGGTCGTCGCCGCCCGGCGGTAGATCTCCAGCGACGCGTCGCGCAGCGCGGCGCCGCGCTCGGCCCCGACGATCTCGACCATGCGCTCGTACGAGATGTTCTCGTCGTGCTCGCCCATCGGCGCCTTGTAGGCCGGCGTGAAGATCGGCTCGGGCAGGCGGTCACCGTCGTGCAGCCCCGCAGGCAGGGGGATGCCGCAGACAGTGCCGCTGACCTGGTATTCCTTCCAGCCGGAACCGGTGAGATAGCCGCGGACGACGCACTCGATCGGGAGCATTTCGAGCTCGCGCACGATCATCGCGCGCCCCGCGACGGCATCCGGAATCTCCCCCGCAACGAGGTGGTTCGCAATGCGCCGGCGGCCGTCGGCCCCCGCGAGCTGGTCGAACCACCACAGGCTGAGCGCCGTCAGCAGCGTCCCCTTGCCCGGGATGCCGGGGCTCAGCACATGGTCGAACGCGCTCACCCGGTCGCTCGCGACGACGAGCATGCGGGCTGACGCGCCGGCGCCGCTGCCGTCGCCGGCCGGGCGGTAGAGGTCGCGTACCTTGCCCGAGTACACGTGGGTCCAGCCGGGGAGGTCCAAGGCATCCGTCACCCGTCCATTATCGCGGGCGCGCGGTATCGGTCAGGCTG
>NZ_JBASZT010000283.1:0-3787 GCF_049661145.1 Microbacterium sp.
GTACCCGTTCTCTCGGCGGCCCGTTGTTCTCTCGCGGGACCGGGTGGCGAATCGGGAGCGGGCGCCCGGGCGGCGGGCGGCAGGGCGGCTGGCCCGGCGCGCTTGCACCCGGCATCCGTCGTGCTAAACTTGAGCCTAGGCGACTCAAGTTTGATCGCCGCAGGATTCAAGGAGAACGAATGAACGCACAACCCGCACCCGGGCAGGAGGAGCAGCAGAGCCCTCTCGAACAGTTCGGGATCAACCTCACCGACCGTGCCCGGCAGGGCAAGCTCGACCCGGTGATCGGGCGCGACAGCGAGATCCGCCGCGTCAGCCAGGTGCTCACCCGCCGCACGAAGAACAACCCGGTGCTCATCGGCGAGCCCGGCGTCGGCAAGACCGCCGTCGTCGAGGGACTCGCGCAGCGCATTGTCGCCGGCGATGTCGCCGAAAGCCTCAAGGACAAAGAGCTCGTCAGCCTCGACATCTCCGCCCTCGTCGCGGGCGCGATGTACCGCGGGCAGTTCGAGGAGCGCCTCAAGAGCGTCCTCAAGCAGATCACCGAGTCCGAGGGCCGCATCATCACCTTCATCGACGAGCTGCACGTCCTCATGGGCGCCGGCGGCGGCGAAGGGTCCGTCGCGGCATCCAACATGCTCAAGCCCATGCTCGCGCGCGGCGAACTGCGCCTCATCGGCGCGACCACGCTCGACGAGTACCGCGAGTTCATCGAGAAGGATGCCGCGCTGGAGCGCCGCTTTCAGCAGGTGTATGTCGGCGAGCCGAGCGTCGAAGACACCGTCGCGATCCTGCGCGGACTGAAGGGTCGGTACGAGGCGCACCACGGCGTGACGATCACCGACAGCGCGCTCGTCGCGGCGGCGGCGCTGTCGAACCGCTACATCCCGTCGCGGCAGCTGCCCGACAAGGCGATCGACCTCATCGACGAGGCGATGAGCCGGCTCAAGATGGAGATCGACTCCTCGCCCGTCGAGATCGACCAGCTCAAGCGGCAGGTCGACCGGATGCGGCTCGAAGAGCTCGCGCTCAAGAAGGAGAAGGACGCGGCATCCAAGGAACGCCTGTCGAAGCTGCGCGAGCAGATGGCCGGCGCCGAGGCGGAGCTGAAGGCGCTCGAGGCGCGCTGGGAGCAGGAGCGCAGCGGGCTGAACCGGGTCGGCGACCTGAAGAAGCGGCTCGACGAGGCCATCACGGAGCGTGACCGCGCCCTGCGCGAAGCCAACTACGCGAAGGCGTCGAAACTCGAATACGAGACGATCAAGCAGCTGCAGGCAGAGGTCACCGAGGCCGAGCGTGCCGAGTCCGGCGCGGGCGCCGGGCAGGAGCGCATGGTCAACGAGCAGGTGACCGACGAGGACATCGCCGCCGTCATCGCGGCGTGGACCGGCATCCCGGTGGGACGGCTGCTGCAGGGTGAGAGCGAGAAGCTCGTGCACCTGGAGGCCGAGCTCGGCAAGCGCCTGATCGGCCAGAAGGATGCCGTGAAGGCGGTGTCGGATGCCGTCCGGCGCTCGCGCGCCGGCATCAGCGACCCGAACCGGCCCACCGGTTCGTTCCTGTTCCTCGGGCCGACCGGCGTGGGTAAGACCGAGTTGGCGAAGGCGCTCGCGGAGTTCCTGTTCGACGACGAGCGCGCCATGGTCCGCATCGACATGAGCGAGTACGGCGAGAAGCACTCCGTCGCGCGGCTGGTCGGTGCCCCTCCCGGATACATCGGGTACGAGCAGGGCGGTCAGCTGACCGAGGCGGTCCGCCGCCGTCCGTACTCCGTCGTGCTGCTCGACGAGGTCGAGAAGGCGCACCCCGAGGTGTTCGACATCCTGCTGCAGGTGCTCGACGATGGGCGCCTGACCGACGGGCAGGGCCGGACCGTGGACTTCACGAACACGATCCTGATCCTCACCTCGAACCTCGGGTCGCCGATGCTGATCGACCCGACGCTGCCCGTGGAGGTCAAGCGCGAGCAGGTGATGGCGCTCGTGCGCCAGGCGTTCCGGCCCGAGTTCCTCAACCGGCTCGACGACATCGTGATGTTCCAGGCGCTCTCGCAGGACGACCTTGCGCAGATCGTGGAGCTCTCGGTCGACGCGCTGCAGCGCCGGCTGCACGAGCGCCGACTCACCCTCGCGGTGACGCCCGACGCGCGGGCGTGGCTCGCGGAGCGCGGCTACGACCCGCTGTTCGGGGCGCGGCCGCTGCGCCGGCTCATCCAGAGCGAGATCCAGGACCGGCTCGCGATGGCGCTGCTGTCGGGCGGCGTGCGCGACGGCGACATCGTGCGGGTGGATGTGGAAGCCTCCGGCGCGCAGCTCGTGCTCACCAGCACGGGACCCGCGCCCGAGGAGCGCGCCGCGGCATCCGGTTCGGGTTCGGGTTCGGGTTTTGGCTCTGGTGCTGGCTCGTTCGACGATGATGACGACGTCATCGAGGCCGAGCTGCTCGACGACTGACACGACCCGCCCGCCCTCATCCCGCCCGCTCGCCTGCCCGCCCTCGTCCCGCCCTCGTCCCGCCCTCATCCCGCCGAGTGTGCCGGTTCGTGCCGAGTCCGCCGGTTGTTGCCCGTTCACAAGGGGTGCTCTCGGCAGCAACCGGCGCACTCGGCGTCGGCGCTGGCGTCGGCGATGGAGCTGGGGCTGGGGCTGGGGCTGGCCAGACCCGGGTCAAGAGCGGCGCGCTGGGCTAGCGTCGGGGCATGCCGGAGGTCAGAGGATGAGGCGGGTGCGGGCGCTGTGGGCGTCGTCGCACCCCGGCCCCTCGTTGGTCGTGACGGTGCTCGCCGTCGCGTTGGGTGTCGCCGCCGGGCTTTCGCTGTGGCGCACGCTGGTGCTCGCAGCTGCGGTGCTGGCGGGTCAGCTCTCGGTCGGGATCTCGAACGACGCGATCGACGCCGACCGCGATCGGGCGGTGGGCCGGCACGACAAGCCGATCGCCCGGGGCGACATCGGCGTGCGGACGGCCTGGGGCGCGGCGATAGCCGCGCTCGTACTCGCACTCGTCCTGTCGCTCGTGCTGGGTCCGGCGATGGCCGCGGTGCACACGGTCGCGCTCGCGTCGGCGTGGGCGTACAACGCGGGTCTCAAGAGCTCCGCCTGGTCGGTCGTGCCTTTCGTCGTGAGCTTCGGTTCGTTCCCGTCGCTTGCGACGCTGTCGGCCGAGTCACCGCAGCTCGCGACGCCGTGGGCGACGATCGCCGGCGCCGTGCTCGGGGCGGCCGTGCACTTGACGAACGTGCTGCCCGACCTCGATGACGACGATCGCACCGGCGTGCGGGGCCTGCCGCATCGCCTGGGAGCGCAGGCGTCCGTCGTGCTGGCAGTCATCGGCATCCTCCTCGGTGCGCTGGCCGTGCTCGTGGGGCCCGCGGGCGGCGACGTCGCCACGGCCGGACCCGTCGCGTGGGCGTTCTTCGGCGCGGTGGTCGCCGTCGCGATCGCGACCCTGGCGATCGCGGCGCGGCATCCGCCCGGACGCAGCCTCTTCCGGCTCACGATGCTGGGCGCGCTCCTGCTCGCCGCGCAGCTCGTGGCCACGCGCGGCGCGTGAGCCCCGTGGGGTGGGTCGGGGTGGGTCGGGTGGGTCGGGGTGACGGGTCTGAGGTGGTGGGTCTGAGGTGGCGGGTCTGAGGTGGCGGGTCTGAGGTGGCGGGTCTGAGGTGGTGGGAGTCGCAGCCACTGCCGTGCGGAGGCTCAGGCGCCGCGGTCGAAACCCATGGCGTACGCGTGCGCGAACAGGCGCGACGACGGCCCGGACAGGGCTGCGCGCAGGGCCCCGGCGCGCAGGG
>NZ_JBASZT010000284.1:0-1871 GCF_049661145.1 Microbacterium sp.
CGGGCGGGTCGGGCGCCCCCGGCAGCTTCGTCGCGGAACGCGATGTGGACGCCGATCCGTTCCAGCGGGGTGTCGTGGTCGCCCCGCACCTGATGGGCGAGTACCTCGAGAGCGCGCACGCGCTGGACGCGTCGGACGACCCGCGGATGGCCGTGGTGCGCGAGCGTCTCTCGCAGTGGGATGCCGCGGCATCCGCGCGTGACACCGTCTATGGCGCGGTGGAGTGAGGCCCGCGGTGGCGTGTGGCGGGACTTGTGGGTCAGCTTTTCAGTGGCGCTGCCGCGCCGTGGGGCGGGAAAGTCTGGGTCATGTCACGAGACTTTCGCGTTAGTCATTCAGTGGCGCTGCCGCGCCGTGGGGGCGAGAAAACCTGCCTCAGGTGGCGAGACTTTCGCGTTAGCGGCGCTTCTGCTGCGGCCGCAGGAGGATGCCGAACACCCAGTTGATCAGCGAGATCAGGAGGGCCGCGAGCACCCCGAGCCAGAAGTCCTCGACGCGCAGACCCCAGTTCCACCAGTGCGTGAACCAGGCCGTCAGCCACAACAGGAACCCGTTGATGATGAGCGAGATGAGCCCCAGCGTCAGGATGTAGAGGGGAAAGGCGAGGATCTTCAGAACGGTCCCGATGAGCGTGTTCACGAGCGCGAACACCGCCGCGACGGCCAGCAGTGTCAGCACGAGCTGCAGGGTCTCGCCGGGAGGGAACGGGATGACGGTGACGCGCAGGGCCGCGATCAGGGTCACGACCCAGATCGCGAAGGCGTTGACGACGACACGGATGAGAAAACGCATGGTGGGGTCAGTCTTCCACGACGGGCGCCCGCAGGGAATGCGCGATCGTGTCGAGGTCCACCCTGCTCTGGGCGGTATCGAGCACAAGCGTGAATCCCGCATCAGTGGGCATGTCGCCTGCGGAAGGTCGAGGGAGACCGTCATACGTCCTCCAGGCGCCGGAGCAGGTCCGCATACCGGGCGCGTTCTGATACCACGAACCCTCCGTAGACTCGCACTGTGACCGACGACAACCGGGTCGAGTACCCCGTCCGCATCCGCCCCGAGATCGCCGCGCTGCCCGCGTACAGGCAGGGTCGGCAGGCCGGCGCCGAGGCGTTCAAGCTCTCCAGCAACGAGAACCCGTTCGAGCCGCTGCCGGGCGTCGTCGAAGCGGTGCATGCTGCCGTTGCGTTCAACCGCTACCCCGACGCGTCGTCGCCGCGGCTGCGCGCGAAGCTGGCAGAGCGCTATGGCGTCCAGGACGACGCCGTGCACGTGGCCGCCGGCTCCGTGTCGATCCTGTACCAGCTCGCGCAGGCCACGAGCGGGCCGGGCGACGAGATCCTGTTCTCGTGGCGCTCGTTCGAGGCGTACCCCGGACTCGTGACGGTCGCCGGAGCCAGGGCCGTCACGGTGCCGAACGATGCGGCTGGCCGGCACGATCTGAAGGCGATGGCGAGGGCCGTCACCCGCCGCACCCGCCTCATCATCGTGTGCAGCCCGAACAACCCGACCGGCCCGGTCGTCACGCAGGCCGCGTTCGACGCGTTCCTGGCGCGGGTGCCGTCCGATGTGCTGGTCATCCTCGACGAGGCCTATGCCGAGTTCGTGACGGCTCCCGACGCCGTCGATGGGCGGCAGGTGCTCGCTGCGGGGCACCCCAACGTCGTCGTCCTGCGCACCTTCTCGAAGGCGTACGGACTGGCGGGGCTGCGCGTCGGGTACGCGGTGGGCGATCCGCGCATCCTCGCCGCGGCCCGGACGACCAGCATCCCCCTGTCGGTCACCGCCGCCGCGGAGGCCGCCGCCCTCGCGAGCCTCGACGCCGAGGACGAGCTGCTGGAGCGCGTCGCCGTCATCGGCGCGCACCGCGACGC
>NZ_JBASZT010000285.1:0-33084 GCF_049661145.1 Microbacterium sp.
AGCCTGGAGATCCGCCACCGCAGCGCAACGCGGCCACTGTCGTACCCTCATGCCAGAATCAGCACCACAACCCCGGCAACGACGCCGAACACAGCGACCCAGCCAACCGATGAAAGATCGAGGCTAAAGGCGGCATCGCAGCGACACTCGCCCCCGCACGATTCCCACCCGGCGTCCCGTCCCAGCCGACGTAAGGTTAGGGTTCGCCCTGCGGTGCTGGCTCGGGCCCGCTCCCCCTCCGGCGTGCGATGACGTGTTGCGCGATGAGTGCGAGGGTGCCGGCAAGGGTGAGGATGGCGCAGAGCGCGAAGACGCTCGGATAGCCGAAGGGCTTGATCGCGGCGACGGCGATGATCGGGCCGGACACGATCGCACCGATACTTCGTGTGTTCATGTACATGCCGGTGGCGAGGCCCGGGCGCGGGATGATCTGCTGGAACACCGTCATGCCGAGCCCGGCTATGACAGCGACGAACCAGGCGTTAAGCAGTTGGATCGCCAGAAGCGTGATCGGTTCGGAGACCAAGACCAGAGCGACGTAGTAGACGATGCCGGCGAGGCATCCGCTGATCATCAAGGAGTGGACGCTGAAGCGTCGCGCCAACCGGCCCATCATCCACAACGCCGGGATCTCAGCCAGGGCAGCCGCCCCGAGGGTGATGCCTCCCCAGATCACCGGCAGGCCGAGCGAAGCGGTGACATACAGTGCCATGACCGCCACCGCGGTCGCGTTGGTGGCCTGCAGCAACACGAAGGCCGCAGTGATCGTCAAGGTGGCGCCGATGCGCCGCCGTGCCGGTTCTGACCGGTCGGGCGCAGGACCGGTGGCAGGCGGCGGGCTGGTGCGGCGAAAGCGGATCATCACGATGGTGGTGATGATGTTGAGGATGCCGACGGCGACGAGGACGGGGAGGATGGCGCGGTCGCCGAGCGCCCCCCATGATGAACGTCGCCATCGGCGGACCCCCGACCCATGCGAACGAGATCAGCGCCCTGGTGTTCATCACCTCCGAGATGCCGGCTCCCGCGCGGCGCAGCTCGGCGAACAAGAGGGTCGCGCCCACGGCCCCGGGCCCACCGAAGATCGCCAGCGCGACCACCGCGACGGGCAGCGCGGTGACCAGGGCGAGGACGACGCCCAGGGCGACGGTCAAGATCGCGCTGATCAGCATGGGGCGCAGGTAGTTCCCGGTGCGGTCGGCCCATCCGGGAATCACGAGGGCGGCGACAAACCCGGAGGCGTTGTAGACCGCGAGCACCCACCCGACGTCGGCGGGGGTGGCGTCGAACAATGCGACCAGCAGCAGCGCGAGGATCGGACTCAGGAACGCCGATTGCAGCCCCCACAGCAGCGCGGACGACGACGACAGGAGACGGCTACTCATATCTGCATAGGTCAGTCGGACACAGCGGCAGAGCGGAGGTATGCAACGGCGGTGCGCACCGCGCCGACGAGCACGACATCGCGGCCGAGCGAAGAGGACTCGACCACGGGCGAGATGGGAAGCAGCTCCGCCAGCCGCTCGCGAACGGCAGGAAGGAGATGCGCAGCGGCTTTCGCTGCGCCGCCCGCGACGACGACTCGGGCGGGATCGACGAACTGCGAGATCGTCGAGATCGTGAGCGCCAGACGCTCGATGAGTTCGGCGACGATCTCGTTCGCGACGTCATCGCCCTGCCCGCCCGCGTCGAGAACCTCCTGCAACACCGTCTCCTCGGTGCCAGGACGGCGAGCGCCGAGCACCGTGCGCCGTCCGGCTGCATGCGCCGCGTCGACGAGTTCTCGTGCCGTGAGGGACAACCCGTAGGGGTTGTCCACCCCACGAACCTGGCCCAGGTAGGCCATCTCCCCGGCAGCGCCATGCGCCCCGCGCATCACCTCGCCATGCACGATGAGCCCCGCGCCGAACCGATCCGAAGACAAGAGCGCAACGAGAGGGTCCGACGGCCGGGACGGATCGGCGACGAACTCCGCCGTCGCCGCCAGGTCCGCGTCGTTCTCAATCGTCGTAGGCCACGGGGCAACAGACGCAAGCCGAGCAAGATCGATCCGGAACGCCTCCCAGAACTGATTCCCCGGCAGAGGTGCTCCCGTGCGGTCGACCGACGCGCTGACCCCGATGCACGCGGCTCCGACGCGGGCCGCGTCCACCCCAGCGGCGGCGAGTAGCTCGGCGATGCAGTCCATCAGCTCCGCGGTGCGATCACACGAGGACGGCTCGTCGTAGAGACGCCGCACCCGGCCGAGGACGGTACCGCGCAGATCCGCGACGACGCAGGTGACCGAGGTGAAGCCGACGTCGGCGGCGACCACGAGTCGACGTTCGGCGTTGAAGGCGAAGCGCCTGGCCTGACGACCGCGTCGGGGCCCTCCACCGGGCGCCAGGTCTTCGACAACCCAGCCGGCCTCGACAAGATCAGTGCAGATCGCGAGCACGGTGGCGCGAGTGAGACCGGTGCCGGCGATGATTTCCGAAGCGGTTAGAGCACCGCCGCTCGGAGCATCCCACAGGTACCCGAGGACGATCGAGGCGTTCCGGCTGCGCATCTGCTGGGGCGAGCGCGCGATGGGCAGTCCGGTCGCGCCGCGCCCGGCCCCCGCAGAAGTTGACATGGCCCACATCTTGTCTCAGAGTCTATATTTAGACTCTGAATCATAAGGGAAAGCGCCTCCGCATGACCATCCTCAGTTCCGAGACAACGAGCGCCACCGCCCGCCCCGCCGACTGGTGGAAGAGCGCCGTCGTCTACCAGGTCTATCCCCGTTCCTTCCAGGACTCGGACGGCGATGGCATCGGCGATATCCCCGGCATCACCTCACGGCTCGAGTACCTGGCTGACCTCGGCGTCGACGTCATCTGGCTCTCGCCGGTCTACCGGTCACCGCAGGTCGACAACGGGTACGACATCAGCGACTACCGCGATATCGACCCGCTGTTCGGTACTCTCGCCGACATCGATGAGCTGATCGCCGAAGCTCACGCGCGCGGCATCAGGCTGCTCATGGACCTCGTGGTCAATCACACGTCCGACCAGCATGCCTGGTTCGTCGAGTCCCGCGACCCCGCCTCCCCCAAGCGCGACTGGTACTTCTGGCGCCCCGCGCGGCCCGGTCACGAACCGGGAACGCCAGGTGCAGAGCCTGACGACAGCGCAGCGGCGTTCGCGCCGTCGGCATGGACGTACGACCCCGCCTCGGGTGAGTACTACCTGGGGATCTTCAGTCCCGCCCAGCCCGACCTGAACTGGGAGAACGAACAGGTCCGCGCAGCCGTGTACGAGATGATGCGCTGGTGGATCGCGCGCGGTGTCGACGGATTCCGGATGGACGTCATCAACCTCATCTCCAAACCGGCCGCGTTGACCGCGGGCGGTCCTGTGTCGCCGGACGGAGCAGGCTTCGGACAGATCGCGAACGGGCCTCGCCTCGACGAGTTCCTCGCCGAGATGAACCGCGAGGTCGGCCTCGACGAGCACCACCTGCTCACCGTGGGAGAGATGCCCGGCGCGACCGTCGAGGTTGCCCGTCGCGTGACGGACCCGGCTCGCAGCGAGCTGAACATGGTCTTCACGTTCGAGCACATGAACCTCGACCAGACGGGGTGGAGCAAGTGGGATCTCGCAAACCTGCCCCTGCCGGTGCTCAAGGCGAACCTCGCCTCGTGGCAGGAGGCTCTGGCGGATGCCGGGTGGAACTCGCTCTACCTCGACAACCACGATCAGCCACGTGCCGTCTCGCGCTTCGGCGACGACTCGCCCGAGCATCGGGTGAACTCCGCCAAGACCCTCGCGACGGTGCTGCACCTGCACAAGGGCACACCATACGTCTACCAGGGCGAAGAGTTCGGCATGACCAACGCGCCGCTCACTCAGATCGGCCACTACCGGGATGTCGAGTCGCTGAACTACCACGCCCTGGCCACCGCCGCGGGTGTACCCGAAGCGGAGGTGCTGCGATCGCTCACCGCCAAGAGTCGCGACCACGCCCGCACGCCGGTCCAGTGGGACGGCAGCGAGAACGCGGGCTTCACCACCGGCACACCCTGGTTCGACGTGAACCCGAACTACCGTGAGATCAACGCCGAGTCGGCACGCCACGACCCCGACTCCGTCTTCGCGCACTTCCAGCGCCTCATCCGGCTGCGCCACGAGGACGAGACCGTCCGCGAGGGTCGCTTCCACCTGCTCCTGCCCGACCACGAGCAGCTCTGGGCCTTCACACGCGTTCTCGGCGCCCGAACGCTGCTCGTCGTCGCGAACTTCTCATCCGATTCCGCCGCGCTGCCCGGTGAGGGGCTCCCGTCGCTCGACGGGGCGACGATCCTGCTCGGCACGCACGGGCAAGACCGCGCGGCCGCCTCGCCGCTCGCCGCCTGGGAATCGCGCATCCTTGACCTCGGTGCTTCCCGGTGAGCTTGTTCTCGCTCTCAGACGGCCGGCCCGCGCCGGCGAACGCTGCGGCCGTCGTTGCCGGCGATACCTACCGCTTCACGGTGCTCAGCCCACGGCTCATCCGCATGGAATGGCACGAGCGCGGCGAATTCGTCGACGAGCGTTCGCAGCTCGTCGTCTCCCGCGACTTCCCCGTGCCCGACTTCGCCGTGACCCGGATACCGGGCGGCGGTGTGGAGATCGTCACCGACTACCTGCGGCTGCGCTACGACGGTGGCGAGTTCTCCGAGGCGGGGCTGTCGGTGGCACTGCTGAAGGGAGCGACCGACGGCCACTACTCGGCCTGGCGATATGGGCACGAGTACCCACAGAACCCCCATCGCGGAAACCTGCTCGGCACCGCGCGCACTCTCGACGATGCCGACGGCGCGATCGCGCTCGAACCCGGCATCCTCTCGACCTACGGCTTCGCCGTTGTGGATGACTCCGAGTCGGCGCTGTTGTCGAGCGATGGGTGGGTCGCCGGGCGCCCCGACCCCGGCATCCGTCCTTCCAGAGACCTCTACCTGTTCGGGCACGGCCGCGACTTCCACGCAGCCCTGCGCGACTACTACCAGCTGACCGGGCCCGTGCCGGTCGTTCCACGGCAAGCACTCGGCAACTGGTGGAGCCGCTACTGGCGCTACTCCGAAGACGAGTACCTGGATCTGATGGACCGTTTCGACCGCGAACAGGTGCCGCTGTCGGTCGCCGTGATCGACATGGACTGGCACGTCGTCGCCGTCGATCCCGAAATCGGCACCGGCTGGACCGGGTACACGTGGAATCGCGACCTGTTCCCCGATCCGAAGCGGTTCCTCGACGAGCTGCACCGTCGGGGCCTGCTGACCACCCTCAACCTGCATCCGGCGGACGGCGTGCGCCGTCACGAGGACGCTTACCCGCTGGTGGCCGAGGCGATGGGAATCGATCCGGACAGCGGCCTGCCGATCGAGTTCGACGTGACCTCGCGCGAGTTCGTCGACGCCTACCTGCGGCATCTGCATCATCCGCTCGAGCAACAGGGCGTGGACTTCTGGTGGATCGACTGGCAGTCCGGCGGCGCCACCCGAGTGCCAGGCCTCGATCCCCTGTGGATGCTCAACCACATCCACTACCTCGACTCCGGCCGCGACGGCAGACGGCCTCTCACCTTCTCCCGCTACGCGGGCCTGGGCAGCCACCGGTACCCGGTCGGGTTCTCGGGCGACACGATCACCACGTGGGAGTCGCTGGCCTTCCAGCCCTACTTCACCAGCACCGCCGCCAACGTCGGGTACACCTGGTGGTCGCACGACATCGGTGGGCACATGCTCGGGTACAAAGACACCGACCTGATCGTGCGGTGGTTCCAGTTCGGCGTCTTCTCGCCCATCGACCGGCTGCACTCCTCGACGAGCCCGTTCTCCTCGAAGGAGCCCTGGGCTCAAGCCCCGGAGGCCGCCGCGGTCATCGCCGCGTACCTGCGTCTGCGGCACCGGCTCGTGCCGATGCTCTACACCGCCGCGTGGCAGGCGCACACCGACGCCATCGCCGTGGTACGGCCGATGTATCACGACTGGCCGACGACGCCGGACGCCTATGGTGCGCCCGGCCAGTACCTGCTCGGTGAGCACCTGCTCGTCGCGCCGATTGTCGAACCGCAAGACAGCCATACAAAGATCGCGAAAGCGACGGCGTGGCTGCCGGGTGACGATGACGGCGGCTGGTTCGACATCTTCACCGGCCGGCGCTACGAGGGCGGCAGACGGATCGCGCTGCACCGCGGATCAGCTCAGATCCCCGTGCTCGCCCGGGCAGGGGCCGTGCTTCCGCTCGCCGACGCGCTGGAACCGATCATCGACGCCCCCACGACGCTCACCCTCCGGGTCTATCCGGGCAATGGCGTGTCGCACCTCATCGAGGACCACGGGCAGGGCGCACCCACCGACGACGACCGCAACGTCACCCGCTTCGTGCAAACCCTCACCGTTCACGACGACGGATGCGCAGACCTCCGCCTCGTCATCGAGCCCACCACTGGACCCGACCCGCTCGCCATCCGTCACATCGTGCTGGAAGTCGTCGGCGCCATCGAAGCGGACAACAGTCCGCACGACGCCCAACGGAGCGAGGAAGAGCTGCTCTCCCCCGCGCTGCGCATCGATCTGGGCGCGGTCGACATGACCAGCGGTGCCGACATCGCCCTCACCGGCCTCCAGCCCGCGCCCGTGAATGTCGCGACCGAGGCCTTCGCCCTCATCGACGGCGCAGAGATCGACCACCTGCCGAAGCTCGCCGCCTGGGATGCGGTCAACACGCGCGACGGCCTCGACTTCGCCCAGGAGCTGGCCCTCATCGACCTCCCCGCCTCCCTGCGCGACGCGCTGCTGGAGCGCGTCGCGGCAACTCGACCCTGGACGTAGGAGCACGACGACGATGACCCCGATCATCGGAATCGACGTCGGCGGATCGTCCGTCAAAGGCGCACCCGTCGACCTGACCACAGGAGAACTGCTCGCCCCTGCGCTGCGTATTCCCACGCCGGAACCTTCGACCCCCGACGCCGTCGCGACCGTGGTGGCTGAGATCATCCGCGCATTCGACGGCGAGACCGGCAACACACCCGTGGGGCTTGCCGTTCCCGCGCCCGTACAGGACGGTACCATCCCCTGCATCGCGAACCTGCACACCTCGTGGACCGGGCTGCTCGCAGACTTGTTCTTCACGAGGACGCTCGGACGCCCCGTCACGCTCGTCAACGACGCGGATGCCGCGGGACTCGCCGAGGCCCGCCTCGGCGCCGCGCGGGACAGTTCCGGTCTCGTGCTCGTCACCACCCTGGGCACCGGCATCGGCTCCGCCGTCATCTACCGCGGCATGCTCATCCCGAACACCGAACTGGGGCACCTGGAACTCGCCGGCCACGACGCCGAGAAGCGCGCCGCGGCATCCATCAAGGTCGCCGAAGGGCTCTCCTACGAGCAGTGGGCCACCGAGCGTCTGCAACCCTACTACCGCCACGTCGAGATGCTGCTCGCACCCGACCTGCTCGTCATCTGCGGTACCGTCGCGCGGGACTGGGACGAGTTCGGGCCCCTGCTGCGCCGTCTCTCTAGGTCCCACACTTTGATCTCGACACACGCCGGCTTCAGCGACGCACTCGATCACCGGCGGGTCGCAGATGGCCGGAAACCGCGCCGCGAAGCGACCACATGCGACCCCACCACCCTCCCCGCCGGTCGATCTCCTCGCCACCTGGGCACAGACCCAGCAAGAAGGAGGGGTCGCGGACCGACACACCGGACTCAGGACAAGGGCATGCCGGCAACGACGGTCCGGCGCGCGCTGGAGGATATGCGGAAGCGGATGCCACCTGCACGTGCATCGCTGAGACAAGTCGTCGATGTGATTGCTTCGTCGCCGGTCGCGATCGACGGCTCGTCCGAGGACACGTGACCTGCTGACCCGATGGGGGTACTCAAGGGGCCTCCCTGCTCCCGTGTTTCCCGCCTACCGTGGAGAACGGTACGAACAGCACGACGCAGCGGAAGGACGCTATGACCACCATTGCCATCCTCGGAGCAGGCCCTGGACTCGGCGCCGCCGTCGCGCGCCGCTTCGGCGGCGAGGGCTTCTCCGTGGCGCTCATCTCCCGCACACAGGAACACGTCGACGCGCTTGCGCAGCAGCTTGCCGCGGACGGGATCACCGCGCGCGGGTATGCCGCGAACCTCCGCGACCCGGACGCACTGCGCGCCGCGAACTCGGCCGGGGGACGATCCTGTTCATCAACGGCGGCAGTGCCGTGAAGCCGAACGGCAACGTCACCGGCACCTCGATCGCGTTCGCCGGAGAATCCGCGTACGCGCCGTTCTTGGCCAGCGCTGTACTGGCCGCACTCACGCTGACCTCCTGCACCGGCTCCGGCGGCGACCCGACAGCATCCACCGCTCCCCTCTCGTCCTCACACGCCCCGTCGTCCTCGCAGGCGCAGGCCACGCGGGGCACGGTCGAAGTGGTCGCGGACGGCCTCGACATCCCCTGGTCGGTCGTCTTCCACGACGACACCGCGCTGATCAGCGAACGAGACTCGGCTCGGGTCCTCGAGCTGACCACGGACGGCACCATCCGCGAAGTCGGTGTCGTTCCAGGCGTCGCGCCCGCCGGCGAAGCGGGGCTGCTGGGCCTCGCTGTCCGCGGCGACGACCTGTACGTGTACTCGACCGGGCAAGACGAGAACCGCATCCAGCGCTTCGCTCTCACTGGTGAACCGGGCTCTTTCGGCCTCGGGCCGGCCGAGACCGTGCTCGACGGGTTGCCGAAAGCGAACTGGCACAGCGGCGGCCGCATCGCGTTCGGGCCCGACGGGATGCTCTACGCGACTGTCGGCGACACCTATCGGCGCGACAGCGCCCAAGACCTCGACGCACTGTCGGGGAAGATCCTGCGCATGACCCCGGACGGCGAAATCCCTGGCGACAACCCGTTCGACGGCTCCTACGTCTACAGCTACGGGCACCGCAACCCGCAGGGCATCGCCTGGGACGCGGACGGGACGATGTACTCGGCCGAGTTCGGCGAGGACACCTGGGATGAACTCAACGTCATCGAGCCGGGCGGCAACTACGGGTGGCCCTTGGTCGAGGGTGCCGCGGACGATGACCGGTTCATCGATCCCGTACAGCAGTGGCCGCCTGCGGAGGCGAGCCCGAGCGGGATCGCGGTGGCAGGCGATGCGATCTGGATCGCGAACCTTCGCGGCGAGCGGCTCCGCGAAGTGCCGCTCGACGATCTCCGGACGGCCACCGAGCATCTCGTCGGCCAGTACGGGCGGCTCCGCCTCGTCACGCCCGCCCTGGGAGGTTCGCTGTGGGTGCTGACCAACGACACCGGCGACGACCGCATCCTCCGCTACTCCCCCGCCCCCTGACCACTCCACAGGAAGAAGGCGACGCGGGCGATGACCGGTGGGGGGTCGCTCCGCCGTCCTGAACTCGGTGCCGCGGCGCCTATGCATCTGCGACTTTCTCATCTCTTCGACAGGACCACTACGACGAACGAGTCTCCGCAGACTTCCCCCGGCACGATGACGCAACCCACCAATGGCGTCCACACCGCGAACTGGAGCGGCGTGGTCGCGATGACCGTGTGCGTGTTCGCCCTCATCGCCTCGGAGTTCATGCCGGTCAGCCTGCTGACTCCGATCGCCGCCGACCTCGTGGTCACCGAGGGCATGACCGGCCAGGGCATCGCGATCTCCGGCGCGTTCGCGGTGGTCACGAGCCTGACGATCTCACCGCTGGCCGGAGGGCTGAACCGCAAGCCGCTGCTGCTGATCTTCACGCTGCTCATGGCGCTGTCAGGCGCCCTGGTCGGCCTGGCGCCGAACTACGCCGTATACATGATCGGGCGCGCGCTGATCGGCGTCGTCGTCGGTGGGTTCTGGTCGATGTCGGCCGCGACCGCGATGCGGCTCGTCCCCACCCTCCTCGTGCCGCGCGCCCTCGCGATCTTCAACGGCGGCAACGCCCTCGCCGCCGTGCTGGCCGCGCCGATCGGCAGCTACCTCGGCTCTGTGATCGGCTGGCGGGGTACTTTCTTCTGTCTCGTGCCGATCGCCCTCGCCGCGCTGTTGTGGCAGTGGATCAGCCTGCCGTCCATGCCGGCGGCGCCCCGCGGCACCGGCCCACGGCACATCTTCGGGCCGCTGCGCCGACGCCCCATCGCGATCGGGCTGGCGGCCTGTGGCGCCTTCTTCATGGGACAGTTCGTGCTGTTCACCTACGTGCGTCCCTTCCTCGAAACGGTCACGAACGTGGATGCCGTCACCCTCTCGCTCAGCCTGCTCATCGTCGGCGCCGCGGGGCTCGTGGGCACCGCTCTGATCGGCAGGTTCATCGCCCGCAGCCTCTCCGGCACGCTCATCGCCGTCCCGGTACTCATGGCCATCGTCGCGGTCGCCCTGATCCCGGCGGGCCCATGGCTCGCACCCGTCATGGTCCTCCTCGGTGCCTGGGGGTTCCTCGCCACCTCGGCCCCCGTGGGCTGGTGGAGCTGGGTCGCCCGGTCCCTGCCCGACGAGGCCGAAGCCGGCGGCGGGCTCATGGTCGCCGTCATCCAGCTGTTCACCGCACTCGGATCCACCGTTGGCGGGGTGCTCTTCGACACCTCGGGATACGTCACGACGTTCCTCGCGGCCGCCGCGGTGCTCCTCGTCGGCGCGCTGCTCGCCGCCCTCGCGGGGCGCGCTGCGCGCGCCGCCTGACGACGCGATGCCGCGAGCTTCACCGTCCCCTGACGTGTCGGCAGGTCTACACCCTGGTCGCGGAGTTCTTCTCGTCTCGCCAGGCGAGCCAGTCGGCCACTCCCGCGGTGTCGTAGTCGGGGCCTGTGGTCGCGATCGTGAACAGGGTCGTACCGAGTGCGTGGAGCTCTTCGACCTCGGCGATGCCGCGTTTCCCGATCTCGGTGGAGATCTCGACCTCGGAGACGTCACGCCCCACGGCCCGGCCGTGCCCGGCGAGGATGCCGAGTTTCCGCTCCAGCGTCGCCGGATCGCTGTAGCTGTGCCAGATGTCCGCGTGCTGCGCGACGATCCGCAGCGTCTTCTTCTCGCCACCCCCGCCGATCAGGATCGGGATGTGCCGCGTCGGCGGTGGGTTCAGCTTCGTCCATCGTTCCCGGATCACCGGCAGGTTCGCCGCCAGCGCGGCCAGCCGGGTCCCCACCGTGCCGAACCCGTACCCGTACTCGTCGTAGTCTCGCTCGAACCAGCCCGAGCCCGTGCCGAAGATGAACCGCCCCTGCCCGCCCTTGGCGCTGATGTGATCGATGGTCCGCGCCATATCGGCCTGGAGGTTGGCGTTGCGGTAGCTGTTGCAGTTCGCCAGCGCGCCGATCTCGACGCGGCTGGTCTGCTCCGCAAGGGCTGCAAGCATGGTCCATGACTCGAAGTGCAGTCCGTCGGGTTCGCCGTAGAGCGGGTAGAAGTGGTCCCAGTTGAACAGCACATCCACGCCCTGCTCTTCCAGCCGCGCCGCCGTGTCACGGATCTGCTCGTACGACGCGTGCTGAGGCTGGATCTGCACCGCGATCCGCACCGGACGGGGCCGCGGAGCAATAGCGGCGCCGCTCGAGGATCCACCAGCTCAAACTCCGTGTCCGCCGGGAACGGGAGGAGCGGTCGCGCCACCCGATGACCCTCGTCACGACGACGGCGAACGCTGCATCGGGTCGGTTTCTACGGTCTCGCGTTGTCGATTGCGGCGATCCACTCGTTGAGTTCCGCGATGAGTTCGTCGAGTGTCGATGAGACGCCGGCTTGCTCTGCCGGCGTCTCGAATGTGTTCGCCCAGAGCGGGTTCGTGACGATCGTTGGTGGCCACAAGCGCGGATGCCTTCCGACTTGAGCCGCTTCCGCGGCGCGGGATTGGAAGACATCGATCGCAGCCGCCCGCACCGCGTCGAGTGATCCGGGCGTGGGATAGTACGCATGCTTGATCAAAAGGAGGTCAACGAGATCCCGAACCCGGTCGTTCACGAACGTCGGCGGCTCGTGGGGATCTGTGCACGCGTGCAGCTTCTGTGCGACCTGGTAAGCCATGGCGATCCCGATGAGCGCGTCAGGAGTCTGGATGCCGAAGAAGTCTGTGGAGGGCGCCGCGATCCGGTCCGAGTGCTCGCGGATGTGCCCGTCGTCGAAAGCCACTTCGACCTGGACCCGCCGCCAGGTGACGCCGCGAAGGGCGAGCAGGATGTCGAAGCGACGCGGCTTGACGATCCGAGGAGCGTCGATCGTCTGGATCGGCGAACGGGAAAGGGTGACGGGACCCCACGGTTGAGCCAGCGCCTCGTCCAGTGCGAGAACGAACTCATCCGCGGAGCCACGGAAGAGTGTGTCGACGTCGCGCGTCGCGCGTGCTGATGCTCCAAGTCGTCGTTCGAGGTAAACGCCGCCCTTGAGCAGGAAGAGCGGCTGCTGATCTTGACCCAACGCTCGCTGGAGCGCAGCGACGACGATCGTCGAGGCCAGAATCCATCCAGTGCGGGCGACGGTCGTGCCGAGCGCAGCTGATGCCTGATGCACCCACTGGTCCAGCACGCGCGCGCTTGCAGGCATGCGGTCCTTCTCGGGGAGCGCGGCGAAGGGGTCGTCAGACATAGGTCGTTTCGATCTGTGTTGTCAGATCTGTCGCCTCGGCAGCGGTGATCCGGCCCCGTTCACGAGCGGTATCGATGGCAGCTCGAAGCAGATGCGCCGGGACGCCGGTGTCGACTCCCTGCTGGATGGCGGTCTTCTCGGTGACCGTGCGGATACCTTGCCACCAGGAGAGGTCCGCTTCGCTGAGGCGACCGCGGTGAAGGGTGTAGGCGTCTCCGCCACGCTTGCTGACCCGATGACCCTTGGGGACAATGACATGGATTCGGTCTGGATTGATGTCACAGAGCTCGTACACCGCCAACGCAGTGTCATGACTGAGCGCAGCGTCCGGGGTGTTCGCCCACAGGACGGCCAGCATGTATTCGTCACGCTCTGTGGGAGGAAGTTCCGGGAATCGATAGATCCCGTGGCCCACACGCTCGAGCTTGTCCCGACGAGCGAGCCTAGCCAGTTCCCCGGGTGCGGCTCCCATGTTCCGAGCGTTCCGTTCCGTGACATACCCGTGCTGGTCGAGGGCGATATCCCATAGGTCTTTGCGAAGCACGACTCCCCCAAGTAGGTAGTGCAAATAGTGTGCCATAGATGGCCTACTTTTCGTTCCTGGCGGTGGCGGCGCGGCGGCCAAGCGTCTCACCACTAGCCCCTAGCGCTGTTCGATGACTTCTCCGCGGCAGCGAGATTGGCCGCGACTCGTTCGCTCATCCGATCGGCGAGCTCCCGATCGCGGGTCATCGTGGCGTGCTGGTAGCGAAGCACGACACTGATGTCTGCGTGCCCTTGACGGCGCTCACTGAAATTCCCCAGTTCTGCTCATCGAATTTCCCCACCCTGGGTCGCTCCGCCGCATGAGGCGGGCCTCGCTCGATGCTGGAGGTCTTCGACCACATACCAGCCTTCGAGGGAGGCCCGTTCCTCATGCTCTCAGAGAGGAGCAGCGTGGACATCCACGCTCTGAAACGGCAGGGGATGACGATCAGCGAGATCGCCCGCCGCACCAACCATGACCGCAAGACGATCCGCGCATACCTGAGCGGGGAACGCACCCCCGGCCAGCGTGAGCGCGCAGCCCCGGACCGGTTCGACCCGTTCGTCGACTATGTCACTGCCCGCCTCAAGGAGGACCCGCATCTGTGGGCGGCGACGCTGTTGGACGAGCTCGCTCCGTTGGGCTACTCGGGGTCGTATCCGACGCTGACGCGGCAGATCCGGGAGCGCGGGCTGCGACCGCCATGCACGGCCTGCGCGCACGTCACGAAGCGGCCCAACGCGATCATTGAGCACCCGCCCGGCGAGGAGACCCAGTTCGACTGGCTCGAGCTGCCCGACCCGCCCGGCCACTGGGGGTTCCCCACGAAGCGGGCCTACCTGCTCGTCGGTTCGCTGGCGCACTCCGGTGTCTGGCGGGCCGTGCTCTCGCCCTCGATGGACGTCCCGCATCTGCTGGCCGCGATGACCACTCTGCTCGCCCTGCTCGGCGGTGTGACGCGGGTCTGGCGGTTCGACCGGATGCGCACTGTCCTGGACCACAAGACCGGGGATCTCACGCCGATGTTCGCTGGTTTCGCGAAGCATCACGGCGTCCAGCCGGTCGTCTGCCGGCCCCGGTCGGGGAACCGGAAGGGGGTGGTAGAGAAGAACAACCACACCGCCGCGCAACGCTGGTGGCGCACTCTGCCCGACGGGCTCACCCTCGAGCAGGCGCAGGCCTCTGTCGAGGCGTTCGCCCGCGGGCAGGATGCCCGCAAACGCGAGAGCGAGGACGGGGCGACGACGGCGGCGGCGATGTTCGCCGGGGAGCGGCTGCGGCCGTTGCCGCCGATCGTGTTCCCGGTGGTCGTGACCGAGGAACGCACCGCGACAAGGCAAGCCCTGATCGATTGGCGGGGCAACCGCTATTCCGTCCCACCCGAGCTGGCCGCCGCGAAAGTGACGGTTCAGCAGCGGCTCGGCGCCGACACCATCGATATCACCACTGCCTCCGGCACCGTCGTCGCGCGGCACAAGGTCGCCGAACCCGGCCTGGGCGTCACGATCCGGGACACCGGCCACGTCACCGCACTCGAGGCCATCGCCCTCGCCTCGGCGCCGCCGGGACGTCCGCACCGCCGCAAGGAACGCATCCCACCCGGGACCGCCGCACTCCGCGCCGCCGCCGTGCTCACGGGAGCCACGGCGCCCTCCTCGACCGTGATCAACCTGGCCGCCTACGAGCAGGCCGCGAAGAACAGGAACACCCTCCGATGACCACCACAACCACAACCACGGCGTCCGCGGCGACGCCCGCCGCGAGCATCTACCAGCAGCTGCGCGAGCACCTCACCGATCTCAAGCTCACCGACGCCGCCGACGCGCTCCCGCGCGTGCTCGACCAGGCGCAGGCAGAGGGCTGGACCCTCACCACCGCGCTCGAGCACCTGCTGCGCGTCGAGGTCACCACAACCGAAGCACGCCGCCTGACCGGCCGGTTCCGGTTCGCGAGCCTGCCCACCGGCGCGACCCTCGACGACTTCGACCTCGACGCCGCAAGCGGCATAGACCGGAACCTGCTGACCGAGCTGGCCACCTGCCGGTTCATCGATACCGCGACCAACGTGCTGCTCATCGGCCCGCCCGGCACCGGGAAGACCCACATCGCGACCGGCCTCGGCCACGCCGCGGTCACCGCCGGCTACCGGGTCTACTTCACCTCCGCCGCCGACCTCGCCGCCCGCTGCCACCGCGCCGCGATCGAGGGGAAATGGTCGACCATGATGCGGTTCTTCGCCGGCCCCACCCTCCTGATCATCGACGAACTCGGCTACCTCCCACTACCCGGCGAAGCCGCGTCCGCCCTGTTCCAAGTCATCAACCAGCGCTACCTCAAGACCTCGATCGTGATCACCACGAACCGGCCCGTCGGCGCCTGGGGCGAGATCCTCGGCGACACCACCGTCGCCGCCGCGATGCTCGACCGGCTCCTGCACCGTTCCGTCGTGATCACCCTCGACGGCGCCTCCTACCGGCTCCGCCACCACGCCACCGCAGCCGACGAACTCCGCCGCGTCACCACCGGCACCAACCTCCGCTAACATGACCACGCGACCTGGGGAACTTCGATAAGCAACTCTGGGGAAAATCGCTGAGCGCCGTCAAGCTTTCGCGAACTGCCCCATGCCTCTCGTCGAGATCCCGCGCCTCCCCTCTTCGTCGTGTCTCTCATCTTCTCCTCCTGTAGTCACCCAAGGACTCGAGTGGCATGCATGCACGCAACGCTCCCGACGTCTCCAAGCGCAGATTCCGGGGACTCTGACTGTGTCGAGTTCGGTCCCTTCGGCCCGTAGTGGCACGACGGTCTCGGTCGCCACCGCTTGTCGCCTTCGGTGACCGCTCCGCCGCCGCTCGGAGGATGCGGGCGTGCCACTCCTGTGCCCCTCTGAGTGTCGCTAGACGTCCATCTCTGGCAGCTTCTGTCCATTGAGAAATCCCGCGAAAATTGCTTCGGACCTGGAGAAAATAGTCGTCTTTGGGCCGCCCCTCTGTCCTCGATAGCCCGGCACCGAGCAAGAACCTGCGAAAAGTACACTTCTGTCCCCTTCTGTCCATTCGATGTGGCACGAAAAGAGGCCCGCACCTGCAGAAACCTGCAGGTCCGGGCCTCTCATCAGCCCTTCTCAGGGCCGGGCCAGATCTTGAACTTCTAGAAGTCCCAATCGTCGTCTTCGGTGGCAACAGCCTTGCCGATCACGTAGCTCGAGCCCGAGCCCGAGAAGAAGTCGTGGTTCTCGTCGGCGTTGGGCGAGAGCGCGGACAGGATCGCCGGGTTCACGTTCGTGACCGTGGACGGGAACATCGCCTCGTAGCCCAGGTTCATGAGCGCCTTGTTGGCGTTGTAGTGCAGGAACTTCTTGACGTCCTCGGTCAGCCCGATGCCGTCGTAGAGGTCCTGCGTGTACTGCACTTCGTTGTCGTACAGCTCGTACAGCAGCGAGAACGTGTAGTCCTTGAGATCTTCCCGTTCGGCCTGGCCGAGCGTCTCGAGCCCCTTCTGGAACTTGTAGCCGATGTAGTAGCCGTGTACGGCCTCGTCGCGGATGATGAGGCGGATGATGTCGGCCGTGTTCGTCAGCTTCGCCTTGGAAGACCAGTGCAGCGGTAGGTAGAAGCCCGAGTAGAACAGGAACGACTCCAGCAGCGTGGAGGCCACCTTGCGCTTGAGGGGCTCGTCGCCGCGGTAGTAGTCCATGACGATGTGCGCCTTCTTCTGAAGGTTCGCATTCTCGACCGACCAGCGGAACGCGTCGTCGATCTCCGGCGTCGAGCACAGCGTCGAGAAGATCGACGAGTAGCTCTTCGCGTGCACCGACTCCATGAATGCGATGTTCGTGTAGACGGCCTCTTCGTGCGGAGTGATCGCGTCGGGGATGAGGGAGACGGCGCCGACCGTGCCCTGAATGGTGTCCAACAGAGTGAGCCCGGTGAACACCCGCATCGTCGTGGTCTGCTCTTCGGGCGTGAGCGTCTGCCACGACTGCACATCGTTGGACAGCGGCACCTTCTCGGGCAGCCAGAAGTTGTTCACGAGGCGGTTCCACACCTCGAGGTCCTTCTCGTCCTGGATCCGGTTCCAGTTGATCGCCTGGACGTGATCGATGAGCTTGAGCTTTTCGGGGGTCATGACTTTCTTCTTTCTTACAGACGTTTCGACTCGCGGCTACGCCGCTCGCTCAACGAGCGCGGCGTCAAAGCATGCAGCTGACGCACTGATCCAGCTGCGTCCCTTCGAGCGCCATCTGCCGCAGGCGGATGTAGTAGATCGTCTTGATGCCCTTGCGCCACGCATAGATCTGCGCCTTGTTGATGTCACGCGTCGTGGCGGTGTCCTTGAAGAACAGCGTCAGCGACAGACCCTGATCGACGTGCTGGGTCGCGGCGGCATACGTGTCGATGACCTTCTGGTAGCCGATCTCGTACGCGTCCTCGTAGTAGGCGAGGTTGTCGTTCGTCATGAACGGCGCCGGGTAGTAGACGCGGCCGATCTTGCCTTCCTTGCGGATCTCGATCTTCGATGCGATCGGGTGGATCGAGCTCGTCGAGTTGTTGATGTACGAGATCGAGCCGGTCGGCGGCACCGCCTGCAGATTCTGGTTGTAGATGCCGTGCTCGGCGACGGATGCCTTCAACTCACGCCAGTCGTCCTGCGTCGGGATGTGGATGCCGGCGAACAGCTCCTTGACCTTCTCGGTCTGCGGCTCCCACACGGCATCCGTGTACTTGTCGAAGAACTCCCCCGACGCGTACGTTGAGTCGGCGAAGCCGTCGAAGGCGGTGCCGCGCTCGATCGCGATCCTGTTCGACGCGCGCAGCGCGTGGAACAGGACGGTGTAGAAGTAGATGTTCGTGAAGTCCAGGCCCTCCTCGGACCCGTAGAACACGTGCTCGCGCGCGAGATACCCGTGCAGGTTCATCTGGCCGAGACCGATCGCGTGCGAGCGATCGTTGCCGTCTTCGATCGAGCGCACCGAGCGGATGTGGCTCTGGTCGCTGACGGCGGTGAGGGCGCGGATGCTGGTTTCCACCGTTCCCGCGAGGTCCTTGCCGTCCATCGCCAGCGCGATGTTCATCGAGCCGAGGTTGCAGGAGATGTCCTTGCCGATCTGGTCGTACGAGAGGTCCTCGTGGAACGTGGTCGGCGTGTTGACCTGCAGGATCTCGCTGCACAGGTTGGACATGTTGATCCGGCCCTTGATGGGGTTCTGCCGGTTCACGGTGTCCTCGAACATGATGTACGGGTAGCCGGACTCGAACTGGATCTCGGCGAGGGTCTGGAAGAACTCGCGCGCGTTGATCTTCGTCTTCTTGATACGCGCGTCGTCGACCATCTCGCGATACTTCTCGGTCACCGAGATGTCGCCGAAGGGCACGCCGTAGACCTCCTCGACGTCGTACGGCGAGAACAGATACATGTCCTCGTCGTTTCGGGCGAGCTCGAAGGTGATGTCGGGGATCACGACACCGAGCGACAGCGTCTTGATGCGGATCTTCTCGTCGGCGTTCTCGCGCTTGGTGTCGAGGAACCGGAGGATGTCGGGGTGATGCGCCGACAGGTAGACGGCGCCGGCGCCCTGACGCGCGCCCAGCTGGTTCGCGTAGCTGAAGCTGTCTTCGAGGAGCTTCATGACGGGGATGATGCCGCTGGACTGGTTCTCGATCTGCTTGATGGGAGCGCCCGCCTCGCGGATGTTGGAAAGCAGCAGTGCGACGCCGCCACCGCGCTTGGACAGCTGCAGCGCAGAGTTGATGCCGCGGGCGATCGACTCCATGTTGTCCTCGATGCGCAACAGGAAGCAGCTGACGAGTTCGCCGCGCTGCGCCTTGCCGGCGTTGAGGAAGGTCGGGGTCGCGGGCTGGAAGCGACCGGCGATGATCTCATCCATGAGTTGGGTCGCCAGGCGCTGGTCGCCGTCGGCGAGGGAGAGGGCGGTCATGACGACGCGGTCCTCGAAGCGCTCCAGGTAGCGCTTGCCGTCGAAGGTCTTCAGCGTGTAGCTCGTGTAGTACTTGAAGGCGCCGAGGAACGTCTCGAAGCGGAACTTCGCCGCGTACGCGCGGTCGGTGAGTCCCTTGATGAACTCGAACGGATACTTCTCGAGCACCGCGGGCTCGTAGTACTCCTTCTCGACGAGATAGTCGAGCTTCTCCTGCAACGAGTGGAAGAAGACGGTGTTCTGGTTGACGTGCTGCAGGAAGTACTCCCGCGCGGCGCGCTTGTCGGCGTCGAACTGGATCTTCCCGTCGTCGCCGTAGAGGTTCAGCATCGCGTTGAGGGCGTGGTAGTCCATCCCCTCGAAGCGCGTGTCGGTCTTGAAGGTTGCCGGGCTCACTGCAGCTTCCACCATCGTTCCAATCCGTCGCCCACACGGGTGACGTCGTCAGGCGTGCCGAAGAGTTCAAGCCGGTACAAGTGCGGCACGGTGCACTTGCGGCTGATGATGTCGCCGGCGAGACAGTAGTGCTCGCCGAAGTTGGTGTTGCCCGCGGAGATGACCCCGCGGATGAGGCGTCGATGCTTCTCGTCATTGAGAAAGCGGATCACCTGCTTGGGGACGGCGCCTTTCTCGACACCGCGCCCCTGCCCACCTCCGTAGGTGGGGGTGACGAGCACGAACGGCTCATCGACCTCGATCTCGGGATCGGCGCGGGTGAGCGGGATGCGCAGCGCCGGCATCCCGAGCTTCTCGATGAACCGCGCCGTGTTGCCCGACACGCTCGAGAAGTAGACGAGCAGCGGCACGCTCGTCGCGACCGCGCTCGTCATCGCATCACGCCAAACGGCTCGCGAGCTCGTCGATCTTGTCGGGTCGGAAGCCCGACCAGTGATCCTCGTCGGTGACGACGACCGGCGCCTGCAGGTAGCCGAGCGACTTCACGTGCGCCAGCGCCCCCGGGTCCTGCGACAGGTCGAGAACCTCGTAGTCGATGCCCTTCGAGTCCAGTGCCCGGTACGTCGCGTTGCACTGCACGCAAGACGGCTTCGTGTAAACCGTGATCGCCATGTCGATCCTCTTCCCTTTCGGTCCCACCTAGTTCCCCGGCAGCGCTCCACCGGGAGACCAATACTACATATGGGTACGGACACCTGCCAGCACCACTAGGGCTAGTAGTTACATCGGTGTAGTTTTCCACCGCTCTCCCCACGTACAACACAGCTTGTCCACCGTTTCATCCACAGCCGACAGCCGATTCGCCGTGCTGGAAAAGGCCTGAATCGAGGGCATTTCACCGCCGTGCCCGAGATCCATCCCCAACTCGCACGCTACGGGCGACCACCGACATCGCTGATGCTGTGGAATCTCGTCTTCGGCGTGTCGCGATAGCTTTTCAGGGGCGCTGCCCCGCCGTAGGGGCGAGAAAGCCTGCCTCAGGTCGCGAGACTTTCGCGTTAGCGTGGAGGGGTGGCGGGGTACCAGGAACTGCTGCGCACTCCGGGCGTGGCGCGCATCATCGCAGCACAGTTGACAGCGCGCTTTCCGAACGGCATGACGAGCCTTGCGGTCCTGCTGCACGTCGAACAGATGACGGGCTCGTATGGCGCCGCCGGGCTCGTGCTGGCCGCGGCATCCGTCGGCCAGGCCACCTCGGGACCGGTCACGAGCCGGTGGATGGGCGTCTGGGGCATGCGTCGCGTGCTGACGCTGACCACCGCCGTGTGCGCAGCCGCCCTGCTCTTCCTGGCGCTCATCCCGATGGGCATCGCCGGATACATGGCGTTCGGCCTGATCGCGGGCCTGTCCACACCACCGGTGCAGCCGGCCGTGCGCACGATCTACCCCAAACTCGTCAACGCCAGCCAGCTGACTCCGTTGTTCTCGTTGGATGCGAGCCTGCAGGAGATCATCTGGATCCTCGCGCCAGTGGTGATCACGATCGTCGCGACACAGGTGGGCACCGTGACGGGGCTGCTACTGATCGTGGTGATCCTTGTCGTCGGCGGCACGTGGTTCATCGCCTCCCCCGAGGTCGGCCGGGTACGCATTCCGCGCAGTCGGCGCGCCCTCGGCAAGGTGCTGACAAGGCCCGTGGTGCTGCTCGCGACGGTGATCGGGTTCCTCCTCATCGGCGCATGCGCCGCCGTCGAAGCCGCCGTCGTCGCCACGTTCGGCCACGGCGGCCTCGAGGCAGGCCTTGTCCTCGCGATGTTCTCGGTCGGGAGTCTCGCCGGCGGGCTCGCGTTCGGCCACGTCCCCATCGGCCCCTGGGCGATGGCACGGCGCATGACCATCGTGGCCGCAGGGCTCGTCGCGACGATCTTCATCGTCGGCGACATCTCGCCGGCGACGCCGTGGTGGGTCAGCGCGTGCCTCGTCGTCGCCGGCATCGGGATCGCGCCGGCGCTCGCGGTGATGTTCGCGATGACCTCGGCATCCGTGAAGTTCAGCGAGACCGCTGAGGCCTACGGCTGGATCGGCACCGGGCAGCTCATCGGCGCGGCGCTCGGCTCGGCTATCGCCGGGTTCCTCATCGACGGCGTCGGTCCCGCCGGCGCCTACGCCGCCGCGGCGGGCTTCGCGGTCCTCGGTGCCCTCGTGGCGGTCGTCTTCGTCCGCGGCTTCCCCGACCTGCGCGACCGCGACGCGAGCCCGATCCCCGACACCGTGCCGGCACCCACCGTCACGTGAGACCCGCGCTATCATCGGTTCCGCGAAGATCGGGATGGTGCCGGACGCGCAGCGCGGCAAGATGGCGAGCTCGCCTGAGTTCCGTCGTGAAAGCAGGCTGAACCGGGCCGCAGCACCGCAGAAAGGCGCCGACCGGCCCGGTTCAGCCTGCTTTTCGCACGCCCCACGCCACAACGACCTCGGCTCGGCTGAACACCGCCGAGCCCCGGACCGATCAGGCGATGCGCTGCAGCACCGCGAGCAGCGCGAGACCGTACGCGTCCTCGGGCTGCGGATGCTCGAAGCTCCCCCGCTCCCCCGCGAACTCGATGTCCACCCGGTGCGTGTCGGCCAACCGTTCCAGTCGGCGGAACGCGCCGCGCAGCAGTTCCCGCAGCTGGTCCTCGCGCGGCAACCACAGGGCATCCTCCAGCGCGACTGAATCCAGCGCCCACTCCGTCGTGCCGTTGAACGCGAGGATCGTGCCGGTCGGGTACGCCCGCGGCTCGATCGTCATCTCGCTGACGGTGAAGACGTCGGCCTCGAACTCCGGCTCGTCGAGCTGGAAGCGGTCGCCGGATGCCGGGTGCCACACCAGCCCCGCAGAACGCAGCGCCATGGCCAGGTCGGTGGAGATCACCTCTCCATCCTGCCCCGCCACGCGAGCAGCGGGCCAGGATGGAAGGATGACGTCTTTCGATCCCGCCGACATCCTCCCCGACGATCTCCTGGAACGCTTCCGTGCGCGCGCGGCGCAGGTGGACCGCGACAACGTGTTCCCCGAGGACGATCTCGCCGAGCTGAAGGATGCCGGCTATCTCGGCGTCCTGGCTCCCACCTCGCTCGGTGGCGCGGGCCTGGGCCTCGCGGAGGCATCGCTCCTGCAGCAGCGCCTGGCCACGGCGGCACCGGCGACGGCTCTCGCGATCAACATGCACCTGGTGTGGACGGGGGTTGCGAAGGTGCTGGCGGATCGCGGCATCGACAGCCTGCGGTTCGTGCACGAGGGCGCCGTCGCGGGCGAGGTGTTCGCGTTCGGCATCAGCGAGGCCGGCAACGATCTGGTGCTGTTCGGCAGCGACACCGCCGCCGTGCCCACCGGCGACGGCGGCTACGCGTTCACCGGAACGAAGATCTTCACGTCGCTCGCCCCGGTGTGGACCCAGCTGGGCCTGCACGGCCTGGACACGAGCGACCCCGAGCATCCGAAGCTCGTCTACGCGTTCGTCCCCCGCACGGATGCCGTCGTCACGCGCGACGACTGGGACACCGTCGGCATGCGCGGCACGCAATCGCGCACGACCGAACTGCACGGCGCCGTCGCCCCGGCCGACCGCGTCGTGCGTCTGGTCGACCCAGGCCCCAACCCGGATCCCATCGTGTTCGGCATCTTCAGCGTGTTCGAGGTGCTCCTGGCGTCCGTCTACACCGGTATCGCCCGGCGGTCGCTCGACCTCGCCGTCGAAACCGCGAAGGCGCGGCGCTCGAAGAAGACCGGACTGTCCTATGCCGACGACCCCGACATCCGGTGGCGCGTCGCCGACATGGCGCTCGCGTACGACGGGATGCTGCCGCAGCTCGCCGCGATCGCCACCGACGTCGACGCGCTCGCGAACCACGGGCCGCTGTGGTTCGCGAAGCTCAGCGGCCTCAAGCACCGCGCGGTCGTCACCGCGAAGCAGCTCGTCGACGAGGCGATGCTCGTCAGTGGCGGCTCCTCGTACTTCAGCCGCACCGAACTCAGCCGCCTCTACCGCGACGTGCTGGCCGGGATGTTCCATCCGTCCGACCCGGAATCGGTGCACTCCACCGTCGCCGCCGCCTGGCTCGGCCCTGTCGGTGCCGCCGTGTCCGAGCTCGCCATGCGGGGCATGCGCCCGGGACGACCCACAGAATCTGTCGCCGGCTTCCCGGTGATGGCCTCACGCAACCCCGCCCACGTGGTCACAGACGAGATGGTCGCCGAGCACCGCGATGACTGAGGGGTACCTTCTCGACGTCGGCCTGCTGCTGGCGCTGTACGATCCGAGGCACGTGCACCACGGCTCAGCGAGGTCGTGGTTTGAGAGCATCCACACGTGGGCCACGACACCTGTCACCGAATCGTCGTTCGTCCGACTACTGAGCAATCCGACGGTGATGGGTGAAGTCGTGGCGCCCGCCGACGCCATCGCTGCGCTGGACGCCATCCGTCACGCGCCAGGGCATCGCTTTCTCGTCGACGACTCGTCGCTGGCGCACCCGCACATCACGCTGACCTCGCTGATGGGGTTCCGCCAGGTCACCGACTTCCATCTGCTCAACCTCGCCGTCCGTGCGGGCTTGAGTCTCGCGACATTCGACGCCCGATTCGCACGCGCCCTCACCGAGGAAGATCGCGCCCACCTCACGCTCGTGCCGGTGTGACCCGAAAGTCGCGCAACATGACCCAGGCTTTCTCACCCCACGGCGCGGCAGCGCCACTGAAAAGCTGACGTGAGGCGCAGCGCTCACCGCGTCTCGAGGTCGTAGGCCTTCAACAGCTCCGCCACAGCCTGCTCGCGCTCGTCGCCGCCCTCGGCGAACATGTGCGCGACGTGCGTGCGCAGGTGGTTCTCGATCAGCAGCTTGTCGAGCGAGGCGAGCGCCTTCTGGATCGCCCGCGACTGGGCGATGATGTCCATGCAGTAGTCCTCGTTCTCGATCATCCGCGTGAGCCCCCGCAGCTGCCCCTCGATGATGCTGGTGCGGTGCCGGGCGCGCTTGCGGATGTCTTCGATCACGCCGTCAGGATACGCCGCGTGCGAGACTACCGTGATGGCCCGCACCCCCACCGCACTCCTCAGCCCGGCCGACCAGGAGCGGCGCCGTTCGCTGCAGGTCATGAAGGGCGTCGCCCTCGGCGCGCTCATCGTGATGGCGATCCTCTTCGTCGTGGCGTTCGTCCTGCAGGAGAAGTACCCATGGCTCGGCTACGTGCGCGCCGCGGCCGAGGGCGGGATGGTCGGGGCTCTCGCCGACTGGTTCGCCGTCACCGCCCTGTTCCGCCACCCCCTCGGCATCCCGATCCCGCACACCGCGATCATCCCGCGCCGCAAGGACGAGATCGGCCGCAGCCTCGGGGAGTTCGTCGAGACGAACTTCCTCGAGGGCGGCGTCGTGCGCGCGAAACTGGACTCGACGTCCATCGCGGCCAGAGCCGGCGCGTGGCTGCGCGACCCGGCGCACGCCGAGACGGTCGGAACCGAAGCGGCAGCGGTGGCCGGCGGCATCCTGCGCGCCCTGAGCGACGACGAGGTGCAGAGTCTCATCAGCGACCTCGCCCGCGAGCACCTGCTCGACCCGGAATGGGGGCCCGCCCTCGGCGCGTCGCTGTCGCGGGTCGTCGAGACCGGCGCGCATCACGGTGCCGTCGACCTCGGCATCGACAGCATCGTGACCTGGCTGGACGCCAACCGCGAGTCGTTCACAGGACTCGTCTCCCGGCGCCTGCCATCGTGGGTGCCGTCGGTCGCGATGCGCCTGGTCGACGACACCGTCTACCATGAGGCCGTCAAGTTCGCGGAGGCGGTGCAGACCGACCCCGACCATCCCGCGAGGCACGCGATCGACCGCTATCTCGCGCGGCTCGCCGAGAACCTGCAGCACGATCCCGCGACGATCGCCCGGCTCGAAGAAGCGAAGAGCTCCGTCTTCGACAGCCCGCGCGTACGCGAACTCGCCGCGCAGGCCTGGAACACCGCCAAGACCGGGCTGCTGGCCTCGCTGGACGACCCCGCCAGCGGGCTGCGGCGCCGCATCGTCGCGGCACTCGGCGAGATCGGCGAACGGCTCGCGACGGATGCTGCGCTGCAGCGTCGCGTCGATGTTCGCATCGCGGACGCCGCGGTGTTCCTGGTCGACCGCTACCGCCACGACATCGCGTCGATCATCACCGACACCGTCGAGAAGTGGGACCCCGCCGAGACGACCGAGAAGATCGAGCTCATGGTCGGGCGCGATCTGCAGTACATCCGCCTGAACGGCACGATCGTCGGCGCCCTGGCCGGGCTTGCCATCTTCTCGATCGCCCACGCCCTGCTGGGTTAGTGACGGTGCGGCTTTCTGGCACCGCTCCACGCGCCGCCGGTAGCCTGGTGGGGTGACCGATCTCCCGCGCGATCAGCTGCTGTTCACGTACGGCACGCTGCAGTATGCCGAGGTGCAGCTCGACACGTTCGGGCGGCTCGTCGCGGGCGAGCCCGACATCCTGCCGGGCTACACGATCGACTACGTCGAGATCGAGGACCAGCGCGTCGTGGACCTGTCCGGTCTCTCGGTGCACCCTGTCCTTCGGGCGACCGGCAATGACGTGGACAAGGTCGTCGGCAAGGTGCTGCACGTCACCGCGGACGAGGTGGATGCCGCTGACGAGTACGAGGTCGCGCTGTACCGGCGCATTCTCGTCACCCTCGGCAGTGGGCGGTCCGCCTGGGTGTACGTCGGCTGAGAGGTATCCGTTGACATGACGACGCTCGTCCTCGCCCGCCACGCGAAGAGCGACTGGGGAAGCCCTGCTCTCGGCGACCACGACCGGCCCCTCAACGGCCGCGGGATGTGCGACGCGCCCGTGATGGCGGCGCGGCTGACGGCGCGCCTTGCCGACGCAGGGGTGCGGCTCGACGCGCTGCTGTCGTCCACGGCGCTGCGCGCCAAGACGACCGCCGGGTTCTTCGGAGCCGCCCTGGGGCTGGAACTCGAACTCGATGAAGGGCTCTACGGCGCCTCGGCGCGGACCCTGCTGGCAGCGGCGACGGCCCGCGGAGTTGCCTCTGTCATGATCGTCGCGCACGACCCGGGCATGACGGTGCTGGCATCGACGCTGTCGGTCGACGGCATCGCGCACATGCCGACGTGCGCCGTCGCGACCTTCACGTGGGACGCCGACGACTGGGACGTCGCCACCGCAACCGACCCCGACCACTGGAGTTTCGACAGCCCCGGCACCCCCGCGCGTTGAGCGAAGGACACTGGAACCCCCGCGAGCGCAGCGACCGAGTCGGACGCGGTTCGCCGATCAGCGGATCAGTCGACTTTGGCGACCGTGCCGCCGGTGAGACCGACGAGCTCATCGAAGGTGAGCGGAAAGACGGTGTGCGGCGTGCCGCCGGCCGCCCAGATCTCCGGGTAGGCGGCGAGCGCCTCGTCAACGATCGTCTCGAGCCTCGCGGGATGCCCGGTCGGCGCGACGCCGCCGATGGCCTGCCCGGTCGCCTCGCGAACCTGCTCGGGGGTCGCCCGCCGGATCCTCCCACGTCCCAGGCGCTCGGCGAGCGCGGCGGTGTCGACGCGGTGTGCGCCGCTCGTCATCACCAGCAGTGGCTCGCCGTCACAGGCGAAGACGAGGCTGTTGGCGATCGCGCCGACCTCCACCCCGAGCGCGGCGGCGGCGAGGGCCGCGGTGGACGCGGCATCCGGCAGCACGATGATCTCCCCGGCGATCCCCGCCGTTCGCAACGCATCGTGAACCAGGCGGCTGCGAGCGGGCAGGCTCTCGGCGGTCATCCTCTGACCCTACCGGCCCCGCACACCCGCCCTCGGTACGCGATGCCGCAGGTGCTGGAACCGCGTCCCGCGCGGTGGCATGATGTACCCATCCGGCACCGACGCCGGGGCCCACGCCGTCGAAGGAGACCGCCCGTGTTCACCAGCCCCGCTCCCGATATCGAGATTCCCGAACTCAGCATCTACGACGACCTCTTCGGCGACCTGACGGCCGAGGATGCCGCTCGGATCGCACTGATCGATCCCGCCACCGGCACCGAGACCACCTACGGCGCCCTCAAGGCGCAGATCGACGCGTTCGCCGGCGCGTTGGCCGCCCGCGGTGTCACGACCGGCACTGTCATCGGGGTGCTGTGCCCCAACATCCCCGCCTTCGCGACGGTCTTCCACGGCGTTCTCCATGCCGGCGGGACGGTCACGACCATCAACTCGCTGTACACGCCCCGCGAGATCGAGAAGCAGTTGCAGGATGCCGGGGCCACCTGGCTCGTCACGGTGTCGCCCCTGCTGCCGCAAGCCGTGGCGGCGGCGACTGCCGTCGGCATCCCCGCGGACCGCCTCATCGTGCTCGACGGCGCCCCGGATCACCCGAGCCTGCGGGATCTGCTGGCCGAGCGCCGCCCAGCTCCGGAGGTGAGCTTCGACCCCGCGACCCACCTCGCCGTCCTGCCGTACTCGTCGGGAACGACGGGCGTCCCCAAGGGCGTGATGCTCAGCCACCGCAATCTCGTCGCGAACGTCGCGCAGTGCCGTGTGAGCATCGATCTGCGAGACAGCGACCGGGTGCTCGCGGTCCTGCCGTTCTTCCACATCTACGGCATGACGGTGCTCTTGAACCTCGCGCTCAAGCAGCGCGCGACGCTCGTGACGATGCCGAAGTTCGACCTCGTCGAGTTCCTCACGATCATCCAGAAGTTCGGCTGCACGTTCCTGTTCATCGCCCCGCCGATCGCCGTCGCGCTCGCGAAGCACCCCGTCGTCGACCAGTTCGACATCTCGACCGTACGCACCGTATTCTCCGGCGCCGCTCCCCTCGACGGCGAGACCGCCGAGATCGCCGGGCGGCGCATCGGCGCCCGGATGATGCAGGGCTTCGGGATGAGCGAGCTCAGCCCGGTCTCGCACGCGATGCCATACCAGCGCGACGATGTCCCCGTCAGCTCCGTCGGGGTCTTGCTGCCGAACATCGTCTGCAAGCTCGTCGATACCGAGACCGGCGAGGAGATCACCGAGGTCGGCGCCGACGGTGAGAGCCGGGCCGGCGAGCTGTGGGTGAAGGGCCCGAACGTCATGCTCGGCTACCTGAACCAGCCGCAGGCGACGGCCGAGACCTTGGATGCCGATGGCTTCCTCCACACCGGCGACGTCGCCGTCTACCACGAGGGCGGCTACTTCTCGATCGTCGATCGCGTGAAGGAGCTCATCAAGTACAAGGGCTACCAGATCGCCCCCGCGGAGCTGGAGGCGCTGCTGCTGAGTCACCCGCAGGTGACGGATGCCGCGGTCATCGGCGTCCTCGACGACGACAAGCAGGAGATCCCCAAGGCGTTCGTCGTGCGGGTGCCGGGTTCGAAGATCACCGAGGACGACGTGATGGCGTTCGTCGCCGAGCACGTCGCCCCACACAAGAAGGTGCGCCGCGTGGAGTTCGTCGAGGCCATCCCCAAGTCCAGCTCGGGCAAGATCCTCCGCAAGGACCTCCGCGCCCGCGAGCGGGAGCACCAGCCCGTCGGGTGACCACGCCGCACGCGTGACGATAGCGCGCCGTTCCCGTTTAGGCCAAGATGAGGCCCATGCGGGGACGGATCCTGTTCGCGACGATGTTGACGCTGTCCGCGGCGGCGGTTCTCCTGAATGTCTACGCGCAGCACGTCACCCGCGACCTGCGACCGTTCGTGCCGTTCGCCGATCTCGTGCTTTCGGCCACTGTCGGCGTCGTCTTTGCTGTCAGCGCCCTGGCGGCATGGCACCTGGGAGCCCACATCCCCGCTGTTCTGCTGCTGCTGGGCTCTGTCGTGCATACGTTCTCCGTCTTCTTCGAAGCACTCCAGCCGACAAGTTCCTGGTGGGCGCTGTTCTACGCTCTCAGCCCTGCGCTCGGGATCGTCGTCATCCTGCTCGTCATCACTTATCCCACGGGCCGACTCTCGGGGTGGGTCGGTCGCGGGGTGCTGATCGCCGCTGTCGGCTTTTTCGCCGCTCAGACCCTGTTGATCCTTGTCGCCGAGACCGGCGAGTGGTGCCTGTGCGCGCCCAATCCGTTTCTCGTACTTCCTCGCGGCGTCGTGGTCTGGTGGTATCAAGCGCGGCTGGTGATCGGCGCGGCGCTGTCGCTCGCCGCCGTCATCGCCCTCATTGCGCGGTGGATCCGGGGCAGCCGCCCGTGGCGAGCAAGCAACGTCCTCATGACCGTGACCGCCTTTTCGCTGGCTGTGACGACCGCGTGGACGAACCTCAATCATCTCCTGACACTCGATGATGAGCGCGAAGGATGGGCCTATCTGCGGCTCGGGCTCACGATCGCCGTGCCGCTGGTGTGGATCGCGGGTCTCGCCGCGTTTCGCCAAGCTCGAGCCCGCGTTGCGGACGTCGTCCTTGCCGCGAAGGAGGGCGTGACCGCCGGGCGCTGGGATCAGCTCATCCAATCGGCGCTCGACGACCACTCTGCCCGTGTGATCTGGCTCCAGGACGGTGAGTATCGCACCGTGGACGGGTCGCCGGTTACCCCGCCGCCGCACGCCGTCGCGGTGGGTGAGGACACACCGGTGCGAGCCTGGATCGTGTTCGACCCCGCAGTGGCGGTGCGTCGCGATCTTCTCGCTTCGCTGTCCGCCTCGATATCGATCGTGACCGAGAACGTGCGACTCACTGACGAGCTGTCCCGCAGCATCCAGCGCCTCCGCGAGTCCCGGATGCGCATCGTGGATGCCGCCGACGGTGCGCGGCGACAACTGGAGCGCGACCTCCACGATGGGGCTCAGCAACTCCTGTTGGCCGCCTCGTTCTCGCTGGATCGAGCAAGGGATCAGCTCAACGGAGACGACTCTCCCGAACTGGCCGAGCGCCTCGCGCAGACGTCTGAGGAGCTCGGGCTGGCTCGCCGGGAACTGCGCGAACTTGCCCGCGGGATCACGCCCACGATCCTTGATCACGGTGGGCTCGACGGTGCGATGGAAGAACTCGTCATGCGCTCCCCCGTGCCCGCCTCGCTGCGGATCCGTGGCCAGACCCGGCCTGTCGCGGATGCCGTCGCGAAGACGCTCTACTTCACCGTCGCGGAGTCTCTCACGAACGCCGCAAGGCATGCCGGTCCTGCGACGGCATCGGTAGACCTCGGATACGACGACGAACTGACTGTCACGATCACCGACAACGGCCGTGGTGGAGCAAGGATCACCGGCTCAGGTGGACTGCGTGGTCTTGCCGACCGTGTCGAAGCCGTTGGTGGCCTCTTCCGTGTCGATGCGCCACTCGAGGGCGGGACACGCGTCTCGGCATCGATCCCTCCCACCCGGTGGTCGACGTGAGCCTGCCGCATCCACGCGTCATCGTCGTCGATGACGCGTTGCTCGTGCGGGAAGGGATTCGCCACATCTTGGAGGTCGGCGGTTGCTCGGTCGTCGGTGTCGCCGGCGACGCCGACGAACTCGCGAAGGCACTGCACACCACGCAGGGCGTCGACGCGCTCGTCCTCGACATCCGGATGCCGCCGACGTTCACCGACGAGGGGCTCCGTGCGCTCGAGGAGATGCGCTCACGCGGCGATGAGATCGGTGTCGTGATCCTGTCGATGTATGCGAGCAGGGCGCTCGCAGAGAGGGTTGCTGCGGCTGGCGCCGGCACGGCCTACCTGCTCAAGGATCGGGTGACGGAGTCCGCCACGCTCGCAGAGGCGGTGCGAACGGTCGCCACCGGCGGAACAGTCATCGATCCCGAAGTGGTCGAGCTGCTTCTGCGCAGTCCCGCGTCCGGACGTGGGGTGCTGACGCGGCAGGAGCAGCGCGTGCTCGCCCTGATGGCGGAGGGCCTGTCCAACGCGGGAATCGCGCGACGGCTCAGCCTCAGCGTCAAGACCGTCGAGAGCCATCTCGCGAATCTCACCGCCAAGCTCGGCATCGATGCGGGGCCCGACGATCATCGGCGCGTGCTGACAGTGCTGCGAGCCCTCGGCGGCGCCCAACGCTGACCGCTACCCTTCGACCGGGCTCCAGGGCCGCAGACCGAATTTCACCTCCGACGCCTTCTGATATACCGGGTCGGCATCCACGATGTTGGTGAACTGCAAGGTGCCGTCGGGGAGGATCTCGGCGTCCATCGACGTGGAATCGCTGGCTTGCCCACTCCAGAAGATCGTCACGCGCGAACCCACGACCTTGAGAGTGCCGGTTCGGCGCGGCTGTGCCAGGTCGTACTCGGCCACGGCATCGTACGCCCAGGCGTTCTCGGTGAACCGGTAGCGGAACGTTGCCGCCTCCTGTTGCACCTGTGTGGGATCCGTCACCCCTCCGGCGATGAGGTCCTCCTGGGTCGTTGTGAACTCCCATGTGCCGGTGATGTCCACTGCCGTCTCGCTCGTGTCGGCGCACGAGACTGGCGGGAGCGGGCCCGCTGGCGCGAGCGCGCGCAAAGCCGTGATCGAGGTCGCGGTGACATCGTCCTCCGCCAACTCATCCAAGACGGGCGCACTCGCAGCGATCAGCGCATCGACATCATCCTGCTGCGCAAGGGCGAGCCTGCCACCACGCTCGCAATATTCCTGGGCATGCTCCTGATCGGTCGGTAGGTGATCTCTAGCCCACTTCTGGGTCTCATCCGACGCCTGCCGAAGCACGCGCCGCTGCTCATCGTTGAGCCCGTTCCAGATGTCGGAGCCGACAACAAGCACATCGAATTTCCCGAAGAAGGTGACATTCGCGGTGACGGTCGGTCCGGCGGCGCGCAAGTATGAGGTCTCCTGGATATTGTGCACCTGCGGGTCCGGGGTGCCATCGTCCAACGTGGCTCCGAAGGATGCCAACATGGCCTCTGTCGTCGCGGAGTACGGCGCGCGTACGACAGCGTCCTGATAGGAGTCGAGTCCGAGTGCAGGTTCCGCGAAGCCGCTGGGGTGACGCAGACTCTCCGGAAAGATGTCGAGCCCGACGATCCCGGCCGACTCGAGCCCCTCAAGCATGGGATCCTGAATCTCGTCGGCGGTCGCGCCAACGAGCGCGGCATCGGAGGTCACCACGAAGGGCGCATTCAGCGCCCGCAGGCTCGTCACCCCGAGGGCGTCCCACGCCCGAGTGGGCACCATCCCCAGGTCGAGTTCGCCATCGATCACCTGCTGCGCGACCACCTGATCCCACCGCGAAACGTCGCCAGCGGCGCGCCATACCGGTGTGATCGTGATGGAGCCGCCGGATGCCGTGTCAACAAGATCAGCGAAGTGCTTGATCTCGCCGGCAACGTGGGTGTCGTCGTTGTCCTGCGTGCCTATCGTGAGCGTGATGGGGTTTGCCGTCACGGCCGCGCACGCGGGCAGCCCGACGATCACGATGACAGCAGCAGCGGCGCTGGCAAGCAGTCGATGCGTATGCATGGTGAAACACTAGAACCACGCCCGGCCGGAACGGATCGGGAAAACCCCTAACTTCGCTCGGGCTCGACATGATACACGCGGACGTCGGCTGATCCTGCGTGGGGCGAGCAGAAGCAGAGTTCTATGAATCTGCTATGGGATGTGGACCTGAGGGGATTCGAACCCCTGACCTCCTCGATGCGAACGAGGCGCGCTACCAACTGCGCCACAGGCCCGTGAACCTCAGACAGGCTATCACGCGCCGAGGGCATCGCTGTCGCGCCGACCGCACG
>NZ_JBASZT010000286.1:0-6629 GCF_049661145.1 Microbacterium sp.
CGCGGCCGGTGCGGCGTCGCGGGCACGCGCGACGGCGACGCGCCGCATCGACAGTTCGATGTCGATCCGGTCCAGCAGCGGACCGGAGAGCTTGCCGAGGTAACGCCGGATCGCCAGCGACGGGCACGTGCACTCCGCCCCCGGTACGCCGTAGTTGCCGCACGGACACGGGTTCGTCGCCAGCACGAGTTGGAACCGCGCCGGAAAGGTCGCGCGAAAACCCGCCCGGTGGATCTCGATGGTGCCGGACTCCAGCGGCTGGCGCAGCGCGTCGAGAGCATGAGCCCCGTACTCCCCCGCCTCGTCGAGGAACAGCACGCCCCCGCTGGCGCGCGCGATCGCTCCAGGCCGGACGGTCCGGCTGCCCCCGCCGACCAGCGCCGCGACGCTCGCGCTGTGATGCGGGGCCTCGAACGGCGGAGTGCGCCGCAGCTCATCGACGGGCAGACCAGACAGCGACCGCAGCGATGCGGCCTGGATCGCCGCATCGTCGTCGAGGTCGGGAAGGATGCCGGGGAGTCGACGCGCAAGCATCGTCTTGCCCGCACCCGGCGGTCCGCTCATCATGACGTGATGGCCGCCCGCAGCGGCTACGATCATGGCGTCCACCGCGTCGGCCTGTCCGATGACGTCGACGAGATCGAGGTCGTCGTCGGATGCCGCCACCGCAACGGTCGCGCCCGGCACCGGGTCGGCGGCGATCCCTTCGACGTCGAGTCCGTGATGACGCGCCACGTCGCGCAGCGTGATGGCGGCGAATACCGTCACCCCCGACACGAGCTCCGCCTCACGCCGATTGGCGTACGGCACGACGACCCGTCGCATTCCGGCACGCGCCGCCGCGGCGACCGCCGGCAGGACTCCGGGCACCGGGCGCAACCGCCCATCGAGTCCCAGTTCGCCGATATGGACCGTGCGCGCGAGCGCGTCGGCATCCAGCTTCAGCTCCGTCGCGAGTGCGGCGATCGCGATCGCGACGTCGAGTCCCGAGCCCTGCTTGGGCAGGTTCGCCGGTGAGAGGTTGACCGTCAAGCGGCGCCGCGACAGGGGAAGTCCGCTGTTCGCGCTCGCATTGTGGACACGCTGGTGCGCTTCGCCCACGGCCTTGTCCGCCAGTCCGATGATGAAGAACCCGGGTGTCTGGTTCGACAGGTCGGCCTCGACCTCGACGAGGTCCCCCTGCAATCCCGTCAGCACGACGCCCCACGTGCGGCCGATCGTCATCGCAGGTCCACGAGGTGCTCGATGGCGGCGGTCGCGGGGTCCTCGCCCGTCACGCCGATGACGTCGATCCGCAGCCGCCGGTACCGCGAGTGGTCCGGATGCGCTGCAGCCCATGCGCACGCCACCCGCCATACGCGGTCGCGCTTTCGGGCGTCCACCGCCTCGAACGGGTGCCCGAACGCCTCGGTCCGGCGGGTCTTCACCTCGACGGCGATGAGCTCGTCGCCCTGCGTCGCCACGATGTCGAGCTCACCGGCGCGGCATCGCCAGTTGCGGTCGACGATGTCGAAGCCGCGGTCGGCGAGATATCTCGCCGCCCTGTCCTCACCCGCGCGTCCCCGCACGTCCTTGTCTGCCATGACGCCATGGTGCCGCGCGATCAGGTGCTGGATGCGGCGAGTTCACGGCATCCGTGGACAACTTGGCGAAAGTGCCGCCTGTGGAGAGAACGATGAAAGCGCGAACAGCGAGCGATGAAGGCTCAGGAGTCCAGCGCCAACTCCTCGGGCAGCTCGAAGTCGCGACGCTGGAGCTCCTCGACATTGACGTCCTTGAACGTCAGCACGCGCACCGACTTGACGAACCGATCCGCGCGGTAGATGTCCCAGACCCATACATCGGTCATCGAGATCTCGAAGTAGAAGTCGTGCTCGGTGTCACGCCGTACGACATTGACGTCATTGGCGAGATAGAAGCGCCGTTCGGTCTCGATGACGTAGGCGAACTGCGAGACGACGTCCCGGTACTCCTTGTACAGCGCCAACTCGAGTTCACGGTCGTAATCGTCAAAGCCCTCGTCGTCCATGGTCCTCCCATCCTATGCGGGGACCTGGACCTCGCAGTCAGAACAGCGTGGGAGCGTCCGCGATCGCCCACGACGCCCGATGATACGGACTGAGACCCTGGGAGCGGATGGCGTTGCGATGCTCAAGACTGGCGTACCCCTTGTTGCGTGCCCACACGTACACGGGGTGCTCATCGTGCAGCTGCGTCATGAGGTCGTCGCGCGCGACTTTCGCGAGGACGGACGCGGCCGCCGCCGATGCGCAGTCCCGATCGGCTTTGACGATCGGCTGCACCCGCAACCCCGCCCCGCCGGCTGGCGTGATGTAGTCGTGATTGCCGTCGAGGATCACGACCGCGTCCTCGGGCACGACTCCCTGCGCCCGCAACTCGGCGATGGCTCGTAGCGCCGCGAGCCCCAGCGCCCGGATGATGCCGACCTCGTCGATCTCGCCGGCGCCGGCCCAGCCGACCGCCGATGCGCCGACCCAGGCACCGGCGCGGGCCGCGACCGCATGCCGGTGGTGCTCCGCAACGAGTTTCGAGTCGCGCAGCCCGTCTGGGATGCGGCGACGCGCGCCGGCGGCATCCATCACCACGGCACCGACGGCGACCGGCCCCGCTAGCGCACCGCGCCCGACCTCGTCGCAAGCGATAACGAGCGCATGCTCACGCAGCAACCGCCGTTCGACGGTCAGCCGGGGCGCCACGACCGTCATTGCGCGGCCGACGCCGGGGCCGCGGCAGGTACACCGGCGAACACATCGTGGTGTCCGTCGATCGTGCCGAACCGGTTCAGCGGCCACGTGATCAGGAACGCACGTCCGACGACGTTGTCCAGCGGCACGAATCCGCGCGAAGGCTGTTCCACGTTGTACCGCGAGTCACGGGAATGGTCACGATTGTCGCCGAGGACCCACAGCGAAGCGGCAGGCACGGTGACATCGAAAGGAACGGGTTGCGGAGCACTCTGTCCCGTCGCCAGATTCAGATACGACGTCTCGTCGATGGGGGTGTCGTTGACGGTGATCTGCCCGAGCGCGTTGCAGCACACGACATGGTCACCGGGAAGCCCGATGATGCGTTTGATGAGGTGCTCGTCGCTGTCGGATGCCGTGATGCCGACAAGTGACAGCAGCCAGTCCCCCACCTGGACGAGCGCCGACGGACGAGATGCCGACGTATCCACGGCCAGCCACCCGCCCGGATCGCGGAACACGACGACGTCGCCGCGCTCGTACCCGGTGAACCGAGGGGTCAACTCGTCGACGAGGATCCGGTCCTTCACATGCAGCGTCTGCTCCATCGAGCCAGACGGGATGTAGAACGAGCGCACCAGGAAGGTCTTGATGACCAGCGACACGACGATCGCGATCACGACGATCACGAGAACGTCGCGCACGAGGAACCAGAACCTTCTGCGCCGTGGGACGACCGCTCGGGATGGGACGAGCGGTCCGGAGTCGGCGGTCGGGTGGTCGGAGCTCATGCAGCGTCTTTCTCGTCGGCGCGCCGGTCGGTCTGCCGCTCAACAAGGGTCGCACATCGTGGGCGGGTTCAGCGTCGCGCCACGCATCCGGGGAGCACCCGGAGAAAGCGGATGCCCCGGATCGCAGACCCGGGGCATCCTCTCGAAGCGATCAGTTGTCGCGCTTCTCCTTGATCTTGGCCTTCTTGCCACGGAGGTTGCGCAGGTAGTACAGCTTGGCGCGGCGCACGTCGCCTCGGGTGACGACCTCGATGTGGTCGATCACCGGGCTGTGCACGGGGAACGTGCGCTCGACACCCACCTGGAAGCTGATCTTGCGGACGGTGAACGTCTCGCGCACGCCGTCGCCGGAGCGGCCGAGGACGACGCCCTGGAAGACCTGGATGCGGGAGCGGTTGCCCTCGGTGATGTTGACGTGCACCTTCACGGTGTCGCCGGGGGCGAAAGCGGGGATGTCGCTGCGCAGCGATGCTGCGTCGACGGCGTCGAGGATCTGCATGATCTTCACTTCCTGCAGCCGCCACAGGTCGACCGCGAGTGTTCTGGAAAGGATGGGTGGGTGCCCTCGGCATCCGTCACCGGCGCCGTGCTCCCCTGAGGCAGAGCCTGCTCAGGGCACAAACATCCATTCTGCCATGGACGGCTCGCGTCGCAAAACGCGACGCACCCGCCAGGTCAGGCCGCCGGCGGCGGCGTCTCGCGGATGACGATGATCTCGTCGTCGACCGGCTGACGAGGATGCTCCGGGCGCGGGGCGGGGACGTAGCCGACACCCTCGGGAGTGCGCAGCAGCGTCGGGGCGGGCAGCGCCTCGCGCCACAGCTGTGACAGAGATGTCCACATCGCGGCGATCCCGACCGCGACCGTTAAACCGAGCACGGGCCACCACCAGCGGCCGTCGAACACTCCGAGTGCCACCACCATCACATGCCAAGCGCCGATGACGCCAAGGTCGAGCCACGACACGGCGCGGAATGCGCGAACCGTGCCCCGCGCGCGCACGAGCAGGGTGAGCACCACCTGCCAGACGAGCACGATGGGTGCAGACACGATGACCCACAGCAGCGCCCACGGGTTCGCGCCGAACGCGATCCAGCCGATGAGCAACCACAACGGCAGCACGAACGCCGCCGGGATCAACCACCGGAAGAACACGCGTCTGGGCCACATACCTTCGATGCTACGCCGGTCAGAGAGAATGGATGCTGACGAAAGGATCACGATGATCGAGCTGCGCACCCCCGTCGAGATCGAGGAGATGCGACCCGCGGGACGGTTCGTGGCGGAGACGCTTGCGACGCTGCGAGCGGAGACGAAGGTGGGCACCAACCTGCTCGCGATCGACCGGCACGCGCACGAGCTGATCCGGCGAGCGGGGGCCGAGTCCTGCTACATCGATTACCACCCGTCGTTCGGCGCGAGCCCCTTCGGGAAGGTCATCTGCACATCGGTCAACGATGCCGTCCTGCATGGCCTGCCTCATGACTACGCGGTGCGCGACGGCGACCTCGTGACGCTCGATTTCGCCGTCGCGGTGGACGGGTGGGTCGCCGATTCGGCCGTCTCCTTCGTCGTGGGGACGCCGCGTGACGAGGACCTCGCCCTCATCGACACGACCGAGCGTGCGCTGGACGCCGCGATCAGCGCCGCCGTCGTCGGAAACCGCATCGGCGACATCTCGCATGCGATCTCACAGGTCGCCCACGCCGAGGGACTGTCGATCAACACCGACTTCGGCGGCCACGGCGTCGGCCACACGATGCACGGCGACCCGCACGTGCCCAACGACGGCAAGCCCGGCCGAGGCTACCCGCTGCGCCCCGGCCTGGTGATCGCGATCGAGCCGTGGTTCCTGCAGACGACCGATGAGCTCGTCACCGACCCCGACGGCTGGACCCTGCGCAGCGTCGACGGTTCGCGCGGCGCGCATTCCGAGCACACGATCGCCATCACCGAAGAGGGCCCGATCATCCTGACCGACCGGTCGCACCTGGGCTAAGCCGCGCGCGAAGCCGGTCGGTCCGTACGTCTGTGCAGGTTCCTGAGGAGATTGCAGGATTCTGAGGACCGGATGCCGCGAATTGCTCCTCAGCATCCGTCATCTCCTCAGCAACCTACGCGCCAGGTCACTTCGGCGTCACCTCCCCCTCGCCGTCCGGCGTCATCTTGCCGTACGGCGTGCCGCCGGCCGGTGCGGCGTCGACGACGGTCGTCGTGACGGCGGTCCACGACAGGATCGTCCCGGCCGGGAAGGTCTCGCCATAGTCCTCAAGATCGCGCGCGGCGACCTCACGCTCCCCGATGAACTCCCCGGTCGCGGGATCGATGATGATCTCCATCCGTATGCCCCAGGCGTCTTCGACACGACCGATCGCGACGCCGGTGCGGCCGTCGAGAGTCGCCTGATCGTCAACGAACGTGACGCCCGGGATCATCGCCGCGGCCTGGTAGAACGCCGCCCGTAGGTCGGCGGGTACCGCACCGATCCGCAGCCGGTCGGCGATGAACACGAGCGCCTCGGTGTCGGGCGACGGGCCGGATGTCCCGTTGACGCGGTAGATGTAGTTGAGCAGTCGATAGGGGTCACGCGGCAGCCCATCGAGATCGTCGAAGCCCGCCCCCGCACTGCCGCCGTAGAACGCTCCGCCCGGAGCGCGCAGCAGGTCGCCGGTCTCGAACGAATCCGATTCACGCATCGCACGCGACCAGGCATCGGCCAGCTGCTCGGACTCCGGCCCGAAGATGGTGTACACCGACTGCGGCCCCCGTTCCCACACCCAGTCGGCAGCAGGGTCTGCCGGCCGGTAGAGCGTGTCGTCGGCGAGGTACTGATACGACGCCACGACATCGCCGATCCCGCCGCTGGACATGTATACCGCGCGCGTGTTGACCCGTAGGTACTGCCCTGGCTGAAGCACCGGATCGACGCTCGTGATCGCGGCGGCGCTCGCCTCTTCCAGGACGGCCGCCGCGGCGGCATCCGCTCCCCCGCGCCATCCGGCGAGGCCCACCACATCGGTGAGCACGAGCCCGGCCACGAGTGCCGCCGCTCCCGCCGTCGACAGTCCGCCGATCGCGAAGCGTCGCGCGCGGCGCGGCCGTTGCTTCTTCCCCATTGCGGCGCGCGGTACCC
>NZ_JBASZT010000287.1:0-3981 GCF_049661145.1 Microbacterium sp.
AGGCGATGCTCAACGCCGCTCGTCACGCCGGCGGCGAGGTGTCGGTGTACATCGAGGGCGGTTCCGGGGGCGTCGATGTGTACATCCGCGACCGCGGCGGCGGTTTCGACCTCGACGCGGTCCCTGACGACCGGCTCGGCGTGCGGCAGTCCGTCATCGGGCGGATGCGCCGTGTCGGCGGCATCGCGCACGTGCACTCCGGTCCGGACGGGACCGAGGTGCACCTGCGGTACCCCGCGGCCGGTCTCGCTTCCGGCCATTCACCCGGCCACGCGGCAGGCCATGCGTCGGGTTTCGCGGTGGGAGACGGTCGTGGCTGACGGCATCCGCGTCGTCATCGTCGACGACCACTCCATCTTCCGCTCCGGGCTGCGCACCGACCTGGACGAGACCGTGACGGTCGTCGGCGAGGCCGCCGACGTGCCGAGCGCCGTGGCCGTCATCGCCGAGACCCGACCCGACGTCGTGCTGCTCGACGTGCACCTGCCGGGCGGATCGAGCGGGCCGGTACCCGGTGCGACGGGCGGCGAAGAGGTCATCCGCGCCTCGACGGGCGTGGCCACGCGGTTCCTCGCGCTGAGTGTGTCGGATGCCGCGGAGGATGTCGTCCGCGTCATCCGCGCCGGCGCCCGCGGCTACATCACGAAGGGCTCGTCCGGCGTCGAGGTCAGTCGCGCCGCGCATGCCGTGGCAGAGGGGGATGCCGTGTTCTCGCCCCGCCTGGCGGGCTTCGTGCTCGACGCGTTCGGTGCCGTGTCGGGCGAGATCGCGGCCGTCGACGACGAACTCGATCGCCTGTCGGCGCGCGAGCAGGAGGTGATGCGCCTCATCGCGCGCGGTTACGCCTACAAAGAGGTCGCGGCGGCGCTGTTCATCTCGATCAAGACGGTCGAGACGCACGTGTCGGCAGTGCTGCGCAAGCTGCAGCTGTCGTCGCGGCACGAGCTGACGGCGTGGGCGAGCGAGCGGCGGCTGCTGTAACGGACGGGGCGGCGGAGAGCCCAGGCATATCGGCATATCCACTGATATGCTCAGGCGTATGCGCACGACCATGATCATCAACGACGAGCTGTACCGGCAGGTGAAAGAGCGCGCCCGTGCCGAGGAGCGAACCGTGACCTCGTTCGTCGAGGACGCTCTGCGGCGGGAACTGCAGCACGCGGAGGAGCCACGGACGCCGTTCGTCGTCAAGCCGTTCTCCCCCCCTCCAGGGAAAGGCGGGACGTGGCCGGGAGTCGATCTCATGGACAAGGATCAGATACAGGACCTCCTCGATGAGGACGACTTCACCGTTCAGCAGATACGTCGATCGCGTCGTTCGTGATCGCGCCAGACGTCAACGTCCTGGTACAGGCGTACCGCGCTGAGGCTGCGGACCACGCGCAGTCCGCGCGCTGGCTGCAACAGGCGGTGTCCAGTGCCGAGGCCCTTGCACTCGTCGACAGCGTGATCACGGGGTACGTCCGGGTCGCGACCAACCCTCGGATCTACGAGATTCCGACACCTCCGGATGTCGCGCTGGCGATTGTGGACGAGCTGCTGGCCGCGCCGAGAGTCACCCGCATCAGCCCCGGTCCCCGGCACTGGCGGATCTTCGCCGAGCTGTGCCGCGCGACGGGAGCCCGCGGGAACCTCGTCTCCGACGCCGCGCACGCGGCCGTCGCGATCGAACACGGCGCGACGTGGGTCACGTTCGATCGTGACTTCGCCCGATTCCCGGGGCTGCGCACCGAGTTCCTCGCCCCGGGCGCGTGACGTCTCGGCTGCACGTCGGGGCCCCGACCTACACTTGAAGGGACATGCCTGATGCCATCACACCCGTCATCGTCGGCGCGCCCGGAGTGCCCGGTGCGCCGGCATCCGCCCGCGCCACCGGCCCCGGCGGTACGGGCGGCACCGGCCCCGACGGCACCCGTCCCGACGAAGACCTCCTCGCGGGCCTGAACCCGCAACAGCGCGAAGCGGTCGTCTACCGCGGCAAGGCCCTGCTGATCGTGGCCGGTGCCGGCTCCGGCAAGACGAGCGTGCTCACCCGGCGGATCGCGTCGCTGCTGCGCAGCCGCGAGGCGTGGCCGAGCCAGATCCTCGCGATCACCTTCACCAACAAAGCCGCCGGCGAGATGCGCGAACGCGTACAGCAGCTCATCGGCGACACCGCGCAGGGCATGTGGATCTCGACGTTCCACTCCGCGTGCGTGCGCATCCTCCGCCGCGAGGCCGAGCAGTTCGGCTTCACTCGCAACTTCACGATCTACGACTCCGGCGACTCGCGGGCGCTCGTCAAACGGCTCGTGAAGCAGCACGAGGCCGACGCGTTCGGGTTGACCCCGGCATCCGTTCAGGGGCGCATCTCGAAGCTCAAGAACGAGTTGGCGGATGCCGAGTCGTTCGCCCGCACGGCCAATCTCAGCGACCCGGCCGAGCGCCTGTTCGCCGAGATCTTCGCGGACTATCAGCGGTCGCTGCAGCGGGCCAATGCGTTCGACTTCGACGACCTCATCGCGCAGACGGTGTACCTGTTCCGGGCGTTCCCGCACGTCGCCGACGTCTACCGCAAGCGGTTCCGCCACATCCTCGTCGACGAGTATCAGGACACCAATCACGCGCAATACGCGCTGATCCACGAGCTGACGCGGCCCATCGAGGACGTCGGCGCGCTGCTCGACGAGACCGAGGGCGCGTCGCTCACGGTCGTCGGCGACTCCGATCAGTCGATCTACGCGTTCCGCGGCGCCGACATCCGCAACATCACCGAGTTCGAGCGGGACTACCCCGGCGCGAAAGTGGTGCTGCTGGAGCAGAACTACCGGTCGACGCAGAACATCCTGAGCGCCGCCAACGCCGTCATCGGCAACAACTTCGACCGCAAGGACAAGAAGCTGTGGACCGACGTCGGCGCCGGCGAGAAGATCGTCGGGTTCACCGGCTACTCGCAGCACGACGAGGCGCAGTTCGTCGCCGACGAGGTCGAGGCGCTGCGCCGCGCGGGCGTGCCCTATGCCGAGATGGCCGTCTTCTACCGCACCAACTCGCAGTCGCGGGCGCTGGAGGAGATCCTCATCCGCGCCGCCGTCCCCTACAAGATCATGGGCGGCACGAAGTTCTATGAGCGCGCCGAGATCAAGGATGCCCTCGCGTACCTCATCGCGGTCGCGAACCCCGCCGACGAGTTGAGCGTGCGCCGCATCCTGAATAGGCCGCGCCGCGGGATCGGTGACGTCACCGAGACGGCCATCGCGCGCTATGCGGCCGACGAGGGCATCACGTTCCGCGATGCGCTCGCGAACGCGTCGGCGCTGGGCGTGGGTCCCAAGATTCAGGCGACGATCGCACAGCTCGACGCCGTGCTCGCCGAGGCGAGTATCGTCATGCTGCCTCCGTCGGGAGAGGTCGCGCCATCGAAGTCCGTCACCGAGGGCCTCACGCTGCTGCTGAACAAGTCGGGCTATCTCGATGCACTGCGCAGATCGAAGGATCCGCAGGATGAGGCTCGCGTCGAGAACCTCGACGAGCTCGTCGCCGTCACCCGCGAATTCGCGCGCAACAACCCCGACGGGACGGTGCTCGACTTTCTGACGGAGGTCGCGCTGGTGTCGGATGCCGACGACCTCGCCGACGCGTCGGGGTCGGTGTCCCTGATGACGATGCACACCGCCAAGGGGCTGGAGTACGACGCGGTGTTCGTCACCGGCGTCGAGGAAGACCTGATCCCGCACCGGATCTCGGCGGGTGAGCCGGGCGGTCCGCAGGAGGAGCGGCGGCTGTTCTACGTCGCGCTGACGCGGGCGCGCAAGCGCCTGCACCTGTCGCTCGCGATGACGCGCGCTCAGTTCGGCGAAGTGTCGGTCGCGATGCCGAGCCGCTTCCTGCAGGAGATCCCGTACGACCTGATCGACTGGCGGCAGTCGCCGGGAGACGTGAACTCGCGCGGTGGGATGCAGTCGCGCGCGCTCAACGCGCGGCGGGCGGGCGGGCCTGGGG
>NZ_JBASZT010000288.1:0-1961 GCF_049661145.1 Microbacterium sp.
GGTGAGTCGTTCGACCAGTTCGGTCACGTTCCGGCACCCCAGATGCGAGGTCATGAACTCGTCCCGGAACCCGGTCTCGGACCGGGCCATCACCTCACCGACCGCGTCGACCAGCAGCGCCTCCACCAGCCGTCCCACCGCGGCGATCACCGTCACCTGCCCGGCGAGCTCATGCTCGCTCGCCCGCTGAAACGCACGCTCCGACACGGCCGCATCGACCACCCCGGCGGCCTGCGTGAGCAGGTCGCCCAGCGGGGCGGTCAACAGGTCCATACCCTCCATTGTGGTCAGGGGGTCCGACATTCGAGGGCCGGAAAAGACACCGATCGGAACGTGAAACACGCACGCGAATCCGAGACGTCTCCCATCCGCCGCGCGAACCGGTGATCCGCTGCGAGCGCGAAGCGCTCGTGTCTCGAGACCACAGCCCACGAGTCGGTTGCGATGGTCTCGATACACCACGCCCTGCGGGCGCGGCACTCGACCACCGGGGGTGGCGGGCGCGGCACTCCACCACCGAGGGTGGCGGGCGCGGCACTCGACCACCGGGGTGGCAGCCCACCCGTGACCGCTACTCCCGGCCCGCCGATACCCAGGTGGCCTGGAACGAGCGGTGGCCGGCGACACGAGGCGCCAGGGCATCCAGCCGGGCGATGTGCGCGGGATCGAGGGCGACGCCCACCGCCGACAGGTTCTCGTCGACCCGGTCGGCGAAGCGTGTGCCGGGGATCGGCACGACCGGCAGACCGAGCTCGTCGCCTTTCGCGTAGAGCCAGGCGAGCGCGAGCTGTGCGGGCGTCAGCCCGGCGTCGACCGCGACGGCACGCACCTCCGCCAGCACCGGCGCGTTCGCCGCGAGCGCCTCGGGCGCGAAGCGCGGGAACGAGCGACGGCCGTCGGCATCCGTCAAGGCCGACTCGTCGAACGCGCCGGTGAGCCACTGCCGGCTCAGCGGCGAGTACGGCACGAAGCCGATGCCGAGCTCCCGCGCGGCGGGCACGACGTGCGCCTCGACGTCGCGACTGACGATGCTCCACTCGCTCTGCACGGCCGCGATCGGATGCACCGCCTGCGCGCGGCGCAGCTCGTCGCCGGTCGCCTCCGACAACCCGATGTGCCGGACCTTGCCCGCCGCGACGAGTTCGGCGAGGGCACCCACGGAGTCTTCGATGGGTACGTTCGGGTCGACGCGGTGCAGGTAGTAGAGTTCCACGGCATCCGTGCCGAGCCGTCCGAGGCTCAGGTCGATCTGCTCACGGATGTGTGCGGGATCGCCGCGCGGCGCGCGCCGCCCGATCCCTCCGTTCGGCGTGATGCCCACCTTCGTCGCCAGTTGCACCTCGTCCCGGCGCGTGCGCAGCAGTCGCGAGATGATCCGCTCGCTGCGACCCTCGCCGTAGATGTTGGCGGTGTCGACGAACGTCGCACCCGCGTCGACGGCGTGCGTGAGTGTCGCCAGGGCGTCATCGTCGGAGACGGGCCCGTAGACGTCGGTCAGCGACATCGCGCCGAACCCCTGTACGGGAACGCGCAGGCCGTCACCGAGTTCGATGGTCGCGAGCGTCGGCGTCGTTGAAGTCATGCAGCGACGCTACCGCCCGGTGACGCATCCGGTGACGCTCATCGTCACCGGACGTCACGGCACGACACGACCGGATGCCGGGGCGCCGCCGCACGTAGGCTGACGCCATGAACTCCGCTGCTCCGGAGAACGGCGTCGAGAGCGGCGCTTCCGACGGTCCCACCGGAGACCGCGTGCGCGCCGCCATTCCCGCCATCCTTCGCACCGCGCGCCCGTCACTGGCGACCGGCCCCACCCCGCTGCATCCGCTCGACCGGTTGCGCGCGGCGCTCGGCGACCGCGGTCCGCGCCTGTGGATCAAGCGCGACGACCTCACCGGGCTCGCGCTCGGCGGCAACAAGGCGCGCAAGCTGGAGTACCTGCTCGCCGAGGCTCGGGC
>NZ_JBASZT010000289.1:0-9985 GCF_049661145.1 Microbacterium sp.
GGTCCGCCCCGGCTTCGGCGCCGCCATGGGAGCAGGGCTGCCCGCGGGCGGCAGCGCGGGCTTGGGTGGGTGGGTCGCTCAGCGGCGACGAATTCTGAGCGTCACGAGCTCGAAGGCACGCAACGTCAACGGGATGCCGTCCCCCCGGCGCCGCGGCGTCGAGTCATCGAGTTCACGCTCCAGCAGGTCTGTCCGCACCGCGTCGAGCCATTCGAAGCCTGGAGTGAGCACGACCGCGCGGTGTGCACCCCAGGCTTCGTAGAGCCGCACGATCACGTCCTCCGAGCGATCGTCGGCAAGCTTGACCGCCTCGATCACGACTCCCGGTGCATCGCTCGTGAACGCGGCGGGCACAGTGCTCGATCCGCGAACCGGAATCGGTGGCAGGTTGAGGCGGAACCCGGCGTCGATGGCGTCCGAGATCGAGGCTGCGGGAAGCACGCTTACTCGAAAGGTGTGTGAGCCTTGGTCGGCTTCAGGATCGGGGAACAGGGGGGCACGTACCAGGGTCACGCGCGCGACGGTGTGAGCGCCACCGTCGCGGCCGCCGTCGCGATGCACGTCGTGCCCGTAGCTGGCGTCGTTGGCGATGGCGACTCCGTAGCCCCCTTCGTTCAAGCGGATCCACCGATGCGCCACTGTTTCGAACCTCGCGGCGTCCCACGAGGTGTTCGCGTGCACCGGACGGGAGAGATGCCCGAACTGTATCTCCGACTCGGCCGAACCCGCGCGCAGGGCGAGGGGGAAGGCGAGCTTGAGCATCTTCTGCCGCTCCCGCCATTCGATGTCGACACGAATGTCGAGGGCGCCGGTGATCGGGTCGACGCGGAAGCTCTGCCGGACGCGGCTTGCACCGACGGTTCGCCGTACCACGAGGTCCGGGCCGTCGACGCTGATGTCGTCGACGGCCATGATCTCGGTGACGAGGGACCCGTCTTCCGAGTCGATGTTCCATGCATCCCACTCGCGAGGAGTGTCACGGAACAGCTGGAGCCCGGCGGTGGCGCCGCCCGGAACGACGAGCTCGCGCCCGGCGACCTTGTCGTGGATGCGCGTGACGCGGCCGGTGCCGTCTATTCGCCAGTCTGTGCGCGCCTGCTGGATCTCCCACCCGTCGCCGACGCGCTGCCACCGGAGGTCTTCGCTCGCCGCGGAGTGCGACACGGACAGCGCTGGTGTCCCGGCGATGGCGACGGGTGCCGCGTTTGCGGTGAGCGACAGTTCTCCCTCGCCGGTGAGCGTGCCCAGTGCCGCGGTGATGAGCGCCGTGAGATCGCGTTCCACCTGTGCGTACGTGCGCTCTGCCTCCTGGTGAACCCAGGCGATCGAGGTGCCCGGCAGGATGTCATGGAACTGGTGGAGGAGTACCGTCCGCCACAGTCGACGGAGCTCGTCGTAAGGGTACGGGGCGCCGCGATGCACTGTGGCGAGAGCGCACCACAGCTCTGCGGAGCGCAGGAGGTGCTCGCTGCGCCGGTTGCCGCGCTTCGTGCGCGCCTGTGCGCTGTAGGTTCCGCGATGGTACTCGAGGTACAGTTCGCCTTCCCACACCGGCGGTGAAGCGTACTCGGCCTCGGCGTCCGTGAAGAAACGCTCGGGCGACCCGAGACGCACGCGCGGTGAACCCTCGAGGTCGGCGGTTCGGCGAGCGGCGGCGATCATTTCGCGCGTGGGCCCGCCGCCGCCGTCGCCCCAACCGAAGGGGACGAGGGAGTGGGATGCCGCCGCCTTCTCCGCGAACTGCCGTTCAGCGCGGGCGAGCTCCGCTGCCGAGAGTTCCGCGTTGTAGGTGTCGACCGGCGGAAAGTGGGTGAACACGCGGGTCCCATCGATTCCCTCCCAGAGAAAGGTGTGATGGGGCATCCGGTTCGTTTCATTCCAGGAGATCTTCTGAGTCAGGAACCAGCGCGATCCTGCCGCGACGATGATCTGGGGCAGCGCCGCCGAGTAGCCGAACGAGTCGGGAAGCCAGACATCGAGAGGCTCCACCCCGAACTCCTCGATGAAGAAGCGCTTCCCCTCGACGAACTGGCGGGCGAGCGCCTCTGAGCCCGGCATGTTGGTGTCGGACTCGACCCACATGCCGCCGGCGGGAACGAACTGTCCACTGCGCACTGCTGCACGGATGCGCTCGAAGAGCTCAGGGTAGTGGTCCTTGATCCAGGCGTACTGCTGCGCCGAAGAGGCAGTGAAAACGAAATCGGACTCGTGCGCGGCGAGGTCGAGCACGTTCGAGAACGTCCGTGCGACTTTGCGGACGGTCTCGCGGATCGGCCAGAGCCAGGCGGAGTCGATGTGCGCATGCCCGACCGCCGTCACCGTGTGAGAGGTCGCCGATGCCGGGGCGGCAAGCACTCCGGCCAGCTCGGACCGCGCAGCCTGAGCTGTGCCGGCGACGTCGTCCGGGTCGAGCGCGTCGACGGCGCGGCCGAGTGCGGCGATGACGCGAGCGCGCCGCGTGCGGTCGGCTTCGAGCTCACCGACCAGTCCCCGCAGCGTCCACACGTCCTGGGCGAGCTCCCACACGTTCAGATCGCGAAGCCCCAACTCCATGCGCTCCAGACGGTAGATCGGGTCGGTTCCCGCCGTGGCAGGATCTCCCAGCGGTGTCTGAGCGAAGGTGAACGTGCCGGCAACGCTGGGGTTGCCGGCCGCCTCGACATACAAGTCCACACGGTCGCCGTCGAGAGGAACAGTCGCGTTGCGCGGTTCGATCGCCTTGACGATCGAACCGTCGGGGCGGAACACGAGAGCTTCCGCTTGGAATCCCGGCGCGGAGTCGTCGAACCCCAGGTCGGCGACCAGTTCGACAGCGGTGTCCGGCAATTCCTGCCAGGTGGGCGGCACTCTCCCGGTGACGTGGAACCAGACGGTGCCCCAGGGGCGCCCCCAGCGCGCTCCTGGGGAGAACGGGGTGAAAGTGCTCTCCACAGCAGTGCGGAACGGCACGGGCTCATCGGGTACCTCCCACGCGCTGATCTCGACGGGGGCAGTCGCGCGGTACAGGTGTCGGCTGAGCCGGTCGCGGAACAGCCGGTCGATGCGTTGGAGGGAGAGGACGTCGTTGTGGTGCATGTGCGGCCTTCCGATCAGCCTTTCACCGCACCGGACAGGGCGAAGGTGCCGCCCAATCCGCGGGTGACGAGGAGGTAGAGCCCCAGGACAGGGGCGGAGTACAGGAGCGAGTAGGCGGCGAGGTGGCCGTAGGCGACTGTTCCGTACTGGCCGAAGAACGAGTAGATGGATACGGCGGCCGGCTGCCATTCCGGTGAGTAGAGCAGGACGAACGGCACGAAGAAGTTTCCCCACGCCTGCAGGAACACGAAGACAAAGACGACGCTGAGGGCGGGACGCATGAGAGGAACGACGATGGTCGCAAGCGCCTTCATCGCGCTGGCGCCATCCACCCATGCAGCTTCCTCGAGACTCGTCGGCACCGAGTCCATGAAGTTCTTGGTCATCCATAGCGCCATCGGCAACGAGCTCGCCGCCAGGAACAGCGCGACCGCCCAGGGCTGGTTGATGAGCCGCAACTGGACGAACAGGCTGTAGACGGGGACCATGATCGCGGTGATGGGGAGGCAACTGGCGAACAGGATGCCGTAGAGGAACGGTCCGTTCAGGCGTGAACGGTAGCGGGACAGCGGATACGCCGCCAGAACGGAGAGGACCACGGTGACCACGCCGGCTCCCGTCGACAGCAACAGGCTGTTCAGCAGGGGGACCAGCGTCAGGCTCGGTGTGAGCACGTCGGTGAAGTTGTCGAGAGTGGGTCGGGTGGGAAGCTTCACCTGATAGCTGGCAGCGGAATCGATAGAGGCCAGGGCGACCCAGGCCAGTGGAAGGGCGAAGACGGCTCCGATCGCGATCAAAGTGACGTTCGCCCAGAGCCGGCCGAGGCTGCGACGAGGCGACGCGATGCTTGCGATCATCATGCGCGGTCTCCGCCCCGACGCAGCGAGAGGACGTAGCCGATCGAGAACACGGCACCCAGCACAAGCATGACCACCGCGATCGCGTTTCCGTAGCCGATGTCCCCGAACGAGAAGGCCTCGGTGTACGCGAAGACCGGGAGGGTCGTGGAGAGGTTCCCCGGTCCGCCCTTGGTCATCACCCAGATCAGCGTGAAGACGGAGAGGGTCTGCAGGGTCGTGAGCAGGAGATTCGTGAAGATGGTGCTCTTGATCATCGGCAGCGTGATGAATCGCAGGCGCTGCCCGGCGCTGGCGCCGTCCAGCATGGACGACTCGGTCACCTCCGGGGGTACGTCGTCGAGGGCAGCGCGGTAGATCATCATCGAGAACGCCGTCCCCCGCCACGTGTTGGCGAGGATGATCGAAAGCAGCGGCAGCGAGTACAACCAGTTGGGTCCGTCGATACCCACTCCCGATAGGAGCGAGTTGAGGGTTCCGTCGGCGGAGAGAAAGGCGTAGCTGACGAAGGCGGCGACGATCTCCGGCAGCACCCATGCCGTCACGACGAGGACGCCGACCAATCCGCTGAGTCCGCGGTTGCCGACGCGAAAGAGCACGGCGAGCAGCATCCCGAGGACGTTCTGGCCGACGACCGCCGAGCCGACGACGAAGGCGACCGTGACTCCGATCGACAGCGGCAGTACGGGGTCCGCAAGCAGGCGCGCGTAGTTGTCAAGCCCGACGAACTGTGGGTTCGCCGCGCCCGGACCGGTCAGTGCGCGGTTGCTGAGCGACCCGAGAAGCGCCCAGACGATGGGGCCGGCCAGGAAGACCAGTAGGAGCAGCACCGCCGGAAGGATCGGCAGCGACCGCGCCGGCGTGGCGCGGTCGCTGCGTCGACGGCGTCGACGTGGTGACGCTTCGGCCGGCTCCATCGTGAGGACGGACATGCGGGCTACCCGGCGACGACCTTGTCGTCGCCGACGATCTGACGCACGGCCGCGTCGTACTCCGCGGCGGCTTCTTCGGGCGTGGCCTGCCCCGTGATCACCGCCTCGGTGGCCTTCTGAGCGGCCACGGAGATCTGCGGGTAGTCGCTGTTGGCCGGCCGGAAGTGGGTCACCGCGACCGCTTCGGACACGTCGCCGACGAACGGGTTCGCCTCCAGGTAGCTCGCGTCAGCCGCGACATCCGTGCGCACGGCGATCTGCGCATTGTTGATCGCGTACCAGAGCGCGTTCTCCTCGTTGAGGACGGTGGCCATGAACTCGAACGCCAGGTCGGGGACCTCGGTGTGGGCGGATGCCGCGAGGGTCCAACCGCCGGACATCGAGACGGCGCCGTCGCCCTGACCGTTCTGGGTCGGGAACAGCGCGACACCCATGACGTCGCCGTACTCCGGCCATTCGTAGGATCCGCCGTCCGCCCAGAACGATGGTGTGTACGAGCCCTCCACCGTGCCTCCGAGCTTGTCCTGTGGGAACATCTCCCCGAACACCGCCTGCCACACGTTGGGGTCGAGCGCCTTGTCGGGGCTGACGGCGTAGCCCTCGTCATAGAGGGTCTTGAGGAAGGCGAGTGAGTCGATGAACCCCTGCGACTCCACGACCCATTTGCCGCTCGCGTCGTCGTACAGTCCCACGCCGTCGCCCGTGCCGTACAGCAGTTCGTAGAAGCTCTGCATCACCGTGCCTTCGGCGGTTCCGGTGCCGGCGTACATGTTGAAGGGGACGACGTCCGGCTGGCTCGACTTGATCTTCGCGGCGGCATCCAGGATGTCGTCCCACGTCTTCGGTTGCCACGGCACCGAGACTCCGGCCGCGTCGAGGACGTGCTTGTTGTACCAGATGACGCGGGTGTCCGTGCCGAGCGAGAGCGCGTAGATGCTGCCGTCCTCTCCCTGACCCGCCTTCTTCGCACCCTCATCGAATTTCGCCCAGTCATCCCACTCAGCGAGGTGATCGTCGAGGTTGAGGAGGTAGCCGGCCTCGACATCCGAGCGCACGTTGAACGTGTCTTCGTAGAAGACGTCGGGGGCGGTATCGGCCGACCCGAGAGACAACTGGAGTCGGGTCTTGTAGTCGTCGTCGGTCGCGGTGATCGGCTGGAGATCGATCGTGACCCCGTCGTGAGTCGCTTCGAACTCGGTCTTGGCCGTGTTCAGGAGGGTGTCGAGAACGGTGAACGAGTCGGTCTTCGCGTAGACGACCGTGACCGTGTCGTCGTCGCCGGATCCGGTCGCTCCGGCGGTGCAAGCGCCGAGAGTGAGGGTCGCGAGGACGCCTACGGCGATCACGGGCACTGCTGCTCTGGTTTTCATGTCGCTCCTTTGCTCACATGCTTGGTGCCAGGCGCGCCAATGCGCCTTGGATTCATTAAGCCAATCGAATGGATTAAATCGTGTCAAGAGGGGTGATCATGCCAACAGCAGCGAGTCCGTCTTCGGACTCAGGGTGTCGTCGAGCACGAGGCATGCCGCACCGATCGCGCCGACGTTCTCGCCGAGCGTCGTTCCCACGACTTCGACGTCGTGGATGCCGTGCGCAGCCAGACGGGTCGTCAGCGCGAGCGTGATCTGTGCCTCGAGCCAGGGCGAGAGTCTCGTCCACAGTGGCCCGCCAACCACGACACGATCGACGTCGAGCAGGTTGCACACGACGGCGATCATGCGTGAGATGCGCTCGCCCGCGCGCTCGAGGATGTCCGAGGCGGCGGCGTTCCCGCGTCGCGCGAGGGACACGATCTCCGAAAGGGCATCATCGACGCTGCGGGGATCGCTGCCGATCCGCGACCCCGGCAGCACCGACAGTCGCTCGGCTTCACCGACGAGCGCGGCGGGGGCGCATGTGACGGCCACACATCCGCGTTGCCCGCAGGAGCACGGCGGACCAGTGGGGTCGACGACGATGTGTCCGATCTCTCCGGCATTCCCGGAGCCGCCCCGGACGACGTCGCCGGAGATGACCAGACCCAGACCGAGGCCCGTGCCGAGGTAGAGAAACGCGAAGCTCAGGTCCCGGATCGTGGGGGAGAGCCACCGCTCGGCGACAGCGGCAGCGGTGACGTCCTTCTCCAGCACGACAGGCAGCCCGGTCGACTCGCTGACCGACTTCTGCAACGGGACTCTGTGCCACGTGCCCAGGTTCGGCGGGTCAACGACGATGCCCCGTTTGACGTCGATCGGGCCCGGGGCGGCGATCCCGACTCCGACGACGCGCTCCCGGTCGACGCCGGCGGTCACAAGCACGCGTTCGACCTGGCGGCTGATGAGTCGAACCGTCTTGGCCGGCTCACCGGCGGCGGGCGCTGGATGGCGGCTCTGCGCGATCACGGTCCCGTCCAGCGCCAGGAGCACGGTTGAGACCACGCTCGGATCCAGGTGGACTCCAACCGCAAAGCGGCTGTCGCCGACGAGCAGGAGCGGAGTGGGCGGCTTTCCGCGTCCCGAGGAGGTGGGTGCGCGGCTGCCTTCGGTGATGATGCCGGCTTCGATCATCCGCTGACAGATGTTCGATACCGTCTGCGCCGACAGCCCCGTGACGGAAGCCAACTCGACACGGCTCATCGCTCGGCCGCGGCGGATCTGTTCCAGGATGACCGCCTGGTTGTAGTTGCCCACGCTGGGCTGGTTGGCACCGCGGGTCACAGTCGCCGCCTCCCGTCTCTGCTCGGTGGGCAGAAGCGTAGCGTCCGCCGTCCGAGCCCGGAATGCCGTTCCGAGCGCATCGAGCATGCCGATCGAGCGTGCCGCGATGCGACCATGTGCGACCCCGTGGGCGGGGGTGGGGCGTGGGGCTTGGCTTGGGCTGGGGATTGGGCTTGGGATTGGGCTTGGGCTTGGGCTTGGGCGGGCGGGTCGCAGATGGTCGTTGTGCGTGCCGCGATGCGACCATGTGCGACCCCGCGGGCGTGAGCGGGAGCGGGGGCCAGGGCCAGGGCCAGGGCCAGGGCCACTCTGCCCGTCCGTGCCGCGGCGCGGGGAGCCTCCGCCGGGGCGGGAATCCCGGGGCGGGACTCCCGGGGCGGAACGATCCCTACGGCAACCACGCGATCGCCCTCCCGCACGGCCTGCGGCCGCACGTGAGGGCGATGGAGGGGCTGACGGGAATCGAACCCGCGCTGTCTGCTTGGGAAGCAGAAGTTCTGCCATTGAACTACAGCCCCGGAGCGCCCCGTCGAGGATGAGGCGCCCGGCAAGCTTAGCAAATCGGCATCCGGTCATATCGACGCTCGGGGGCCGCGCGCGACCTGAAGTCGGCCAGTAGGCTGGCCGCGTGCTGCTGAGCGACCGCGACATCCGGCTGGAGATCGACAAGGGGCGGGTCGGGCTCGATCCGTGGGATGCCGCCATGGTCCAGCCCTCCAGCGTCGATGTCCGGCTCGACCGCTACTTCCGGCTGTTCGACAACCACAAGTACCCGTTCATCGACCCTGCCGAGGACCAGCCCGAACTCACCCGCCTCATCGAGGTCGCCCCCGACGAGGCGTTCGTCCTGCACCCGGGCGAGTTCGTCCTCGGCTCGACATTCGAGCAGGTGACTCTGCCCGACGACATCGCGGCGCGCCTGGAGGGCAAGTCCTCGCTCGGCCGGCTCGGACTGCTGACGCACTCGACGGCCGGCTTCATCGACCCCGGATTCTCCGGCCACGTCACCCTCGAGCTCTCCAACGTCGCGACCCTGCCGATCAAGCTGTGGCCGGGCATGAAGATCGGGCAGCTCTGCTTCTTCCGCCTGTCGTCGCCGGCCGAAAACCCCTACGGCACCGGCCCGTACCTCAACCGGTATCTCGGCCAGCGCGGGCCGACGGCATCCCGTTCGTTCCTGAATTTCCATCGCACGAACGTCGGATCGACCGATGCCGGGGCCCTCGGCGGCTGAGTCCGACCACCGATCGGAGTGCGGAACGTTCCGAAAGCAGGCTGGATCGCCTCGGAGTGGCCGTTTCCAGCCCGTTGTGGGTCGGTCTGGCCTGCTCTTGGAACGGCCGCTCGGTCCGCAGCGGGAGGGCTGTCAGGCGGCGTCGCCGCTTCCGCGGCGGAAGCCGGCCTCGAAGCCGCGCTCGAAGGCGCGCTCCGCGGCACGATGTCCGCGCTCGCCGCGCTCGCCTCGGGCTCCGGGCGCTCCGCGGTGATGTCCTCGCTCGGGACCGAACCCGTGGTCGGGACCGAATCCGTCTCGGGGATCGAATCCGTCTCGGGGATCGAAGCCGTGACCGGGAGCGAAGCCGTGACCGGGAGCGAAGCCCGGGCCGAAACCGCCACCTGGAGCGAAGCCCGGGCCGAAACCGCGACCTGGACGGAACCCGCGGCGCCCCGGACCGAAGCCCCGGCCGGCGAAGCCGTGCGCGGGCTCCTCCGGATCCCAGCCGAGTTCGTGAGCGATCGCTTCGAGCGAGCGCAGCGTCGTGGCGAAGTCCTCGTCCGACACGGCGCCGGCGACGCGGGTGCGGATGCCGGCGACCTTCTTGGCGAGGCGATCCTTCGCGGCTCGTCCCTCATCGGTGAGCGTCCAGCTGTCGCCATCGGCGGCGACCCAACCGCGCTCGACGAGCGCGCGCAGTCGCTTGCCGCCGCCGCCGTGCCCGCTGTGCAGCCGCTGCAGCCGCGCGGCAAGTTCAGGAGCGACGACGTCGCCGTCGATCAGGTTCAGCAACCACCAGTCGCGGCGTGTCATGCCCTCCGCGGCGAAAGCCGCGTGGAACTCGCGCGCCACCAGGCGGTCGACCACGCGAAGCCAGGAGCCGAACGGACGGTCGGTGGTCTCAGTGTTCTCTGTGTTTTCTGTGGGTGTGTCTGTGGGGTTCTCCATGAGAAGTCCTTTCATAGGGGCGGCGCCGTGCGCAGTTGCTCCGGCGGGCCGTCCAAGTCGCATGTCAATTGGCATGTATATGCATTGTGACATGTAATTCGGAAGCATGTCAAGTCGCATGTAAATTTGAAGACATGCCGGATGCCGACGACCACGCCCCCGACGAAACCCGCGACCTCGATGCCATCGCTGCGGCGTTGTCGAGCCTGCGCGGGCGGGGCCGGCCGGGCTTCCCGCCGGGCGCGGGTGGCCCCTTCGGCC
>NZ_JBASZT010000290.1:0-4150 GCF_049661145.1 Microbacterium sp.
ACGCGCGGGGTGGGGCGGGGGGCGACGGCGGAGCAGCCGCGGAGCCACCGGCATCCGGAGCGTCGGTCTTCGGAGCAGGCTCGGTGCGGACGTCGGAGTCGTGTCGGGCGACGTACTTGACGCGCACGCCGAGGACCTCGCGGATGGCGGCGCGAAGGTCTTCGCTCGGTCCCTTGCCCGCGACGAGCTTCTTGAACGCGGTCACGTCGGCGCGGCTCTGAAAGCTCAGCGTCAGCACGTCGCCCGTGAAGGCGACGGGTGCGGCGACCGTCGCGATCATCCACGACGAACGGCTGACCGGCTCGAGTCGCTGCAGGATCTCCGGCCATGCCGCACGCACATGAGCGAGGGTGAGCTCTTCGACGGGCGTACTGGGAACGGCCTGCGGCTCTTCCACCGGGGCGGCGGGGGGAGGCTCGGGCGAGGCCTGCGGCGTTTCGACTCGCAACTGCGGTGCTCGCTCGCCGACCGGGGCGGAGGCGACCGGAGGGGTAGCGACCGGAGGGGTAGCGACCGCGAGCGTGGCGGTGGCGGCGGTGTGGGCGAGGACGCGGGCGACGAGCAGCTCCAGTTGCAGGCGCGGCGAGGTCGCGCCCGTCATGTCGTCGAGCGTGGCGACGACGAGATCCGCGATGCGCGAGAGCGGGTCGGCGCCGAAGGCGGCGGCCTGGCTGCCCATGCGCTCCAACTCGTCGGCGGAGACGCCGCGCAGCACCGCGGCGGCACCCGGTCCCGTCGCCGCGATGATGATGAGGTCGCGCAGCCGCTCGAGCAGATCGTCGACGAAGCGGCGCGGGTCCTGGCCGGTCTGCACGACCCGGTCGATCGCGGCGAAGGCGGCCGCCGCGTCGTGCGCGGCGAACGCCGTCACGACCTCGTCGAGCAGTTCGGCATGGGTATAGCCGAGCAGCGACACGGCCCGCTCGTACCGCACGACGCCGTCTTCCGACCCGGCGATGAGCTGGTCGAGGAGCGACAGCGTGTCGCGCGGCGAGCCGCCGCCGGCGCGGACGACCAGCGGCAGCACTCCCGACTCGACCTGCACCCCCTCGCGGTCGCACAGCTGTTCGACGTACTGCAGCATCGCTGCGGGCGCGACCAGCCGGAAGGGGTAGTGGTGCGTGCGCGAGCGGATGGTACCGATGACCTTTTCGGGTTCGGTCGTCGCGAAGATGAACTTGACGTGTTCGGGCGGCTCTTCGACGAGTTTCAACAGGGCGTTGAACCCCTGCGCCGTGACCATGTGCGCCTCGTCGAGGATGAAGATCTTGAACCGGTCCCGGGCGGGCGCGAAGATGGCGCGCTCGCGCAGGTCGCGCGCGTCGTCGACGCCGTTGTGGGATGCCGCGTCGATCTCGACCACGTCGAGCGATCCCCCGCCGCCCCGACTCAACTCGACGCAGCTGTCGCACACTCCGCACGGAGTGTCGGTCGGACCCTCGGCGCAGTTGAGGCAACGGGCGAGGATCCGCGCCGACGTGGTCTTGCCGCAACCGCGCGGGCCGCTGAACAGATAGGCGTGCCCCACGCGGTCGCCACGCAGTGCGGTCATCAACGGCTCGGTGACCTGGGCCTGACCGATCATCTCGCCGAACGTCTCGGGGCGATAGCGACGGTACAGGGCGGTGGTCACCAGAACAGACTACGGCGTGGCGCCGACACGGGCGCGAGGTTCCCAACCAAGACGCATCACCTCGTCCTCGGGCGCCACGCGCCGATCAACCGTGCCGGACTACCGACCGGGTCGCGTCCGACGTGACGGCCAGCGAAAGAGCGCGCGCATGAGTGGCGAGCGCATGCTCGCGATCGATAGCACCGTCGCGATGACGGCGACCGCGGTGAACAGCGCGACGTACCCCAGGAAGCCGTTGCCGCTGCGCGGCACGAGAAGAGGACCCACAACGAGCACCGTGGGCCAGTTCGTGACGTAGTAGACGAGTGAATGCTCCCCTGCGAATCGCAACGGCCCGAACGCCCGGACCCGATCCGTCGGGGGAAGGACGCGCAACGCGACGAGGATCATTCCCACCACGCCCGGAACGGACACGACCGAATACCTGACTCCGATGAGGTCGGTGGTGGCGAGGAGTGCCGTTCCCACCACCAGGCACGCGCTGACGACGACGACCCACGGTGACCGGATCCATCTCTCCCACGCAGCGCGGTTCCTCGTCGCCCAATCGCCCGCGATGAAGAACGCGAAGAGGAAGCAGAAGCGGTCGGCGCGCAGAGTGCCGGGTGCGACGACGGCGAGCGCGAGGGCAATCACGATGAGAACCCCACGAGGCACCCGCCGCACGACATACGCGAGGACGTAGAACGCGAGGAGGAACCAGAGGTACCAGTAGACGGTCGGCGGCGCCAAGAGCAGCCCGACCAGGTCGACCGCGTCGATCCCACCCGCCAGCGCGAGCAGGATCACCGACCAGAGCAGGTAGGGCCATGCGATGCCGGCTGCCTTGCCGCCGAAGTAGCGGCCGGGCGGCTTGGCGATGGACCGCTGCAGCAGCATCCCCGAGACGAACATGAGCATCGGCATGCGGAACGGACCGACGAGATCGTCCAGGGTGAGCAGCATCGGCGGAGCGGTGCCGGCGAACTTGATGAGTGCCTGCACACAGTGGTGAGAGATGACGAGGAGGATCGCGATCCCCCGCAGCGCGAAGATCCACGGGTATCGCGACGTGTCCCGCGCCACCTAGCACCCCGGGCAGATCGCCTGGCGGAACCGTCGGCTCCCAGCCCCCCGAACGCGGCGCGACGGACTCTGCACGCGCATGCTGGTACCCCACTCTCATCCCTTACGTGAGAGTAGAGTACCAACTCTTCCGAGACGTCAGAGTGATGGAGGTCGATGTCCCTCGCGAGAGGCTGAGAAGCCGCTGCGCTCCGTGTTCGGCGAGTTCAGCCTGCTGGAGGATCCGACGCGCGACGCGCCTCCTCGCGCAGCACCCGCACGAACTCCTCGACTTGGCGGATCTCTTCGCGCAGCTTTCCGAGCCGTTGCTCGGCCAGAGCGACATAGCGCTCCAGGTCCTGCGCCACGCGCACCGTGGTGGCGGCGTCCGGAGCGTCGTCTCCGGCCGGCCACACCAGTCCCGACAGGCGGTCCGAGGAGTCGGCGGTCACGGTCTCCCGCAACGCGATCAGCTCTCGCATCTGATCGAGAGTGAAGTTCAGCGGTTTCATGTAGCGCAACAGCCTGATGCGTGCGACGTCCTCGTCGCTGTACAGGCGGAACCCGCCGGCACTGCGCGCGGTCGGCTGGACGAGACCCATCTCCTCCCAATGCCGGATCGTACGAATCGACAGATTGGTGAGTGTCGCCACCTCTCCGATCTGGATCACGGTGCGGGTGGGCCGGGGGATCTCGTCGGGGTCAGTCACGTCCATCCGAGAATTGTGTCAGACGAGCCCTGGACGCCCCGCAGCGCACTCACCCATCGCCGAGTGCGCCGGTTCGCGCCGAGCGCACCGCTTCCGTACGGTCCACAACCGGCGCGGTCGGCAGCAACCGGCGCACTCGGCGCACTCGCGCTACCCCACGTCGGCGGAGAGTGCTCGGACCGAGGGGGGCGCGCGAGCGCCGCACTACCCGGCGACAGGGGCCAGCGCCATGAGGGCGACGGATGCCGCCATCGCGACGTACTGTGCGCGGTCGAGCGTCGCGCGGGCGCGGGCGGCGAGCACGGCGGAGGCCACGATGTAGGCCCCGCAGAGCACCAGCACCGTGGGCCACAGCACCGCCCCGGTGTGCGCGTGACCGTGCCCCGGCGACGCCACGACCCCGCCGGTCGCCATCGTGAGCAGCAGCGCGGCCATGACGATCATGCCGGCGGCGGCATGGGCGGCCATGGCGCCACTCGCCATTACCGGCGGCGCACTGGGCGCACCGAACCCGATCACTCCGCCGGCCCCGAGGGAACGACCAGAACCGCTCGATCCCCCGGTTGCGGCCTCGATCGGCATCCGTCGCCGCACCCGTCCAGGGCCGGCCGCGAGAACGAGAGCCGACGCCATCAGCAGCGCGGCCCACCACACAGGGGCGACGATCGCGGTGAGACCGGCATCGAGCATGGCCGCGATCATCAGCGCCCCGGCGGCGAGCTCACCGGCACGCGCCCGCCGGCGGTCGGCTGCGAGGCAGCAC
>NZ_JBASZT010000291.1:0-10514 GCF_049661145.1 Microbacterium sp.
CCGCGGTGGATGCCGCCGCGGAGACCCTCGCCGGCATCGACCGCGTCGGGCTGATCGGCCAGGTCACGGCCGGACTCGACGAGCTCGACGGCGTCATCGCCCAACTGCAGCCGGTCATGGGCCCCGCCCGCGACACGCTGGCGCTGCTGCCGGGGCTGCTCGGAGCGGACGCGCCCCGCAACTACCTCGTGCTGGCGCAGAACAACGCCGAGTCGCGCGGGACGGGGGGCAACCCGGCATCCTTGATCATGATCCACGTCGACGACGGGGCGATCTCGATCGCCCAGCAGGCGTCGAGCGCCGACTTCGACAACGGGCGCGCGACGCCGATCACCGAACTCGACCCGCAGACGGTCGCACTGTACGGCGACAAGGTCGGCCGCTATATGCAGGACGTCACCACGACGCCGGATTTCACCGAGTCGGCGCGCGTCATGGGGGCCTTCTGGGCCGAGAGCTTCGGTACCCCGATCGACGGAACAGTCTCGATCGATCCCGTCGCGCTCAGCTATCTGATGGTGGCGACGGGCCCGGTGACCCTGCCCAACGGCGATGTGCTCACGAGCGAGAACGTCGTGTCGACCCTGTTGAACGATCTGTACTTCCGTTACCCCGACCCCGAGGTGCAGGACGCCTACTTCGCGACGGCGGCCGCGGCGGTCTTCGACGCTCTCACCGGCGTGCAGCATCCGCGCGCTCTCGTCGATCAGGTCGTCCGCGCGGCGGACGAGGGACGCATTCTCTATGTGCCGACCGTTCCGGCCGAGATCGATGCGGTCGCCGGCAGCCGCCTGTCGGGAAAGCTGCCGGCCGACAACGGCGAGGTCACGATGGTCGGCTCGTACGTCGACGACATCACCGAGGGCAAGCTCGACTACTACCTCGACACGGCGCTGACGGTCACCTCCGACGTGTGCACGGTGGATGCCGCGACGGCGCCGACCTTCACCGTGTCCACGACACTCACCTCCGCGCTGCAGCCGGGTGACGTCGCGGGTCTGGCGCGATACATCTCGCCGGCGCGGTTCTTCCCCAAGGGGACGATCAGCACCGACCTCGTCGTCTACGGCCCGGTGGGAGCGAGCTTCGCCTCGGCGTCGGTCGACGGCGCGGCCGTGGCCGCGACGCCGGTCGAGCATCTGGGCCGGCCCGCCGTGAGGATCAACGTCGTGAACGATCCCGCCACCGTGCGCGAGGTGTCGGTCACCTTCACCGGAACCGCGGGAGCGGCCTACGGACCCATCGAGGCGTGGCACACCCCGATGGTCCGCGCCACGCCGGTGACGATCGACGTGCCGGGCTGCGCGGCTGCCGCGGGCTGAGCGGCGGGCGGCGGACTCGGGCGACCCCCCTCAGCCATAGCCGCAAACGCGGGGGACGGGCGGCCGGGCTGGAGGGGGGCCTGAGTCCGCAGCGCCCGCCACGCGTCTGGGCGGAGACACGCGCAACCGGGGGGGTGGTCGGCGTCTGAACACGACGGACCTGACACCGGTATACAAGACGCGGCCTCGGCGCGTCCGCACTTGTTCCAGAACGTAACGCATCGTTAACGACAGCGCCAGACCTGCGGGCGCCTCCTATGGGCGGAGCGAGGCGTGGCCCGCGCCCACCGTCCCCGCCACGCCCGTGACGATCGACAGAGGTGGCTGTGGCGCTTCGGAGGGCGGAGCGGCCAGTGCGTCCGCGGAGACCTCGTCGACCGAGGAGACGCCGTCGCGATCACGCAATCCGATGGCTCTGCCCGTCAGAGTGGCGAGCAGGAATGCACTCACGGCCCACGCGATGGCGGCGGTGGCGAACCAGACAACACTGTCCATGTCGAGCTCCCGGATGAGGAGGTTGTTGCGAACAAGTGTACGTCCGTCGCAAGTGTTTCGCGATGAGAAACTTCCCATCCGCGCGTATCGATTTCGGTTCACTCCACCGTGCGAGCCGCCGCGGGCGGCTGGTTCCCGATGGCTCCCGTCGCGTAGGCTAGAAGGCCATGGGTACTCTTCTGTCGATACGTGGCGGACGGGCTCGCGATGACTCGCATAGGTAGAGGTGATGTCGTCGCCGCGGTGCGCGCCGCGGTCGGCCGGGGAGACGATGTCGAGGTCGGGCGCCTGATCGCGGCGCATCCGATCGAGATCTGGTTCGGCATGACTCCCGCCGACGTCCATGACGTGGTCGACTCGCTTCGACCGGGGGTGTTGCCGGCCAACAGCGTCGCGGCGTTTCTCATGACGATGGCGTCAGGTGAGCCGCTGGAGGGCAGGATCGCTTCCGACCCCGCGTGGGCGGCCGCGCTGGTCGCTGACGAACAGCTGCGCACGGCGTACGTCTTTCTGCAGGCCACACAGGCCAGGGTCGCCGGCGACCCGGTGCGCGCCTACGAGATCCTCGCTCCGTTGATCGCCTCGCCACCTCGTTCCAGGCTCTATCGCGACACCTCCGGGGGACTCGATGCGATGGTGCTGCTGCAGGCCGCGCTGGCGGCAGCGCTGGCCGGATTCGTGCGGGAGGCCATGGCGCTGTACGACAGGGTGCTGCTGAACGCGCCCCGTGAACCCGCGCTGGCCTTCTTCATCAGAGAGGCGTACGTGCGCAGCGCGCTGCTGATGGGACTCTACGGCGACCGCGCAGACGCGCGCGCACGACTGCAGCACGCGCGGGAGGTGGAACGCACCGGCAGCTGGGTGGAACACCTGCTTGACGCGGAGGCCGTGCTCGTCGACGCGCTGCTCGCACCGCCCGAGGACCATCGCGCCGCCGTGGAGCGCGTGCTGGCATTGCCCCTGCAGTACGTCGGGGAGCAGTGGCCGTACTACGTGAGCGTGCTGCACCGGCTCACGGTCGCCACCGGGTTGCGGGCGCGCGGGCGCGAGCGCATCGAGACGTTGGAGGCGAGCGGCATCGCGCCACCCCCAGGGGTGGCGTCGGGACTGCCGGGCAGTGTCTTCGCCATCGCCTATGCATGGGACGATCTCATGACCGGAGACACGGCGGCGGCGAGAGCGCAACTCGACCGCGCCGATCCGACGCTTATCGCCACTCGGTTGCTGTCGGCGTTGCACGCGGTGTTCACCGGAGCGACGCAACGCGCGCTTCAGCTGTCGCGGGCCGTCTCCGTCGACACGCGTGGGTTCGAGCAGGTCGAGTCGATGCGGCTCACGGTGATCGCCGCGGCTCACTTTGTCGCGAACGAGCGGGACGAGGCAGCGGTGGCGCTGCACCTGCTCGCGCCGCTGCTCGATACCCACACGATCTCGTTCCTCAGAGGGTTGTCGGTCGAGCTCGCCCAGTTCGCCGCCGACAACGTGGTGGGATGGCCCCGCCTCGACGATGTGCCTGTGGGCCCCAGCGTGGTGGGTCTGCTGGACGGAGGACTGCTGACGGCGCGCGAGCTGGACGTGCTGCGCGGTCTCGCCGCCGGCAGGTCGCGCGAAGAAGTGGCGGCTGCCCTCTTCCTCTCCGTGAACACGGTGAAGACGCACCAGCAGTCGCTCTACCGCAAGTTGAAGGTATCGAGCGGCAGCGCAGCCGTCGCCGAGGGCATCCGCCGCGGCCTAGTCTGACCGGAGGGCGTTGCAGCACGTCGTTCCTGGGTGAGCGGGGGGGTGAATCGCGCGACTTTCACGGCATCCGTCATGATGGATGCGCTGGAATCTCGGGAGGGAGGACGCGTGAGTGAGGTTCGGGACGAGTCGTCGCCGAGAGGCTCTCGCCGCGCGCCCGAGATGCGGCTGGGGGAGACGAGCATCATCGAATGGATGCCGTCGGCGCGGGCCCTGGACGTGCTCCGCGAGGGCTACGTGCACTTGCATATCGTCGCCGGAGGCAATCTGACCCAGGGTTCGGTTGCCGATGCCCGCGATCAACTGAGCGTGGGGAGTGCTTTCTTCACGCGCGGCGCCGGGCTGACCCTGCGCACCTCGGAGGATTGTCGGTTGATCACCGTGTCGGTTCCCTCTGACCTTTTCCCCGGGAGCAACGGCTATGAGCTGGAAGGCGTACAGGTCGTTCGCCGGGACTCAGGGCTGCTCCCGCCGGTGCGCGCGTTCATCGCGCAGGCGCGCGGGATAGATGCTGCAGAGCTGTCGGGCGTTGGTCGCTACTATCTCGAACGTCTGCTGCAGGAGATGGTGCTGGCGCTTGCGGTTAAGGTCGATCGCCTTGCCGGGGTTCCCCGGACCCCCGACGCCTTCGCTCGCGCGCTGATGATCATCGCGGCACAGTGCGCTGACCCAGAGTTGTCCGCCGCATCGATCGCCCGCCATCTGAACCTGTCGCTGCGACAGTTGGAGCGGGTCTTCCACGATCGGGCGACGACGATCGGCGTCGAGGTGCGGCGAGCGCGTGTGGAGCACGCGCTCGCGTTGCTGCGAAATCCGGACTACGACGCGTTGAGTGTCGATCAGATCGCTACCTACTCCGGCTTCAGCAACGGCTCCAGTCTCGCGCGCGCGATGCGCGCCGCTGGGCATCCGTCACCGTCGTCGGTGCGCTGACCGGGCACTCGGCGGGTCTTCGCTCTTTAGCCTCGTACGTGCGCTCATAGGAGGCACGCACGAAACCTTCCCGGACATCTTGACGTCAGGCGAGACGTCCACATGGCTTCGGTGGAAATGGTCGCCGTGACCGCCGGTAGCCTGGAGACGGCGGTTCCGTCCGGGAGCGCGCCCAATCGCGTGTTCGACGGCCGGGGGACTCGATGGAATCGCAAGGGGATCTGTTTTCCGAGAGCACCACCGGCACGAACAGGCCTTCAGTCGGGGACGATCGCGAAGCGATGCGGCGCGACATCGCGGCACTGTTCGGACCCGTTTCCGACGGTGGCCCGATCGCCCCCGCACAACGGCTGGATGCCGAATCGATCGCGGAGGTGTTCACTCGCCCCGTGGCGGTCGTTTCCGCCACCGGAGTATCGGGTGGATACGCGACAGGGGAACCCTCTGAACCGACCTTGCCCCCACCCGTGCCGGCCCCGCGGACACCGCGACCGCGCTCGCCGTGGATGCGCCGCGGGATCATCGTGGGGGCGGCGGCGGTCGTGGTTGTTGTTGTCGTCGCGGTTGTCCTCGTCGTCGGTACCTTGAGATCGCGCGCCGAACTCACCGCCGCGCAGGAGCAGTTGGCGAGCCAGCGGGCAGAACTCGCCGACGCGCAGCGAAGCCTCGATGTGGCCGGCGAGCGGCTGCAGGCTGCCGTGTCCGCCGGGATCACCGAAGCAGATGAAGTGGATGCCGCGCTCGCAACGGTCACAGGGTACGTCGATGAGGGCGCGCGCGCCGCCGCGGTCGCCGCCGTATCGGCGTACCGCACCGGGCTCACCACTCTGCCAGCGGCTTCGACGGCCGCGGACGACGACGTCAAGGTCGATGAGACTTCGTCATCCGCCATTGCTGAGGGAATCGATCGAATGCGACGGCAAGCCGGCGACGTGACTGACGACGCAGATCGACTTACGGACGCATTCGCCGACGTTGGCGATCTCACGGCGACCCTCCGCGCGGCGTTGGTTCCGTTCGGCGACGCCGTCACGGCAGCGGCCGCGACGGAAATCGAGGAGGCGCCCGATGCCGATGAGGCGCTGCAGCAAGCCGTTAGCGCGGCCGCCGATGCCATCACGGCTGCGCTGGCGGCGGGCCGGTCGGCGGCGCCGGAGATCACGGCGTTCCCTCCGACCGTCGACACGATGCGAGCCGACCAGCACGCCAAAGATCTCGCACTCGAAGAGGCGCGCCGGAATCAGCGATTGAACCAGACACGACCGCCGTCGACGACTCCGGTCACCCCGACGCCTGAGCCCAGCACGCCGAGCGAGTCGAGCGACCCCGTGGAGACGGAGCCGGTGCAGCCTGACCCGCCCGAGCAGACACCCGCACCAGAGTCAACGGGAGAAGTCGTGCCGTAGCACGCCGGTGCACCCGTGGAGAGGCGCGGGTGCGCGCTCCCGGTAGGCTCGAACCCATGTCGCACACCCTCACCGTTGATATGCTCGGTGCCGCGATCGGCATCGACCTCAGTGGTCTGGACCCGGTTACCAGGCGACGGGCGCATGATGCGTGGGCCGACGCGCTGGCGCCCGTGGGCGTCTCGCCGGAAACGACAGTGGCTCCCGATCCGCGGCTCGACGGGCCTCGCGCGCTGGAGCAGCTCTCCCAACTCGTGACGCTCGCCGGCATCACCGCGCACCGAGGCACGATGTGGATGCTGCACGCCGCCGGCGTCGCCGATGCGGACGGGCGAGTGCTCGTGTTCGTCGGCCCGTCGGGCCGGGGCAAGACGACCGCTTCGATCGCTCTGGGGCGCGAGTTCAGCTATGTCTCCGACGAGACCATCGGCATCATGGCCGACGGCACGGTGCGCGCCTACCGTAAGCCGCTGTCGATCATCGAGCAGCCCGGGGGCAAGCCCAAGGTGCAGCGTGCGCCCTCGTCGTTGGGGCTGCGCCGTCTGCCAGAGGCGCCATTGACTCTTGGCGGGATCGTGCTACTCGATCGTCGCGAGGACGGACCGGAAGAACCAGAAGTGCAGCCTGTCTCGCTCGTGGACGCGATCGAGGATCTCGTCCCGCAGAGTTCGTCGCTCGTGGCGATGGATGCACCATTGCAGTTCATGGCGGCGCGTGTCGGGGAGACTGGCGGTCTCACGCGCATTACATACCGTGAGGCGGCGATGTTGCCGGGCGTGGTGGCCGAGTTGCTTGCGCGGCGCAACGATCCGATCGACGTCGTCACTCGGGCGCTGGCATCGTTTTCGGCATCAACGGCTGCAGATCCGGGCATGGTGCGGTACGTTCGGGCAGACACGGTGGACGCAATAGAAGAAGTTGGCCGTGACGTGATCGTCGTCTTGCAGCGCGGGCTTGACGACGGCGGCCACATCGGAGTGGTGCGTGTGCTCACGGGCATCGCTCCAGTGCTGTGGCGGTCTGCAGCCGGTGCGACCGTGCACGAGTTCGTGCAGGCCGCCGTCGAGGCGTATGGGCTTCCTGAGCCCGGTCGAGCCGAGCCCGAGCCGTTAGTGCGCAAGGCGCTGAGCGATCTGACCGCAACCGGGGTGCTTCGCGTGGAGTGAATGCCATATGAAACGAACGACATTCGGAGTGTGACGATCGAGCGGTCGTGCGCCTGCGTTGTAGGCTGACCGCTGGCCCTCCTCGGTTAGGGTGTTCAGGGCGCGCGACATGGTTGTGCTCTGTCATCCCAGGGCTAGCATACGGATGCGGGGCCCTGCCAAACGAAATGATCGTCGGGCGTGGCCCCGCATCCGCGGTCTGGTTGGTAGCGGCCTCAGACCTCGTCCTCGTTCGGCCAGAGCCCGGTCTGACCTGCGGTAGGCAGGTTCTCCCAGCTTGTGACGATTCGGAAGCTCTCCGCTGCCGGGACAGTTCCCGACGGTGCACCAGAGAAGACGACTGGAATGGTGAACGATGGAACAGCGTATGTTCCGGGCACCGAGGTCGTGATACCCGCCGGATACTGAAGGGTTACGGTCTTGCGGCCTTGCCCGTCGGGCCCAGCGATGGACGAAACGATCCAGCCGTTATCCAGTACGTCACCTTGGTCGACGGAGAAGGTGGGGTACACGGCTGGGACTCGGACCGCAACAGAGAGGGCGCCCGTAGACTTCGCAGTGCCTCCGCTCGTGCCGATTGCCGTCACGGAGTACGACGCGCCGGAGACGGTGACCGTTCCAGCGCCCTGGTTGTAACCGAACGACAGTGATCCAGCAGGCTGGAGGCTGTCGACGCTCGCGGCAGCGAGCGGCGCGGTTGCCGCAACTGCGACCACTGGCGCAGCCCACGCGGCGGCCTTGATGACGGTACGGCGGCTCGGTGCCGAGGACTCTTCGGTCATGGGGGCTCCTCAAGTAGGTGTTCGGGCGGGACATGCAAAGCGGTCGGCGTCTCCGTCGACCGTGGGTTTCACTGTTTCAGTCACGGTGTCGTTGAGCTTGTTGTCCGCGTCGGGTCTGTCGCGGAGCGATCCAAAGGTGGCGCCTACGGTATTGCTTCTGGGCGCGTCGCCAAACCTCCTGGCGAGTCCCCAGCCGTTCCGAGCGGGTCCGGGACGTCAACCCGGTCTATGCGGAGTTCCTCGAGCAATACGGCACGGCTGCGGTCCCCACGCACGCGTATCGTCCACGTGACTACCCCGAGGATTCGGTTATCCCGAGTCGTGGTCGTGATCCGCTAACCTCGGGCTTTCATCGTTGAGTGGTCTCGTGGCGGTGCCGTGAGTGTGGAAGGTGCTCCTGACCTGGGAGAATGGTTCTTGTCTAGGGAACTGTTCGCGCAGCGAGAGGAGCACCTTCAAGGTGAAGACTACCGGGGTGTATCCGCGTGTTCATGCTGACATCACCGATGTTGCGGCGATCGAGCACGCGGGCGGGGTGCTGCTGACCGAGACGATCCTTGCGACGGGCCTGGACCGAGCACTGTCTGGTGCGTTGAGGCCGTGGCGGAAGCCGTTCGCGGTGCATGATCCGGGCAAGATCGTCGGTGATCTCGCGGTCGCGTTGGCTCTGGGCGGGGACGCCATGTCGGATCTGGCGACGGTGCGAGCCGAGCCGGGGGTCTACGGACGGGTCGCGTCGGATCCGACCGTGTCCCGGCTGATCACGGCTCTCGCCGAGGACGCGGACAAAGTGGTCGCTGCGATCAGCGCCGCGCGTGCTGCGGCGCGGGCGGTCGCGTGGGCACTGGCGGGGCAGCATGCCCCGGATGCGGCAGTCACGCCGGATCGGCCGGTGGTGATCGATCTGGACGCGACATTGATTGCTTCGCTTTGCGCCAGGTCACCGGCTCCCACCGCTGCGCGGGCAACTCGAGCAGCTCTGCCGTTCAGGGGGTGTCAGATGGTCTGTGTAAGGGGTGCTTATCACCTCGAAGGAGAACATCATGGAGACCATGGCAGTCAGTCCGGAGCGCGAGGAGCGTCGTCGGCGTCAGAAGGAGCTTGCTGACTCGTTGAAGGCGTCGGGCGCGATGGACGAGATCTTCGCGAAGATCGACGCGGGCGAGGCGCTCACGGGCGAGTACGGGCTACTCGGGGGCATGCTCAAGGCCGCTTTGGAGCGCGGGTTGGACACCGAGCTGACCGAGCATGTCGGTTACGAGCGGGGCGACGCGGAAGCGTCGTTGTATCCGAACTCCCGCAACGGCACGACACCGAAGACCGTCTCGACCGAGGTCGGTGACATCGAACTCGCTGTCCCGCGGGACCGTAACGGGACGTTCACGCCAATGCCGGTCCCGAAAGGGCAGCGCCGGCTGGACGGCCTGGATGGGATGATCATCTCGCTCTACGCGGGCGGGATGACGATCCGCGATATCCAGCATCACCTCGCCTCCACGATCGGGACCGAGCTGAGCCACGATGCGATCTCGAACATCACCGATCAGGTCGCTGACGAGGTCCTCGCCTGGCAGACACGACCACTCGAGCCGCTTTACCCGGTGATCTACCTCGACGCGATCATCGTGAAAGTCCGCGATGGCGGGCACGTCCGCAACAAGGCCGCGCATATCGCTGTCGGCGTCGATATGGACGGTATCAAGCACGTCCTGGGGATCTGGGTGCAAGCTGTCGAGGGCGCGAAGTTCTGGGCCGCCGTGTGCGCGGAACTGGCCAACCGGGGCGTCCGTGACGTGCTGATCGTCTGCACCGACGGGTTGACCGGGTTCCCCGAAGCGGTCGCGGCGACCTGGCCGGAAGCGACCGTGCAGACCTGCGTGGTCCACCTGATCCGCGCGGCGATGCGGTTCGTGAACTACAAAGACCGCAAAGCCGTCGCCGCCGCTTTGAAACCGATCTACCAGGCCATCAACGAAGACACCGCCCTCGAGGCGCTCACCGAGTTCGCCGACTCCGACCTCGGGCGCCGCTACCGGTCAGCGGTCAAGACGTTCCAGGACGCGTGGGACCGGTTCACCCCGTTCCTCGCGTTCCCACCCGAGCTGCGCCGGGTGATCTACACGACCAACGCGATCGAGTCGCTGAACTACCAGCTCCGGAAAGTCACCAAGTCCCGCGGCCACTTCCCGAACGACGCCGCCGCGGTCAAGCTCCTCTGGCTCGCGATCTGCGACATCGAAGACAAACGCGCCAGAGACCGCGCCAAAGAACGCGGCAAACCCGCCGACCAGCGACGAGCCGAACCACGACTGGTCGAGGGTGCCGTGACCACGAACTGGAAGAAAGCCCTCGAACAACTCGCCCTGGCCTACCCCGACCGCATCCACCCCTACCTCTGAAAGGACACCGACATGAACCTCACCGGCTACCACGGCCCCTCCGGTTTCGAGCTACTCCGCGACGCACTCGACTCGCTCCGCGTGCTCGAGACCATCCTCACCGACGCCCAAGGCGACGCGATCGACGACATCACCGCGACCATCAACCGGCACGACATCTACCTCGGCGACTTCGACTCCCTCACCGGCGAGATCCGCGCCCAGATCAACGACATCGACTACTACTTCAACCACTAAACCAAACCGCTTACACAGAAAACTTGACAAGCCC
>NZ_JBASZT010000292.1:0-11815 GCF_049661145.1 Microbacterium sp.
CGACGCGCACCTGCAGATCGTCATCGCAGCCCTCGCGATCTCCCGATGGATCGAGGAAACCACAGGCTGGTCGATCCGGAGATTCGTCCAAACCCTCCGCGTCTACCGCGACGGGATCATCACCATCAACGGCCACGACATCGCCGTCGCCGTCCCCCTCGAACCCCACGCCGCCACCGCCATCGAAGCCATCAAAACCCGCGCCGCCGCGGGGCACTAGCCTGAGCCAAGTCGGGTCGAAGGGCGCCCCGAGACAGTGCCCGAACAGGCCGAAAGCCCCCAACTTTCAGTAGTTGGAGGCCTTCCAAGGGTGGACCTGAGGGGACTCGAACCCCTGACCCCCTGCATGCCATGCAGGTGCGCTACCAGCTGCGCCACAGGCCCGTTTCGTGGGTTGTCGCCGCGTGCGGCAACCCTGAAAGCTTACTACACGACCGGCGTTGCGACGAAAACGCTACGCACTACGGAAAGGTGCGAGTGTCCCGCCAGCTAGTCGGCAACGGACCGCGCGGTCGCGACGATGGGAACGATGGGGCAGTCCTTCCACAATCGCTCCAGGCCGTAGAAGACGCGCTCCTGCTCGTGGAACACATGCACGACGAGGTCACCGAAATCGAGCAGCACCCAACGCGCTTCCTGGCGGCCCTCACGCCGCAGCCGCTTGACGCCTTCGTCGAGCATCGCCTCCTCGACAGCGTCGGCGATCGCCGCGACGTTGCGCTCGCTCGATCCCGTCGCGAGCAGAAACACGTCGACGAGCGGGAGCGGATCGGAGACATCGAAAGCGAGAAGGTCCTCTGCGCCCTTGGCCTCCGCCGCGGCGGCGGCGATCTGCACGAGCTCGCGGGTGCGCTCGGCTGCTGTCATTGGAAGGCTCCCGTCATGAGAGCCACGATGAGCACGCCGGTGAGGGCGAGGGCGAGGGCGCCAGCCGTGATGACAAGTGTCAGCATCAGCCGGCTCCCCTTCTCGGGTGCAGGTGGCTTGATGATGTCGTCGGCGCTCTTGATGGTGCTGATGGCGGCACTTGCCGCGATCGGCGTCGGAGAGGACGAGGCCGGCAACTCGCTGTCGACGAGGACGGCGTCGGTCTCCTTGTTGTCTGCGACGCCGGGCATCGTGCCGGTCGCGCCGAAGGAGTCCGGCAGCGCATAACTTCCTGTGATGAGCACCTCGCCTGTCGCGGCGATCGGCGAGGTGAATGCCCCCGTCTCTGGCGTCTGCGACAGGATGAGCGCGTTAGGGGCCGCGAGCGCACCCGTCGCGCCGCTCCCCCGCCCGAGCAGTTGATCGAAGGATGCCGGGAAATCCCGCTCCGCACCTTCTCCGGCGAGCAGCCCGGCACCGAATGCAGGTGCCACAACGGCGCGCTCTTCGACTGCTGCTCCGGCCTGCGGCACGAGTGGCGGCTCGCCCACGGCATCCACGTGTTGCGATGCCGGCTCGGGTGACGGAACCGGTTCCTGAACGACGCTCTCGTCAGTGTTCGCCGCCACCGGACGAGCATCGAAGACGAGTTCCGCATCGACTGCAGCGACGGGCCCCTCTTCGGATCCCTCCACGGCGGCGGTTGCCGGAGGAGGAGCCTGCGGCGCCACGGAGGGGACATCGGCCGCACCGATCACCGGTACCGACGCCGTGCGCAGCCGCTCCTGCTGCCGTCGTGCACGTCGAGTCAGGGCCATCGCGCCAAGGTCGACGTCCTCCGCCGCGGTGGGGACATCGGCGGCAATGGGCTCCGCGGCGCGCGGAAGCGGTGCGACGACGGGCGGTGCAGGCTCGGGCGCTGGGGCGGGCTCGACGTCCGCCGGGGAGATGATGGGTGTCGATGCGGTGTTGCGCAGTTCGCGCAGCTGACGTCGTGTCAGCGGCGTGGCTTCGGGCTGGTCGGGTGTACTCATGCCTCGCTCCGATAGAGATGATGCTTCGCAATGTATTGGACGACCCCGTCGGGAACGAGATACCACACCGGTTGTCCGTCCTTCACGCGTGCACGGCAATCGGTTGACGAGATCGCCAAGGCAGGGATCTCCAGCTGGCTGACGACATGCTGGGGCAGCCCCTCGGTGGAGGTGGAAAGGACGTGGCCGGGCCGGGAGACGGCGACGAAGTGCGCGAGCGACCACAGTTCGCCGTGCTCGCGCCAGCCGAGGATCTGCGCGATCGCGTCGGCGCCGGTGATGAAGAACAACTCAGCGTCCGGACGCGCCGCCTTGAGGTCGCGCAGTGTATCGATCGTGTAGGTCGGGCCGCCGCGGTCGATATCGACACGACTGACCGTGAACCGGGGGTTGGATGCCGTGGCGATCACCGTCATGAGGTAGCGGTGCTCGCCCGTCGTGACCTGATCCTTCTGCCACGGCCGACCGGTCGGCACGAACACGACCTCATCGAGACCGAACGACTGCGCGACCTCGCTCGCGGCGACGAGGTGTCCGTGATGGATCGGGTCGAAGGTGCCACCCATCACCCCGATCCGAGGGGCGCGCGCCGAAGTCATCCCGCCGCCTCAGTGGTGGCCGTGACCCGCCTGCGCCTGGTCGACGGGGTGTGCCTTGGCATACGCCTCGGCCTTGTGGGAGTGGCGGTTGGCCACGTTGCGGTACGACATCGTAACCAGACCCAAAGCCATGAAGACGACAAAGGCGATCACGCCGAAGATGAACGTCTCCGCTTGCACGTTGCCATGATGCTCGGCCTCAGACGCTGCCAGGGCGACGATGGTGGCGAAGGTCATGCGGACTCCGTTCGTTTCAGGTGGTCTCAGTTTAGGCGGTCAGGCGCGGATCTGCCCGGCACCCCGCGCAAGCCACTTCGTGCTCGTCAGCTCCGGCAACCCCATAGGCCCGCGGGCGTGGAGCTTCTGCGTGGAGATGCCGACTTCGGCTCCGAATCCGAACTCCCCGCCGTCGGTGAAGCGCGTGGAGGCATTGGCCATGACGACCGCGGAGTCGACCTCGGCGAGGAACCTCTCGGCGCGGGCATCATCCGCGGTGATGATCGACTCGGTGTGGTGGGTCGAGTACCGACGGATGTGCGCCAGCGCCTCATCGAGGTCGTCAACGACGCGCATCGACACGTCCAGGCTCATGTACTCGGTCGACCAGTCGGCATCCGTCGCGGGCACGGCACCTGCGACCAGCGCCCGGACGGTGTCGTCGCCGTGGATCGTCACCCCGGCGTCCTGCAGCGCCGCCGCCACGGGAGGGATCAGCCGCTCGGCGGCGTCACGCAGCACGAGCACGGTCTCGACGGCGTTGCACACGCTCGGGCGCTGCGCCTTTGCGTTGACGACGATGTGCTCCGCCCACTCGAGCGGCGCTGTCGAGTCGAGCACGATGTGCACGACCCCGGCGCCCGTCTCGATGACGGGCACGGCCGACTGGGTGACGACGGTCTCGATCAGCCCCGCACTCCCCCGCGGCACGAGAACGTCGACCAGTCCCCGAGCCTGCATCAGCGCGTGGGCGCCGTCACGGCCGAAATCATCGACGGTCTGAATCGCTTCGGGATCGATACCGCGCGCGGCCAGCGCGTCCCTCATGACCGCCACGAGGGTCGCGTTGGTGGATTGCGCCGCCGTGCCGCCGCGCAGGACCACGGTGTTGCCAGCGCGCAGAGCGAGTGCCGCGATGTCGACCGTCACGTTGGGACGAGCCTCGTAGATCGACCCCACGACGCCGAACGGCACCGAGACCTTCTGCAGCCGGACGCCGTTCAGCAACGTCCGCTCCTCGAGCACACGACCGACGGGATCGGGCAGAGCCGCGACGTCGCGCACCGCTGCCGCAAGTGCTGCGACACGGGCGGCATCGAGTCGCAACCGGTCGAGCAGTCCCGCAGAGAGGCCTGTCTCCCGGCCGCGCGCCAGATCATCGGCGTTGGCGGCGACGATCTCGGACGTCGCCGCGTCGATCGCGTCGGCGATGGCCCGCAGCGCGTCGGCCTTCTCGGCATCCGTCAACAGTGCAACGCTGCGCGCGGCCTCATGGGCACGCTCCAGGCGCTCCTGCGCGGTCGCGGCGATGGTCGTGGTCATCCGGCCAGTCTACCGAGTGGGCTCGTCCAAGGGATGCTGACTGCGCCTACGACTTGCCGGATGCCGCCGCAACCGCGGGCCCGAGACCACCAATCGCGGCAAGTCGGTGCGCGCACCGCGGCGATGCAGTTCGGGCGCGCGGCGGCGTCAGGCCTTCGTGCGCACCGGTGTGGTCGCTGATGTCGGCACGACATCCGGATTCGGCGCGAACCACGTGCCGATCGGCGCACCGGACAGCGCGTGATCGACGAGGTCGGCGCTGGTGACGAGCACACCGATGCCGGATGCCGCCGCAAGCCGCGCCGCGGACGCCTTCGTCGCTGCGCCCCCCGTGCCGACGCTGTTGACGACCGTCGCCCCGAACTCGAATCGGCTGAGGTCGTCGCCGTACGCGACCGTGTCTATGGGCCGGGCGCCGGGCTCGGAGGGCGGGCGCGTGTACAGGGCCTCGATGTCGCTGAGCAGCACCAGCGCGTCGGCGCCGATGAGCCCCGCGACGAGCGCGGCGAGGCGATCGTTGTCGCCGAATCGGATCTCGTGAGTCGCAACGGTGTCGTTCTCGTTGACGATCGGGAGGATCCGCAGAGCCAGCAGTCGCTCCATGGCGCGACGCGCGTTGGAGCGATGGGTCGTGTTCTCGAGGTCACCGGCCGTGAGCAGCACCTGCCCCGCGACGATCTGGAAGGGTCGCAACGCACCCTGATACCGGTAGATCAGGACATTCTGGCCGACGGCCGCCGCCGCCTGCTGCGTGGCGAGGTCGACGGGTCGCTCGTCGAGCGACAGGTAGGGCATGCCGGTCGCGATCGCTCCGGACGAGACCAGCACGACCTCGGTACCCCGCGCGTGCGCGGCGGCGAGTCCCTCGACGATCGTCTGGATCTTGTGGACGTTCTCACCACTGATAGATGACGAACCGACCTTGACCACGACACGCCGGGCTCCCGCGAGCTCGCTCCTGCTCTGCACGCTCACTCCTCTCCGTCGTCATTCCAGCCGTCTGCATCGGCAACGTGAACGCCGCGCCGCTCGGCCTCGAGCTCGGCGCGCGCATCTGCCTTGGCGTCCATACGCTCGTGGTAGCGCTCACGGCGCTGCGAAGTCGTGCGGCGGGTGCTCAGGTCGAGGCGGGGGTCGGTGCCGCGCGGCGCGGTCATGAGCTCCGCGGCGGAGGACAGCGAAGGATGCCAGTCGAACACGATCCCGTCGCCGGAACCGATCACGACGGTGGAACCGGCGACCGCCCCGGCGCGGTACAGCTCGTCCTCGACACCCAGCTTCTCCAGCCGGTCGGCAAGGAAGCCGACCGCCTCTTCGTTCTGGAAGTCGGTCTGCTGCACCCACCGGACGGGCTTGTCACCGAGGATGCGGTACACGCTGCCGTAGGTGCCGCCCTCAACGCGAATCTCGAAGTCGCGCTCCGCGCCACGCGGGCGGATGACGATGCGCTCCGCGGCGGGTGCCGCAGCCTGCTCGGCGCGGTGGCGGGCGACGATGTCGCCCAGCGCGAAGGTGAGGGGGCGCAGACCCTCATGACTGACGGTGGAGATCTCAAAGACGCGGAAGCCGCGCTCCTCGAGGTCGCCACGTACGAGTTCGGCGAGGTCTTTCGCTTCGGGGACGTCCACCTTGTTCAACGCCACCAACTGCGGACGATCGAGCAGCGGCACCTGACCGTCGGGCACCGGGTAGTTCGCGAGCTCCTCGAGGATGACCTCGAGATCGCTCAGCGGGTCGCGACCGGGTTCGAGCGTCGCGCAGTCGAGCACGTGGACGAGAGCCGTGCAGCGCTCGACGTGGCGGAGGAACTCCAGACCGAGGCCTTTGCCCTCGCTGGCCCCCTCGATCAAGCCCGGCACATCGGCGACGGTGAAGCGAGTCTCTCCTGCCTGCACGACACCGAGATTCGGGTGCAGCGTCGTGAACGGGTAATCGGCGATCTTGGGGCGCGCCGCCGAGATCGCGGCGATGAGACTCGACTTGCCGGCGGAGGGGAAGCCCACGAGGGCCACGTCAGCGACGGTCTTCAGCTCCAGCTGGACGTCGCCCTCCCACCCGGGCGTGCCGAGCAGGGCGAAGCCAGGAGCCTTGCGTTTGGGGTTCGCGAGCGCGGCGTTTCCCAGGCCGCCCTGGCCGCCGGGGGCGACCACGAAACGAGTGCCGGGGACGACCAGGTCCGCGAGGGTCTCGCCGTCGGCATCCTTCACAACGGTGCCGACCGGGACGGGAAGCTCGAGGCCCTCCCCCGCGGCGCCCGACCGATTATCGCCCATGCCGAAGCCGCCGTTGCCGGCGGAGCGGTGCGGCGAGTGGTGGTAGGAGAGAAGCGTCGTCACCTGCGGGTCAGCGACGAGCACGACGTCGCCGCCGTGGCCGCCGTTGCCGCCATCGGGGCCGGCGAGCGGCTTGAACTTCTCGCGGCGCACCGACACGCAGCCGTTCCCGCCGCGGCCGGCGCGCAGGTGGAGCGTCACCCGGTCGACGAACGTCACCATATCGGTCTCCTGACGAGAGGGCTTTTCAGGGGGCTGCCGCGCCGTGGGGCGAGAAAGTCCGCCCCGGGGATGCGAGACTTTCGAATTAGCAGTGAGGGGCGAGCCGAAGCCCGCCCCTCACCAACGATGAACCGCTGCGGTTCCTGAGCTTGCGGTCACTCCGTCGCCGCGACGATGTTGACAACCTTGCGGCCGCCCTTGCTGCCGAACTCGACAGCGCCCGAGGCGAGCGCGAACAGCGTGTCGTCGCCGCCGCGGCCCACGTTCACACCCGGGTGGAAGTGCGTGCCGCGCTGACGGACGATGATCTCGCCGGCGCTGACGGTCTGACCGCCGAAGCGCTTCACGCCCAGTCGCTGCGCGTTGGAGTCACGGCCGTTGCGGGTGGAGCTTGCGCCCTTCTTGTGTGCCATGTCTGCGTCTCCCTGGCTTACTTGATACCGGTGATCTTGACGCGCGTGAGGTCCTGACGGTGACCCTGGCGCTTCTTGTAACCGGTCTTGTTCTTGAACTTCTGGATCACGATCTTCGGGCCGCGCTCCTCACCGAGAACCTCGGCGGTCACGGTCACCTTCGCGAGCCCTGCGGCGTCGGTCGTCACAGTGTCGCCGTCGACGAACAGCACGGCGGGCAACTCGAGCTCGTCGCCGATCTTCGCCTGCTGACGGTCGAGAACCACGATCGTGCCGACCTCCACCTTCTCCTGCCGGCCGCCGGCGCGCACAACTGCGTAAACCACTTCACACCTGTTTTTCTTCTGCGGAGCACACAGCTCCGGCTGTCTTCATGGGACGAGCACGCCCCGAAAGTCCTGCTCGGTTCTCGATGCGGAGGCGGAACTCGACGCACCAAGGTTCTACTTTACCGGATGCCGCGGCCATCGGCAAAAGCATGCGGAGCGCGTGTCGGGGCGCGACCTAGACTCTCGACATGGCCATCCTCGTCGACGATCCGCGGTGGCCCGCTCACGGCCGCCTGTGGGCGCATCTGATCAGCGACACCGACCTGGGCGAACTCCACGCGTTCGCCGAGGCGGGCGGCATCCCCCGGCGCGCCTTCGACCTCGACCACTACGACGTGCCGGAGGAGGCCGTGCCCCGGCTCATCGCGGCCGGGGCACAGCACGTGACGGGGCACGAGCTCGTCCGGCGCCTCATCGCCTCCGGGCTCCGCGTGAGAGCGCGGGAGCGGGGCCGGCACTAGGAGTCGTGCGCGAGGAGTCCGCGGGCTAGGAGTCCGTGCGCTCCGGTGTCGCGGAGACCGGCGTACCGCTGAGCGCCGCCGTCGTCACGCGACGGCGGCCGCGCCCCTGACCGGGCGCCTTGGGTTCCGGCAAGGCGTTGAGGACGGAGTCGAGGAGGAGATCCTTCTCGGTCTTCTCCCCTGAGCCGACACCGTCTGCGCGCTTCTTGCGCGGCTTCTTCGGGCGATCGAGGCGATCGGAGTGTTCGATGATCGGCTCCGGCGCGACGATGACGGCCGGCGCACTCTCCACAGGTGCGGGCTCGGCGGCGGGCGTCTCCTGGGCATGGATGGTGGATGCCGCGATCTGCGCGAGCGCAGACTTCGCGCCCTCTGTGATGACATGCGTGCCACCGTTGCCGTTCGCGCCGCTGGGGACGCTCTGCCGCGGGCGTCGGCCGCCGGTCGACTGCTGCTGCACTCCGCGGTGTTTCACGACCGGATCGTGATGGACGATGACACCGCGACCGGCGCACACCTCGCACGGCTCACTGAAGGTCTCGAGCAGCCCCAGGCCGAGTTTCTTGCGTGTCATCTGCACGAGCCCGAGAGAGGTGACCTCGGCGACCTGGTGCTTCGTGCGATCGCGGCTGAGGCACTCGACGAGGCGACGCAGCACGAGGTCACGGTTTGACTCCAGCACCATATCGATGAAGTCCACGACGATGATTCCGCCGATGTCGCGTAGGCGGAGCTGCCGGACGATCTCTTCCGCGGCCTCGAGGTTGTTCTTGGTGACGGTCTCCTCCAGGTTGCCTCCGGAGCCGACGAACTTGCCGGTGTTGACGTCGACGACGGTCATCGCCTCGGTGCGGTCGATCACGAGCGAGCCGCCCGAGGGCAGCCAGACCTTGCGGTCCAGCGCCTTCTCGATCTGCTCCGTCACCCGGAAGCGATCGAAGGGATCCTGCTCCTCTTCGTACTTCTCGATGCGGTCGAGCAGATCGGGGGCGACGCCGGCGAGGTACGCGGCGATCGTCTGGTGCGCATCCTCGCCCTGGATGAGCATCTTCGAGAAGTCCTCGTTGAACACGTCGCGAACGATCTTGACGAGCAGATCGGGCTCGGAGTGCAGGAGCGTCGGCGCCGGCACCGTCTCGACCTGACCGGCGATGTGCTCCCACTGGCTGGTGAGCCGCTGCACGTCGCGAGTCAGCTGCTCCTCGGTCGCACCTTCCGCGGCGGTGCGGACGATGACGCCGCTCGACTCGGGCAGCACCTCCTTGAGGATGCGCTTCAGCCGTGCGCGCTCGGTGTCGGGAAGCTTGCGCGAGATCCCGTTCATCGCACCGCCGGGCACATACACCAGGTAACGGCCGGGCAGCGAGATCTGGCTCGTCAATCGCGCACCCTTGTGCCCGACCGGATCCTTCGTCACCTGGACGAGCACCCGGTCGCCGCTCTTGAGCGCCAGTTCGATGCGCCGCGGCTGGTTGCCCGTCTCCACGGCATCCCAGTCCACCTCACCGGAGTACAGGACGGCATTGCGGCCACGGCCGATGTCGACGAACGCCGCCTCCATCGACGGCAGCACGTTCTGCACGCGGCCGAGGTAGACATTGCCGATCAGCGAGGACTCCTGGCTGCGGGCGACGTAGTGCTCGACGAGGACATCGTCCTCGAGGACGGCGATCTGGATGCGGCCGTTCTTGGAACGGACGATCATCACACGGTCCACGGCTTCGCGGCGCGCGAGGAACTCGGCCTCGGTCACCACGGTGCGTCGGCGCCCGGCCTCGCGACCGTCCCTGCGACGCTGCTTCTTCGCCTCGAGCCGCGTCGAACCCTTGATGCGCTGGGGCTCGGTGATGAGCTCGACGGCGCGACGCCGTGGCGCGTTCTGGCCGCCCTGTCCCGCCGAGTTCGAGTCGTCGGTGTCGGATGCCGCGGCACTGCCGCCGCGACGACGATTGCGCCGGCGCGAACTCGACGCGTTCTGACCGAAGGCGTCATCCTGGTCGTCGCGGTCCTCGGGGGCAGCGCCCGGCCGCGCAGGCAGCGGCGTGACCTCGGGCGCGTAGAAGACGAGCTGAGTCGACACGGACGAGACGAACTCGGCCGGAAGCAGACCAAGACTCACCGCCGTGGCCGGTTCCTCGGGAACCGCCACCACAGCGACGATCTCGGCGACGTCGAGGGCAGCTGGCGCTGCGGCGAGATCCACCTCGGCATCCGCCGAGACGACATCCGCCGAGAGCTCGATCTGCACGTCGTCGATGGTCTCGACGCCCGGCTCCTCGGTATCGTTCGGCGTCAGTGTGTGCTCTTCGTGGGTGTCAGCGGGCTGTTGGTTGTGCTCATCGGCCATCTCTGGCTTACTCCTAGCCGACGGCTCCGCGGGCCGTCTGGCGAAATCTGGCGGCGCCACCCAGGTTCTGGGGAGCCGCGAACTCACTCGGTCTGCAACCTCACCCGCTCCCTGGCGGGGCTCGTGCTGCGAAGGGCGTTCATCGCCCGAAGTCTGCGGCGATGCCGTTCGCGGCGCGGCCGCGGAGCATCGGCCACCATTATCGCACTTTCACCCGATGACTGTGCGGAGGCGACGTCACCGGATCGTCCAGGGGCGCACAGATGCGGATGGGATAATCGCGTTCATGCCGGATCGCACGATCGCCGCCCGCCCCTTCGTCTTGGCCGTCTGGCTCGTCGTCGCGGGCGTCATCGGATGGATCGCCGCCTTCGCGCTGACGCTCGAGAAGTTCCATGCCTATGCCGAGCCTGGAGTCGCGGCCTCGTGCGACTTCAGCATCGTCGTGCAGTGCACCGCGAACCTGAACTCGCCGCAGGGCAGCGTGTTCGGGTTCCCGAACCCGATCCTGGGACTCACCGGCTGGGTCCCGCCGATCGTCGTGGGAATGGCCGTGCTCGCGGGAGCGCGCTTCGCACGATGGTTCTGGTGGGCGTTCTTCCTCGGGATCACGTTCGCGTTCGGGTTCGTGCTGTGGCTCATCTCCCAGAGCATCTACGTGCTCGGCACGCTGTGCCCGTGGTGCATGGTCACGTGGCTCATCACGATCCCGACCTTCTACGCGGTCGCCGTCCACCTGCTCCGCTCGGGCGTGGTCTCAGGTTCCCCGCGGGTCCGGTCGGTGGGCGTCGCGCTTGCGCCATGGGTACCGCTCATGGCACTCGGGACCTACGGAATCGTCCTGCTGCTCGCGCAGCTGCGCCTGAACGCGATCCCGCAGCTCATCGACGTGTGGTTGTGAGTCGAGGGTCTAGAACCAGATCGCGAGCTCACGCGCGGCGGACTCGGGGCTGTCGCTGCCGTGGACGAGGTTCTGCTGCACCTTGACGCCCCAATCGCGTCCGAGGTCGCCCCGGATCGTCCCGGGCGCCGCCGTCGTCGGGTCGGTCGTGCCGGCGAGGGAACGGAAGCCCTCGATCACCCGGTTCCCCGCGAGGCGGATGGCGACAGAAGGTCCGGACAGCATGAACTCGATCAGCGGCTCGAAGAAGGGCTTGCCGACGTGCTCGGCGTAGTGCTGCTCGAGCAGGTCACGGTCGGCCTCGACGAGCTTGATGTCCACGAGCGTGTAGCCCTTGGCTTCGATGCGCGCGAGGATCGCTCCGGTGAGGCCGCGCGCCACCCCGTCGGGCTTGACCAGGACGAGCGTCTCTTCGGTGGGCATGTCAGTCTCCATTCGTCGCGTGCGGTGGGGTCATCTCGTTCGGCGGGGTGCGCTGCGCATTGCGACGGTCCAGCGCTCCACCCTTGATCGTTGCATACGCGTAGATGGCACCGAAAAGCAGGCCGACGATGGCGATCGCCGGTACGACGAACCCGCCGAGCACGACGATGACCTGCCACGCCCACCCCAGCGCGATCCCCCAGCGGTACCGCACGACCGCCGTTGTCGCGATCATGAGCACGGCAGCAGCGGCGCCGACGACGATGCCCCACCACTGCGGAATCGCTTCCGGCAGCGCGGCGAGGCCGTAGGCGGCCAGCCCGCCGAGGAACACGATCACCGATTCGAACCCGAGCACGATCTGCGCGAGCGACTCCTGGGCGCCGCGGGCGCGGCGCGCGCGGCGC
>NZ_JBASZT010000293.1:0-4183 GCF_049661145.1 Microbacterium sp.
GCCCCCGTCCGCCCGGACCCCGGCCCCCGTCCGCCCGGCCCGGGCCCCAGCCGATTGTCGCTCTCGGCCGCGAGGTGTTCCCTGGCGGGTAGCGTGGAGGGATGGTCAACTATCGCTATCTCGGCAACAGCGGATTCAAGGTCTCGGAGATCACGTACGGCAACTGGGTGACGCACGCGTCGCAGGTCGCGAACGAGGCGGCGATCGCGACGGTCCATAAGGCGCTCGACCTCGGCATCACGTCGTTCGACACGGCGGACACGTACGCGAACACGGCCGCAGAGGTCGTGCTCGGCGAGGCGCTGAAGGGTCTCGACCGCACCGACTATGAGGTCTTCACGAAGGTGTACTGGCCGATCGGCAACAAGGGACCGAACGACCAGGGTCTCTCGCGCAAGCACATCTTCGACGGCATCCATGGATCGCTGAAGCGGTTGAACGTCGAGTACGTCGACCTCTTCCAGGCGCACCGCTTCGACTACCAGACGCCCCTCGAGGAGACGATGCAGGCCTTCGCCGACATCGTCCGGCAGGGCAAGGCGATGTACATCGGAGTCAGCGAGTGGACCGCGGAGCAGTTGCGCGAGGGCCACGCGCTGGCGAAGGAGCTGCACTTCCAGCTCGTCTCGAACCAGCCGCAGTACTCCGCGCTGTGGCGCGTCATCGAGGGCAAGGTCGTCCCCGCGAGCGAAGAGCTCGGCATCTCGCAGATCGTGTGGTCGCCCATGGCGCAGGGCGTACTCAGCGGCAAGTACCTGCCCGGGCAGCCGGTGCCCGCCGGTTCGCGGGCGACCGACGAGAAGAGCGGCGCGACCTTCATCAAGCGGTTCCTGCGCGACGACGTGCTCGAAGCGGTGCAGAAGCTGAAGCCGATCGCAGCCGAGGCCGGGCTCACGATGCCGCAGCTGGCGATCGCGTGGGTGCTGCAGAATCCGAACGTCGCCGCCGCGCTCGTGGGCGCGTCGCGGCCGGAACAGCTCGAGGACTCGGTCAAGGCATCGGGCGTCGTGCTCGGCGCGGACGTGCTCGACGCGATCGACGATGCGCTGGCTCCCGTCGCGGTGACGGATGCCGAGGAGACCTACGCCGTCTCGCCGAAGGGGCGGCCGGGCGAGCGGGGCTGACCGAGCGCGGGCCGGGGTCTTAGGCAGGCGGGTGGGCGGCGCATGGCGGTCACGAGCGCCGGCATCCTGCTGTTCCGGCTGGATCCGGTCGGCGGCGTGTCGGTGCTCATCGCGCACATGGGTGGTCCCCACTGGACCGCGAAGGACGACGGCGCCTGGTCCATTCCCAAGGGGGAATACGACGCGGGCGAGGAGGCAGCCCTCGCGGCCGCGAAGCGCGAGTTCCGCGAGGAGCTCGGCGTCGAGCCTCCCGAGGCGGACTTCGCCGAGCTCGGAACCTTCGCCTATTCCTCGGGCAAGCGGGTGACGGTGTTCGTCGCCGACGGCGCGGGGTTCGCGGCATCCGACCCCCGCTTCGTCTACGGCGAGTTCGAGCTGGAGTGGCCGCCGCGGTCGGGCCGCAGGCGCTCGTTCCCCGAGGTCGACCGTGCCGAGTGGATGCCGGTGGCCGACGCACGCCGCCGCCTCGTCAAGGGCCAGCGGCCCGCGCTCGACCGCCTCGAGGAGCTGCTCGCCGCGACGCCCTGAGCTGCCGGGCGGCCCGAACTCCACCAATCCGGTGACCGGGAGGTCGATCGAACCGTTTCGACGGTGTTTGTGCGCACGGATCGGTGGAGTTCTGGCAGCGTCACCCCCTTGCCGCCACCGCCGCCGCGGCGCAGACTGGCCGCGAACACCCGACGAAGGGAGCCGCCATGGCGCACGGAGACATCACCCACATCGACATCCCGGTCTCGGATCTGAAGACGGGCGGAGAGTTCTACGCCGGCCTGTTCGGCTGGCAGATCGCCGAGGTCCCCGGCTACGAGGGCTACCCGATGTGGCAGGCCCCGAACGAGATCAGCGGCGGCGGGTTCGTCCTGCGGGACGAGACGTCCACACAGCCGCTGTCGTACGTCGAGGTCGACTCGATCGACGACGCGATCGCGAAGGCCGAGGCCTCGGGGGGCTCGGTCGCCGAACCGAAGCAGAACATCAGCGAGACGAGCTGGTGGGCGGTCATCGTCGACCCCGACGGCAATCGCATCGGCCTGTACGAGGGCGTCACCGAGTAGCCTCCGGGATGCGGTCCGTGAGCCCCGGGTCAGCTTTTCCGTGGCGCTGCCGCGCCGTCGGGTGAGAGAGTCTGGGTCATGTCGCGCGACATTGGCATCAGCGCGCCTTGCGCGTCGGCGCGGCGCTGACGTCGAGCACCGGGTGCAGACCGCCGAGCGACGACCACGCCGAAGCGGTACCAGCGGCGGCGTGTTCTGCTCCACGCACGGCCCGCTCGTCGGCCCACTCGTTCAGCACGTGCCCGCGGTGCCCGCGCACGTGCTCCAGCACGACGTCGGGGAGGCCCGCCGCGCGGCGCGCGTCGCGCGCGGTGATCAGCTGTTCGAGCAGGTCGCGGTTCTTCGTCGGCGCACCCGTCGAGGTCTTCCAGCCGCGGCGGCGGTGGGCATCCATCCACGAGGAGTAGGTGTCGATCGCGTACTTCGAGTCGGCCTGCACGACGAGGCGCGCGACGTCGGCGTGGTCCTCGATCGCCTTCAGCAGCCCCATGAGCTCGCCGATGTTGTTCGTTCCTACCGGGATCGCCCCCGCGGCCCACTGCCCGTCCTCGCCGACCCACGCCCACCCCGTCGGCCCCGGATTGCCCTTGCACGCGCCGTCGGTGGCCACGGTGTAGGTCTGCTCGGTCACTCCTCGACGGTATCCGATCTCACGCAGCCGCCGCCGAGTGTGCCGGTTCGTGCCGACCGGGCCGGTTGTGAGGCGACAATAACCGCCCCGGTCGGCAGCAACCGGCCTGCTCGGCGAGAAAGAGGCGAGGCGGGAGGGAGCGGGTCACCGCGGCGAGCGCGCGGCACGCCACTCGTCGGCGAGCCCCGGCATCCGCTCTGCGAGATAGCGCAGGAAGTCGGCGACGTCGCGTGCGCGGGCGACGGATGCCGGGGCGCCCGCGTTCTCGTCGGCGATCCGTTCCATCGCGGCCGCCAGCTGTGCGTACAGCGGCGCCGAGGAGGTGATCATCCCGGACCACGCGTCATGTGTCAGGTCGTAGCGATCGCGGCGGTCGCCCGGCCGCGAGATGCGGTCGATGAAGCGCATCGAGACGAGGTAACGCACGGCGCCCGACACCGCCGCCGCCGACACGCCGAGCCGGTCGGCGAGCTGCACCGCCGTGTAGCCCTCGTCCGGCGCTCCGACGAGGGCCATCATGACGCGAGCCGGCATGCGCGGCATCCCGGCGACGGTGAGCAGCGACGCCGCCTGTTCGGCCGGCTCGGTGCCGGCGTGCTGCTCGATCATGCGCCGACCGCGACTTCCCGCCGCCGCATCAGCCCGAGCGAGGCCGCCGCGCCCGCGACGCTCACCCCGACGAGCCACCACAGTCCCCGCACGTCCAGCGCGTCGCCGTCCACCTGCGGTGTGACGGCCATGGGGGCAAGCCGTGTGAGTGCGTCCGGAAAGCCGAACAGCGGGCCGAAGAGGCCGAGGGTCGTCCCGACCAGCACGAGCAGCCAGCCGAGCGGGATCGTCAGACGCGGCGCGAGCACGAACGCGAGGGCCGTCAGAACGAGAAAGACGGATGCCGCGGCGATCTGTCCGGTGCCGCTGACGACGACGTCGGTCATGAGCGACCAGTCGCCGTTCACTCCGGCAAGCCCCGCGGCAGCCCCGGCGATCCCGGCCGCGCTGATGAGCACGACGGCGGTGAACGCCACGAGCAGATACCCGCCGAGCCACCGCAGCCGCTCCACGGGTGCCGTGAGCACGGGCTCGGCCGTGCCGTGCACCTCTTCTTGACGCGCTCGCGCGACGACCTGGACGGCGCAGCACGCGGCGATCACTCCGAGCATCGTGAAGAACGTCGCGATGAGGGACTGCTCGACGGTGCCCCCGCCACCGATCTGCCGAAGGGTGTCCTCGATCTCGGGGTTGTCCGTGCCGATGGCATCCACGAACGTCGCCAGCGTCGTCGTGAGCAGCCCGGTGATCAGGCCGCCGACGACCCAGCCGGCGATCGCACCCCTGGTCAGGCGCCACACCAGCGCGGTCGGACCGGCGAGCCC
>NZ_JBASZT010000294.1:0-1970 GCF_049661145.1 Microbacterium sp.
CATCCGCCCCGCGCTATGACGCGCACGACCTGCGCGACCGCGTGCTCGGGGCGACGGCGACGGCGATCTTCGTCGCCGAAGTGCTGCCGCGGCTGCGCGAGGTCGAGGGTCTGCGGATCACCGAGAACGCCACCGCCCCCGACTACCGCGCCGCCACGAGCGCGCCGGTCGTTTCGGTGGACGGTCAGGCGCGTGACAACGATTGGCTCGATCTGCACGTCACCGTCACGATCGACGGCGAGGCGGTCGATTTCGCGGAACTGTTCACGGCGCTCGCGCGCGACGAGCCGATCCTCGTCCTCCCGAGCGGCACGTACTTCCCGCTCGACGATCCCGAGCTGCAGCGGCTGCGGGAGATCATCGCCGAGGCCAGCGCCCTCTCCGACCGTCCGATCGACAGTCCCGCGATCAGCCGCTATCAACTCGACCTGTGGGACGAACTCGGCGAGCTCGGCATCGTCACCGCTCACGAGGCGCAGTGGTGGCTGAAGGTGCAGTCCCTGTCGGCATCCGCTTCGCTCGCACCCGTCGAACCACCGCCGACGCTGCGCGCGCAGTTGCGTGACTACCAGGTGGCGGGGCTGTCGTGGCTCGAGTTCCTGCGCACGAACGGGCTCGGCGGGGTGCTCGCCGACGACATGGGCCTCGGCAAGACCGTGCAGACCATCGCGATGATGGAGCGGGCGCGACTCGAGGATGCCGAGCTGGCGCCCTTCCTGGTCGTCGCCCCCACCAGCGTTGTGGGCAACTGGGCTGCCGAGTGCGCGCGCTTCGCGCCCGACCTCGTGGTGCGGACCGTCGAGGCGACCGAGAAGCGGCGGGGCACGTCCCTCGCCGACCATGTCGCCGGCGCGCACGTCGTCGTCACGAGCTACGCGCTGTTCCGCATCGAAGCGGAGCAGTACCGCGGCATCGGCTGGTCGGGGCTCATCCTCGACGAGGCGCAGCAGATCAAGAATGCGGCGTCTCAGGGGTATCGCGCGGCGCGCTCGCTCGATGTGCCGTTCACTCTCGCCGTCACGGGTACCCCGCTGGAGAACAATCTCCTCGAGTTCTGGGCGCTCGTCTCGCTCGCGTGCCCCGGACTGCTGGGGGCGCGGACGCACTTCACGGAGTTCTACCGCACCCCCATCGAGCGCGAGGGCGACGCGGAGCGCCTCGCGACGCTGCAGCGACGGGTGCGCCCGTTCCTGCTGCGGCGGACGAAGGATCTCGTCGCGGCGGAGCTTCCCGCCAAGCAGGAGCAGGTCCTCGAGCTCGACCTCCACCCGGCGCACCGCAAGCTCTACGATCGTCGGTTGCAGCGTGAGCGGCAGAAGCTGCTGGGGCTCGTGGACGATATGGCGGGCAACGGCTTCCAGATCTTCCGGACCCTGACACTGCTGCGTCAGCTCGCGCTCGATCCGGCGCTCGTCGACGAGGGCGAGGCGCCGTCGGCGAAACTGGAAGCCCTCGTGGAATTGTTGACCGAGGCGGATGCCGAGGGGCACCGCGTGTTGGTGGTCAGCCAGTTCACCCGGTTCCTGTCGCGAGCGCGCGAGGCGGTGACGGCGGCGGGGCTCGACTATGCGTACCTCGACGGCAGCACGACGAACCGGCAACGGGTGATCGACGACTTCCGGTCGGGGACGGCGCCGGTGTTCCTCGTGTCGTTGAAGGCGGGCGGCTTCGGGCTCAACCTCGTCGAGGCGGACTATGTCGTACTTCTCGACCCGTGGTGGAATCCCGCCGTCGAGGCGCAGGCGATCGACCGCACGCACCGGCTCGGACAGACACGCCCCGTCGTCGTGTACCGGATGGTCGCGCGGGGGACGATCGAGCAGAAGGTGATGGAACTGAAGGCGGTCAAGTCCCAGCTGTTCTCGCGCGTCCTCGATGAGGGTGGAGCGTTCGAGCCCGGCACTCTGACCGCCGACGACATCCGCGGGCTCGTCGAGTAGCCCGGTGCGACCCGCGCTGGCGCGCGGCGC
>NZ_JBASZT010000295.1:0-10333 GCF_049661145.1 Microbacterium sp.
GAACCGGGCTGCAGCCCGTGGTCCACGACCACGGCCGACGCCGCGACGCCGAGCTTCGGCGCCTCGGAAGCGACGGCCGCGGTCAGCGCGAGGGAGTCCGCCCCGCCGGACAGACCGATCACGACCGGGGCCGTGCGACCTTCGAGCGCGAGGCGCACGGCGCGGCGGATCTCGGCGACAGCGGGGGCGAGGCTCGGACGGGGCTCCACCCCACCCACGCTAGCCGCGCTGCGATCTGCACAACTCCTGCTCAGATCGCTTCCACCGCCTCCACCGGCCGGTTTCGCGCCCATTCAGGCGGAGTTACGCAGGACCTCCCCCGAGTAGGCTGTTTCGCGGTATCCACCCGTTCTTCCGAAGGAGCAAACATGGGCGCGTACGACGCCGTCATCGAGATCCCGCGGGGCAGCCGCGTCAAGTATGAGGTCGACCACGGCACCGGCCGCGTGTTCCTGGACCGCGTGCTGTTCACGCCGATGGGCTATCCCGCCAACTACGGGTTCTTCGAGGACACCCTCGGCGAGGACGGCGACCCGCTGGACGTGCTGCTGCTGCTCGACCGCGACCTGTACCCCGGAGTCATGGCGAAGGTACGCCCCGTTGCCGTGCTGAAGATGCTCGACGAGGCCGGCGGGGACGACAAGGTCGTCGCGGTGCTGGCGAAAGACCCGCGCTGGGCGCACATCCAGGACGTCGGTGACCTCGACGACTGGACCAAGGGCGAAATCACCCACTTCTTCGAACACTACAAGGACCTCGAGCCCGGCAAGTGGGTCAAGGTGGACGAGTGGGCGGACGCCGCCGTGGCCGAGCGCCTGGTCGCGGAAGCGTTCCAGCGTTTCCAGGAGGAAGGTCACCAGACTGCGACGCAGGGCGAGGGCCACGCACCGAAGACCATCTGAGCAATCGTCGCGGTCAGTAGACGTTGACGCCGTGCTGCAGCAACACGGGTGCGGGGTCGACGCGGACGCCGCCCTCGTAGACCTCGAAGTGGAGGTGGCAGCCGGTCGAGGCACCGGTGTTGCCGACGTAAGCGATGAGTTGCCCGCGGCTGACGCTCTGGCCATAGCTGACGTTGTAGCCGCCGTTGGCGATGTGGGCGTAACCCGTGATGGTGCCGTCGCCGTGGTCGACCTTGATGTAGTTGCCCCACCCCTCCCCCCAGGCGGCATAGACGACACGACCGAAAGTGACCGCATAGATGGGCGACCAGCACGCGGTCGCGAAGTCGATGCCGCGGTGACCGGTGACGCACACGCCGTTGCCGCAGATGGTGCCCCGGTTTCCGAACCAGGAACTGATGTAGCCGGAGGTGGGGCGCACCCAATCGCCGGTCCCAGCCTCGCCGCCGGTACCACCACCGCCTCCAGCACTGCGGCTGCCGCCGCTGCTGGCAGCGGCGGCAGCAGCGGCGTCTTCGGCAGCCTTGCGGCGCGCTTCCGCTTCTGCAGCCTTGCGCGCCTCTTCGGCCTTGCGGGCGGCTTCGACGCCGGCCTGGTAGTCGGCGATCGTCTTTGTGGTGGTGTCCTGAAGGGCCGCCAGCTGGGCCTGCAGGGTGCCGAGGTTCTCGGTCTGGGCGTCCAGGGCCGCCTGAGCGGCCACCGCGGCATCCTGCGCGGCGACCATCTTCTGCTCGGCCTCTTTCTGCAGGCGATCGCGCTCGTCCCGGGCGACCTGCGCCTGGTTGTAGAGGTTCGTGGCGTTGTCGCGGGCACTCACCGCGTCGGCGTAGACGCCGCGGTTGGCTTCGACGAGGCGGTCCATCGTGCCGAGCTTGGCGAGGAGGTCGTCGGCGCTGGCCGCCGAGCCGGAGAAGAAGAGCTCGAGCGCGGCATCGTCGGCACCGGCGCGATACTGCTGGGCGGCGAGGCGGCCGAGCTTCTCCGCGGTGGCCTGTGCCCGTTCGGCTTCGGCGTCGGCCTGCGCCTGCAGCGAGGCGGCGTTGTCTGCGGCGGCCTCGAAAGCCTCTTGCGCCGCGAGGTATTCGCCGGCGAGACGATCGGCCTCGGCCTGTTTGGCGGCGACGTCGGCCTGCAGCGAGGCGATGAGTCCCTGAATGCGGGCGACCTCCGTGGCTTTCGCGGCCTCGTCGTTCTTCGCACGCTGTACGTCGTCCCATGAGGGGTAGTCGGCGGCGAACGCCGTGGGCGCGATGGCGAGGCCCAGAGCGCCGAGGCTCAGGATGCCGACGCCACCAAGCCCGAGCGCCATGCGGCGGCTCACCGGACCCTGCAACGCGCGGTGTTCGCGCGGGGTGGGCGCACAGCCGCAGTCGCTCGGCAAGACCGGCTCGTCGTGCTCCACGTCCCTCCCCTTACTCATATCGACAGCCCCATCAGACGGGTTGACCCTCGCCACACTACAAGATCCGCCATATCGGCCCAGGTGGACAGGGATTCTGGTCGCGCGGTGGCGTGCGCGTCCCATCCTGACGCGGGCGCGGCGTGGAGTCGGCATCCCACGCCCTCGATTTCCGAATCGGAGGGATGATGCGTATGCTTGAGCGTCGGTAAGAATGAGCCTCCGGGTTCGCTCGGCCCCATCGTTTAGCGGCCTAGGACGCCGCCCTTTCACGGCGGTAGCACGGGTTCGAATCCCGTTGGGGTCACTCTCTCCGGAACACAACTGAACAAGCATGGCCCTGTAGCGCAGTTGGTTAGCGTGCCGCCCTGTCACGGCGGAGGTCGCGGGTTCAAGTCCCGTCAGGGTCGCTCTGAGCGACGGGCCCTTTGTCTTCTGTTGAAGCCCAGGGCCTTTCGTCTAGGACATGGCGATCTTCGGACGCCATGCGGCTCTGTAGCTCAGTTGGTAGAGCGCACGACTGAAAATCGTGAGGTCACGGGATCGACGCCCGTCGGAGCCACACGGATGATCGTTACAGTCATCCCAGAAACCCTCGCCTAGCTTCTACATGGCGGGGGTTTTGCTTTTCCCTGGTGAGCGCTGGTTTTCGAGGCTGGTCGTTGAGCGCGTGTACGGCGGGCAGTAGCCCTCGGAGCCTGGCAGTCTTCCGGACGGTATGACGAGCCAGGCTCACGTGTTTCTACAGCCGGGTGACGCGCCCCTGGACAACGGCCTCGACGCGCCGCACCCAGTCGCCACCGTTCGAGTAGCACCACCGCAACAGCATCGCTCACCCAGAGCAACGGCCTATCCTGCGGCGCCACGTGCTCGTACCGAAGGTCTGACGCGGGGTGCGCTCGAAGCGCAGCGACGATCAGCTGCCGATCGGCACGCTCCAACGAGGCGTCACGTTCGATCACGAGATGAGCGACTCCGTCTCGGAGGGCTGCGTCCGTGAGGGCAGACAGGCACAAGGGCCGCGCCTCTCGGTGGGGATGCCGCGCACGAGCCAAACCGACACCCGCACGTCGAGTTCGCACAGCCGCGCAAGAAGCTCGCAGCTGGTTGATGAACGTGCCGGGCATCTCCCGCAGCAGGTCCGGGGACGCTTGGGCGACGTGGTCTTCGAGGAAACGGGCAGGGTCGATATCGTGGGGTGCGACGGTCATCGTCGGGGTCCTTTCGAGATGGATGTGAAGAGTTCTCTCGAAGGATCACACGGTGACCGTCGCCACGTGTACAGCGACGCGGCCACCCGATCCGTACACCACGCTATTGGACGCAACCCTGATCCTGGCGGGGCGACAGCTTCGCTCCTCCGCCGGCAGGTCTAGCCTCAGGGTCATCCCCACCTTTCGTTTAATGAAGTGTCGAGCTTCTCTCATCGCCGTCGAGCAGCCCGCACATCGAGGAAGCTCCCTCCCTCGGTTACGCTCGGGCAATGGACTGGGTCGATGACGCGGCGCGCCAACTCGAACGGGTGCTCGGCGACCCCCTCGCGGACTCGATGCGTGGTGCTGTGAGAATCGTGCGGGCGAGCGAGCCGAAGAGCCGCGGCAAGTATCAGGAGTGCGAGCTCGTGGTCGTGACCGAGGCCGACGGCATTCCCGAGACGCTCGTGCGCACCGCGGTGGTGACGTCACTGGTTCACTGGCCACGCGTCGGTGCAGTGCTGCCCGCGTTGATCTCGCGCACGGATCCCACGCGCATCGAGGTCGATTGGGACGCGCTCGCCCGCTGAGATTCGGCCGCTCTCCCGTCACCCCACCCGCTCGCGTAGCCGCCGAGCGTCGTAGACGGCGTGCCCCTCGCCGTCGTTGTTGAAGTACGCCAGCACGTCGTGGCCACCGGCACGCCACTCGCCGATGCGCGCCGCCCACCAGTCGAGGTCAGCATCCGAATACCCACCGGCGTAGAGATGCTCGCGGTCCGGACCGTGGAAACGCACGTAGACGAGACGGGCAGTCGCCCGCAGCTCGCACGCCAGTCCGGCCCCGCTCATGACGCAATAGGTGGCGCCGTGCGCTTCCAACATTGCGAACACATCGTCATGCACCCAGGATGGATGCCGCAGTTCGACCGCCGCGACCCGGGCGCCCGGAACGGCACCCAGCAGCCGTTCCAGCCATGCGTCGTCCCGCTCTCGGCTGGGCGGCAACTGCAGCAGCAGCGGTCCCGCGAACGGGCCGAGCCCCGACATCCCCTCTGCCAGTCGCGCCGTCCACCTCGCGGGGTCGAGGCCTACGCCGGCATGCGTGAGCCCGCGCGGGGCCTTGACGGTCATGAGAAAACCGTCGGGCAACCGCCGGGCCCAGGACCGGAACGCCGCCACCCGCGGCCAATGGTAGAAGCTGGAGTTGAGCTCCACCGTGTCGAACGCGGCGGTGTACGCGTCGAGCCGCCCCGCCGGGCTGGTGCCCGGCGGATAGAGATGGTCGCGCCAGTGGTCGTAGCTCCAGCCCGACGTGCCGATGCGTACCGCGGCCACGTCAGCCGCCCGCCACCTGCGCCCGGTACAGCTCCGCCAGCCGACCGCGCTGGTGTGCCCGCCGCTGCCGCGCCGCGCCCGTCCCGAGACGGCACAGGTCGGCGAGGAAGCCGTCGACGATCCGGTCCTCCCCCGGCTGCAGCTGCGCGCCGATGAGCTCGCGCAGAGCGTCGGCGACGGCGACGGCGGGCACCGGATGCCCCGTCCACGGGTCGACGAGCGAATCCGTCATGCCGTGGCGCGCGGCGTGCCACTGCGCGGCATCCCATCCCTCGTATCGCTGCGGCCGCGGCGTGTCGCGCGCGAACCCCATGACGACGAGGGCGCGGATGATGACGGCGAGCGCGACCGACGACGTGGGCTCGAGCTGCGCGTCGCACACCCTCACTTCGAGCGTCGGATGCGACCGCGACAGGCGGGCGTGCCAGTTGATCGTCCCGGCGTCGGATGTCGCGCCGACACCCGCCAGTCGCTCCAGCGCCTCGTCGTACTCCGCGGCGTCGGCGAAGAACGGTGGCGTGGAATGCGTCGTCCATCGCCTGCTGTGGATCGCCCGCCAGCTCGCGAAGCCGGTGTCGTGTCCCTGCCAGAACGGCGAGTTCGCCGACAGCGCGAGCAGCACCGGCAGCCACGGTCGCACGAAGTTCGACGCGCGCACTCCCGCATCTCGATCGGGGATGCCGACGTGAACGTGCAACCCGTTGAGTTGATGCTCCGGCGCAAGGCCGGCGATGTCTCCCGCGATCAGGGCATATCGTCCCCTCCACGCGGCGACGGCCTCCGCGGTGAGAAACGGCGTGCCCGCCGCAGCGACGATCACACCGGCGTGCTGCGCCCACGCAGCGAGCTCGCCACGAAACGCCAGCAGCGCCTGCAGCGCCTCGTCGCTCGTCGTGCACACCGGCGTCGCGAACTCGATCTGGGACGGGAAGAACTCGCGCGCCACCAATCCGGGGCAGCGACTGGCGAGCTCATCGACGGCGTCGAGTCCGAGATCCACGGTGCGCAGCGACCGCGGGTCGAGCAGGACGAACTCCTCTTCCATCCCGAATGTCGCCGCATGCGACTGCTCCCGGGAGTCCTCCGGCAGTCCCTCCCGGGATTCGTACTGCGCGGCGGTCGGCAGTTCAAGATAGGTCACGCCTCCCATGACACCGGCAGGAAGCGCCGCGGAACAGGGGCTTGACACGCGATGCCGCGCCGCTCGATCTCGACGCCTCGACCCGCCGATGGGCGTTCGCTGCCCTGAGGTCCACCTACGATGAGGAGGGGCGCGGGGGCGCCGGACAGGGGACGAACCGTCATGCGCATCATCCGGACGGGCATCGTGCTGGCCATCGTGGGTCTCGTGGCGTCGGGGCTGACCGCATGCTCCGGCGAGACGACGCCGACCACGACGGATGCCGACGCGAATGCCATCCCGACCCCCGCACCGACTCCGCTGACTCCCGCGGAACAGCTTCTGGCCGACAACGCCGACGTCGCCGGGGCCTGCGCTGTGACGTTCTCGCTGGACGGCACGACCCTCGATCCGCAGTTGCAGATCCAGGACCGCCTCTACGACCACCTCCCGATCCCCCGCGCCGAGGGCCGGGCCTTCGCGGGCTGGTACGTCGACGCCGGGGCGGCGGCCGCGGCATCCGCCGATCCCGCCGCGAACGCGGGAGATCCCGCCACCCGAGTCAACGGCTCCGATCTCGTCGCCTGCCCGGACCAGCAGCTCATGCTCTACGGAGCATGGACCACGCCCGAGGCGGTCACGGCGGCGAATGCCCGCATCCCGATTCTCATGTACCACCAGTTCACGGACAAACCCGAGGGAGAGAGCGGCTGGCTGCGCGGCAACTACTCCTACATCGAGGACTACCGCGCCGCCATGCAGTACATCAGAGACTCGGCGTTCTATCTTCCGACCTGGGACGAACTGAGCGCGTTCATCGACGACGCCCTGTACCTGCCCGATCACTCGGTCATCGTGACCGACGACGACGCCGACCCCACGTGGCTCACGATGGCCTCACCGATCAACGAGCAACTCCAAGTCATGGCGACCTCCTTCGACATCACGGGCGACGGCGCCGCAGAGCAGAACCGGTTCATCCTGCCGCGCTCGCACACGCACGCCATGCACAGCGCCGGAGCGAACGGCAAAGGGCTCATGCTCAACCTTTCGCCCGAAGAGATCGCCGCCGACATGGAAGCCTCTGCCGCGGCGCTCGGCGGCGTCAAGGAGGTCATGGCGTATCCGTTCGGTCACTACGACGACCGCGCGAAGCAGGGCCTCACGATGGCGGGGTTCGAGATGGCGCGCACGATCGAGCAGGGCTACGTGAAGGTCGGCACCGACAAGCTCGCACTCCCCTGCGTGCGCATCAACTTCGGCATGGGCGTCCCCGCGCTCAAGGACCTCATCGGGTGATCGGCTCACCCGCCCCGAAGGGCCTCGCGCGCGCCGTCGGCCGCCCGGGCGGACGTACCCTGGAACCATGACTTCGGACTCCCCCATCACAATGTTCGGCGCCGACTGGTGTCGTGACTGCCGTCGCACGAAGGCACAGCTCGATGCCCTCGGCATCCCCTACACCTACGTCGACCTCGTCGCGGACCCGGCGGCTGCCGACGTGGCACGCGAGATCTCCGGCCGCACCAACATCCCCGTCGTCGTGTACCCCGACGCGACGCACCACGTCGAGCCGAGCAACGCCGACGTCGAAGAGAAGCTGCGCGAGCTCGCCCTCATCTAGCTCGAAAGTCTCGCCACCATGGGCAGGCTTCCTCGCCCCCACGGCGCGGCAGCGCCCCTGAAAAGCTGACGCGGACCCGGGTTGCGGTCCGTCGTCGAGCCGCCATCTTTCGACCGGTCGAAACGTAGCGGCTCGGTCGCAACGTAGCGGCTCGGCGTATGCTGAGCGCGCCCAGTGGATTCGAAGGAGAATGCCGTGGCCACCACCGCAACCGCGAGTGCCGTACCGCGCCCGGCGCACGATGACGGCATCGCCGAGAGTGAGCGGGCGTCGCTGGATGCCGCGATCACGAGCCTCGAGACCGGTGCGCGCACCTGGAGCCTGCTGACCCTCGGGCAGCGCCACACACTGCTCCGCCGCGTGCGCGCCGCGACGGCGGCCGTGGCCGAAGAGTGGGCCGATACGGCGGCGACCTCGAAGGGGCTCGCCCCCGGGCATCCGCTGCGGGGCGAGGAGTGGCTGTCGGGTCCGTACGCGGCGCTCGTCGCGCTCGACGCCTACGCCGACACCGTCGGGGCGCTCGCCGCGGGACGCTCTCCCCTCGACGACGTGCGGTTCGGGTCCACTTCTTCGGTGGCGCTGCCGCGCCGTGGGGCGAGGAAACCTGCCCACGGTGGCGAGACTTTCGGATCCGCCCCGGCCACGCGCACCGTGGTGCACACCTCACCACTGAACGCGACCGATCGCCTGCTGCTGTCGGGATACTCCACCGAGGTGTGGCTGCAGCCGGGGATCACGGCCGCAGAGGCCCGCCGCACGGCGGGGCTCGGCCAGCGCAGCCCGTCGGCATCCGGCGGGGTCGGGCTCGTGCTCGGGGCGGGGAACATCACCGCCATCCCGTTCCTCGACGTGCTGTACGAGTTGCTCGCCGCAGGCCGGGTCTCGATCCTCAAGGTCAACCCGACGCAGGACGCGCTGGTGCCGGTGTTCGAGCGCGCACTCGCACCGCTGATCGGCCCGGGATTCCTGCGAATCGTACGCGGCGGCGGCGAGGTCGGCGGCTATCTCACTCGGCATCCGTCGATCTCGCACGTCCACATCACCGGGTCGGAGGCGACCTTCCGCGCGATCGTGTGGGGCAAGGGAGCGGCCGCGAAGCGTCGACGGCGCGAGGGGCGACCGCAGCTGAAGAAGCCCATCTCGGCCGAGCTCGGCGGGGTCTCGCCGATCATCGTCGTGCCGGGCGAGTGGTCGCGCGCCGACCTGCGGTTCCAGGCGGAGCACGTCGTCACGATGCGGCTGCACAACAGCGGGCACAACTGCATCGCCGGTCAGGTCGTGCTGCTCTCGCGGGACTGGGCGCAGCGCGCAGAGTTCCTGCACGAGCTGCGCGCCGCGTATGAGCGGGCGCCGTCGCGGCCGGTGTGGTATCCGCACAGCCGGAGCCGGCTCGACGCCGCCGCGGCCGCCTACCCCGACGCGGCCTGGTGCGCGGGCGGCACGCGGGCGCTCGTCGAGACGCCGGCATCCGAAGCCGCGGCGTTGGAGACGACCGAGTACTTCGCGCCGGTGCTGGGTGTCGTGGCGCTGGGTGGAAACGGGCAGGAGTTCCTCGATGCCGCCGTCGCCCACGCGAACGAGAAGCTGACCGGCACGCTCGGCGCGAACGTGCTGATCGACCCCACGACGCAGGCGGCGCTCGGCGACGGGTTCGAGCATGCGATCGCCGAGTTGCGCTACGGCACCGTCGCCGTCAACGCATGGACCGGATTCGGCTTCCTCACCCCGACCGCGGCGTGGGGCGCGTTCCCGGGCGGCACGCTCGAACATGCCCCGAGCGGCATGGGCATCGTGCACAACGCACTCCTGCTCGACGGCGTCGAACGCACGGTCCTGCGCGGACCGTTCCGGCCGTTCCCGCGGTCGGTGTCGTCGGCGCGGTTCTCGGCGCGGCGCGGCTTCGGCCTGTCGGTGCTCCCCAAGCCGCCGTGGTTCGTGACCTCGCGCACCGGCGCCGCCGTCTGCGAAGGTTTGACGCGATTCCGCATCGACGGCGACTGGGTGAAACTCTCGGTCACCCTCGCGAAGGCCTTCGGCGCGTGAAAGCTCCCGCGCGGGGTATGGCCTCCGAGGCCGACTACGTCGTCGTCGGCGCCGGGTCGGCGGGCGCGGCGCTGGCGGCGCGGCTGAGCGAGGATGCCGGGGTCAGCGTCATCCTGCTCGAGGCGGGACCGGTCGACCGTGCGCTCGAACTGCACATCCCCGCGGCGTTCTCGAAACTGTTCCGCGGTCGCTACGACTGGAACTACGACACGGTGCCGCAGCGCGAACTGGAAGGTCGCACGATCTACTGGCCGCGCGGCCGGACCCTCGGCGGGTCGTCGTCGCTCAACGCCATGATGTGGGTGCGCGGCTTCGCCGCCGACTACGACGAGTGGGCGACGGTCGCCGGCGACACCTGGTCGTGGCGGTCCCTCGCGCCCCTGTTCGCGCGCATCGAGCGCACGCAGGATCCTGCCGATCCGACGCAGGGCGCCGCCGGCCCGCAGACGGTCGAGCACCAGCGTGATCCGCGCCCGCACACGGCAGCGTTCCTCGCCGCGGCGCGCGAGCTGCGGCATCCGGTCACCGCCGCGAACCTCCCCGCCGGTCAGGGCTTTTCGCAGACGATGGTCACGCAGCACCGCGGTACCCGGGCATCGACGGCGGACGCCTACCTGAGGCCGGGCGGGCGGCGACGCAACCTGCGGGTCATCACCGACGCGCTCGTGCGACGCGTGACCTTCAGCAGCGCGGGTGGCGCGGCGGACGCCGGGAC
>NZ_JBASZT010000296.1:0-8327 GCF_049661145.1 Microbacterium sp.
GCGCCGCCGTGCGCGCGACCGACTTGCCGCGTTCTGTCGGCTCCGCGGCTGTGAAACGACAAATCGCGGCAAGTCGGTAGAGCCTCGATCATCGACTTGCCGCGATTTGTCGCCACCGCGGGGTGGAGGCGACCAATTGCGGCAAGTCGTTTGTGCCCGCCCGCGCCGCAGGCTACCGGCATCCGCCGCCGGCAGTCCGCGCCGCCGGATGCCGAAACCTACGCGCGCCGAAACCTACGCCCCGCGCCCCGGCACGACGACGACGGGAACGGGCGAGTGGCGGACGATCTTCGATGCGCTGGACCCGAGGAACACCTGGGCCAGGCGGTGCGTCGATGACGATCCGACGACGAGCACATCGCCGTCGCTCCACTCGAGCGATCTGATGGCGGTGCGCCAGTCTGTGCCCGAGATGACGCTGGACTCGAGACGGTCACCCGCGAAGCCGAGCGTGCTCAGTTCGGTCTCGGCCTCAGCCAGGGCCTCGCGCGCCTGGCCCGTCCACAGGTCGATCACCTGCGTCTCGGCGTGGGGCACGGTGTTCGTCACCGGGGTGCGCGTCGGGGTCACGACGAACGTGATGATCCGCAGGCGCGCCGACGTTCGCAGCGCGAGCTGGGCCGCGCGTTTCAGGAGGGACCAGCTGCCATCGTCGTCGCGGAAACCGACCGTGATGCGCTCGAAGACCCCGGTCGAGGTGTAGGAGTGGGGGGCGAGCGCCACCGGTATCGGTGACGAGTGGACGAGACGGTCGGTCTTCGACGACAGTCCGATGGTCCCCGGCGCGACGTCGTCGCTCGAGCCCACGACGAGGATCGTGGCACCCCGTTGCTCCGCCTGCTCGAGCAGGGTCTGCGGCACCGACCTTCCTTGCACCCAGACCGCCGAAGATTCGACCTCAGGATGCCGGGCGAGGTCCTTCAGCGCCAGCTCAGCGCTGGCGCTGCCCTCCTCGGCCGCCCATCGGGTGAACTCGCGGTCGGTGCCCGCCGCGGCGGGAGTGCCCCAGCCGCGCGGCACCACCGAAACGGCGATGACCGGCGCGGGTTCGGAGCGCGCGAACTGGCAGGCCAGTTCGATCGCGCCGTGGTCGTGGGGGCCGTATCCGACGAGATAGGTCATCGCTCATCCTCTGGGTGGATCGGCTCGGCGATCTCCTCCTCCGAAGTGTAGGTGCTCAAGGTCGCGTGCCGCCGCCCGTAGAAGAGATAGAAGACGAAGACGATCGCGAGCCAGGTGACGCAGATCACCCAGGTGATGGGCTTCAGGCTCAAGAGCACATACAGGCAGACGATGACCGTGAGGATCGGCAGGACCGGGTACAGCGGCACCTTGAAGGGGCGCTCGAGCTCGGGGTTGCGACGGCGCAGCACCATCAGCGAAATGGCGACGACGCTGAACGCGACGAGGGTGCCGAACGAGACGCTGTCCCACAGGTAGTCCGAGGGGACGAAACCGGCGACGATCGCAACGAGGATCGACACGACGACGGTGTTGAACACGGGGGTGCCGTACTTCGGGTTTACCGCGAGGAACTTCTTCGAGACCATGCCGTCGCGCGAGATCGAGAAGAGGATGCGTGTCTGCCCGTAGAGAGTGACGAGCGTGACCGAGAATACCGAGATGACCGCGCCGGCGGCGAGGATCGTCGCCCAGATCGGGGTGCCGGTGACGTTCTCCATGATCTTCGCGAGTCCCGCTTCGCCGGCCTCTTCGGTCGCGAACCACTCCGGCGGCTCAGCGGCGAGACCGGCGATGCACACGAGCACGTAGAACGTCGTGACGATGAGGAGTGCGCCGAGGATCGCCCGGGGGACGGCCTTCTGTGGATCCTTGACCTCCTCGCTGGCGGTGGCGACGGCATCCAGTCCGATGAAGGAGAAGAAGATCGTTCCCGCAGCCCCGCTGATCCCGGCGGCCTGCGCGAAGAAGTTGTCGAAGTGGTCGGCGTTGAACGCCGTGAATCCGATGACGATGAACAGGGCCAGCACGCCGAGCTTGATGCACACCATGATCGCGTTGATCGTGGCCGACTCGGAGGCGCCGCGGATCAGCAGCAGCATGCACAACAGCACGAGCACGATCGCCGGGAGGTTGACGATTCCGCCGGTGGCCACGCCGTCGTCGCCCGGGACGAACGAGCCGGACAACTCCGCAGGCAACTGGAACCCGAACAGCAGATGCAGCAGCTCGTTGAAGTATCCGCTCCACCCGACCGCGACGGCCGAGACGGCGACGCCGTACTCCAGCAGCACACAGCCGCCGACGAGGACGGCGGCGCCTTCGCCGAGTGCGTGGTAGCTGAAGGAGTAGCTCGATCCGCTCACCGGGATCGACGACGACATCTCCGCGTAGTTGAGCGCCGAGAGCCCGGCGGCGACGGCGGCGAGCAGGAACGAGATGATCACCGCGGGCCCGGCGACCGGAATCGCCTCGCTCAGCACGAAGAAGATGCCGGTGCCGATCGTGGCGCCGACACCGAACATCATGAGCTGGAACGTGCCCAGGTTGCGCGAGAGTTCCTCACCTTCGTGATGCTGGCGCTGGAAGATGATCGGCTTGCGCCGGGCGAGCTGTTGTCCGAGTGATGTCATCACGGCCTCCGAAGGTAGAGACGGGGTGGAGCGCTGGTCGGTACTCAGGTTCTGTGGTGCTGAGATTCGCAAGTCTGGTGTGCGCCGCACCCCCGGAGCAAGCAGGCGCGCGCAATGTCGCGAGCGCGAAACACCGCCGAAACACCGCCGAAACACGAGTGCTGAGCCCTCATTCGTGGAGGCGGCGGAATGCGCGCAGTTATCCACATTCGGCGAATGTGCCCGATCTCTCCACAGATCGGCCGTCGGCGCCGCCACGGCGGGCCCCGGGCGATCACACTCGGGGCATGGGAATCAGATACTACGCATACGCCTTCGACGCCGAGCAGTCCGAGCAGGCGCTCGCCGACCCGGACAGCATTCTGTCCGACGATCCGCTCGCCGACGCGTGGGGACTCACACCGCACGCGGCAGTGAACTACGGGGTGACATTCGAGCAGGCCGTGCCCAAGCGCGACATGCTCTACCTTGACAAGGCCTGGCACGAACTGCAATCGCTGACCGGCCCCGACCGCGGCGGGGGAGTCGCACGCCCCAGCTATCGGATGTTCGAGGGGAACGTGACGATGGAGGGCTACGGCTGGATCCCGTGGGTGCGGACACTCCTCCCGGCCGAGATGCCCGCGATCGCTCGTGACCTGTGGGCGATCGACGACGCGGATGCCGCCGGTGCCGCCGACCCGGTTTCCGGCGGCAGTGGAGCTTCCGACGACTACGTCGTGCAGTACCTGCGCAAAGCTCGGGCGTTCGTGGCCGGTCTCGCGGCTGACGGCCGCGGCATGGTCTACAAGATCGGGTAGCGAACGAGCACGGCGGCACCGAACCCGTTTTCATGAACCAGAAGGGCGGATACCATGCCCCATGGCCGGGTCCCACGGGACGGGTGACCTCGGCGAGCTCGCCCAGTGCACGTCACGACGTGTCACCCCACGGGATCGAAGACGTCGAAGCCGAGATCGTCCGCGACGCGGGTCATGTTCGCGTCGTGCGTGACGATGGTCACCGCCCCCGCGCCGAGTCGCAGTGCGCTGGCGAGGTGCAGTGCGTCCAGGGACTTGACGTGCGGCCGGATCGCCGCGGCTTCGGCGATGAGCCGATCATCGACGGACAAGAGGGAGAGCTCGGAGACGAAGTCATCGGCAAGCGTGGTATCGACGGACTCGCGTCGCAACACCCGCACGGTCTCGAGGTGGAGCAGCCGCGACGAGACGAAGGCGTCGCCCGCCTCGGCCCGCTCGTCGTACCAGGTGACGGCACCTTCGCTGTGTGCCAGGAGTATGCGCAACGCGACGGACGAGTCGAGGTACCAGAGCCGCGCAGCGCCCGACTTAGAAGTCGCCGTCACCGCTCACCTCGGCGATGATGGCGTCGAGGTCGTCCGACAACGGCACCGCCGGCTGCCCACCGCGCCGGCGGTGTGGCCGCGTCGGCGGCACGGCAGCCCCCGACGCGATGAGTGCCTCCAGCGGGCTGCCCGTCGGACCGGGTTCGGGCACGAGGCGCAGCACCACGCGGCCACGGTTCGTGACGCGCACCGTCTCGCCGCTCTCGATGACCTCACGGGTGACCGCAGACACCCGCTGGTTGAGTTCCGTCATCGTGATGGTCCGCATCTTCATACTCTAGCATCTTCATGCTAGAAGGCGGGCGAGGATGGGATCGGTTGACAATCGCCGACACCCGAGAATGCCGGCCCACGAGAGCGCCTACCGGCGAGCCTGGACAGGGTCGGGAATGTCGCGCGTTGAGCGGCATCCTGCATCTTGTCCACGCGTCCTCACACCAGCCGCAGCGCCTCCGCCTCCGCCACGAGCGCCGCGCGCACGGCGGCGAGCGCCGGATATCCGCCGCGCGACGCGCGGGCGGCCGTGAAGATCTCACGGTGCGGGTCGCCCGGCAAGGACAGCAACCGCAGCTTCGACTTCGTGCCCGCGTGGACCAGGCCAGGGAGGAGCGCGACCGCGATGCCCGCCCTGATCATGCGCAGATGCGCCTGCAAGTCGGCGGTCTCGTAGCGTACGTCGGGCTCGAACCCGGCGACGCGACACGCCTGCTCGGCCCAGTGCCGCGTCGCCGTGCCCGGCGGCTCCATGACCCACGGCAGCTCGGCGAGGTCCTCTATGCGGGCCGCGGCATCGAAGCGCGCGTCCCCGGCACCGAGGCGCGGCAGCCCGAGCTGGATCGGGTCGCGCGTGAGCGGTTTGCGGTCGAGCCCCGCGAAATGCACCGCGGCGTGACCCGGGTACTGCTCCGCGATGACGAGGTCGAAGCCGCGCGCCCAGGTCTCCCGCAGGGCGGCGCCCGGCTCATATTGCACGACCTCGACTCGCAGCGCGGGATGGTCGTCGCGCAGGCGCCGCAGCGCCGCCGGAACGATCGCGAGCATCGCCGTCTGGAACGTCGCGACCCGCACGGTGCCTGTCACGTCCTCACGCACGCTGTGCAGCGCAGCCTCCGCCCGCTCCAGACCCGCCAGCAGGTCCTCGGCCTCGGCGACGAGCGCGAGCCCCGCCGCGGTGAGCTCGAGGGTGCGCCCCGTGCGGCGCAGCAGCGGCACGCCGGCCTCGCGCTCCAGCAGCGCGAGCTGCTGCGACACCGCCGACGGGCTGTAGTTGCGGGCCTCGGCGACGGCGGTGATGGTCCCGCGGGCGTGGAGTTCCCACAACAGACGCAGTCGCTTCATGTCGAGCATGAATAATCCTCACACAATGAAGGAGAACTGATGGATATCGCTCAGATTCTTACGCTGTACTTTACGCTTTGTTCACCCTCACACTGGGCAGGTGACCGAAGCACGCCCGCAGGACCTCGCCGAACCCGCCATCCGACTCGTCCAGAAGTGGATGGCCGAGGCATCCGCCATTCCCGCCGACGCCTCCGCGGCGCGCCTCGCCGGCGTCCTCAAGGACCCGAACGGCCTCGACTTCACCGTCGGGTTCGTCGACGGCGTCGTCCGTCCCGAAGACGTGGATGCCGCCGCCAAGCGGCTCCGTGAGCTGACCCCGCTCACCCCGCGCTTCCTCCCCGCGCCACTGCGCGCCGCGATCGGCGCGGGCGGACTGTTCGCGAAGCCGCTGCCGGGCGTCGTCGTGCCGATCGCCCGCCGCGTGCTGCGGCAGATGGTGAGTCACCTCATCATCGACGCGAGCGACGCCAAGCTCGGCCCCGCGATCGCGAAGGTCCGTCGCGACGGCGTGCGCCTCAATCTCAACCTCCTCGGTGAGGCGATCCTCGGCGAGCACGAGGCCGAGCGGCGGCTGTCGGGCACGCGGCAACTCATCGAGCGCCCCGACGTGGACTACGTCTCGATCAAGGTCTCCGCGACCGTCGCGCCGCACAACCACTGGGCGTTCGACGAGACCGTCGCGCACGTCGAGGAGCAGTTGCTGCCCCTGTACCTCCTCGCCAAGGAACGCGGCACCTTCATCAACCTCGACATGGAGGAGTACAAGGACCTCGACCTCACCCTCGCCGTCTTCATGGGCCTGCTCGACCGGCCCGAACTGCACAGTCTCGAAGCCGGCATCGTGCTGCAGGCCTACCTTCCCGACGCCCTCGCCGCCATGATGCGCCTGCAGGAGTGGGCTGCCGCGCGCGTCGCGGCGGGCGGCGCACCCGTCAAGGTGCGCGTCGTCAAGGGCGCGAACCTCGCGATGGAACGAGTGGATGCCGCCCTGCACGGCTGGCCGCTGGCCACCTGGGGATCGAAGCAGGACTCCGACACGAGCTACAAGGCCGTGCTCGACTTTGCGCTGCGCCCGGAACACGTCGCCCACGTGCGCGTCGGCGTCGCCGGCCACAACCTCTTCGACGTCGCCCTCGCGTGGCTGCTCGCCAAGGCCCGCGGCGCGCAGGACGGCATCGAGTTCGAGATGCTGCTCGGCATGGCGACGGGCCAGGCCGAGGCCGTCCGTCGCGAGGTCGGCGGCCTGTTGCTGTACACCCCGGTCGTGCACCCGCAGGAGTTCGACGTCGCCATCGCCTATCTCATCCGGCGCCTGGAGGAGGGCGCGAGCTCGGAGAACTTCATGTCGGCGGTGTTCGAGCTCGACACCGATGCCGCCCTCTTCGAGCGCGAGAAGGAGCGCTTTCTCGCCGCGTTGGCCGGACTCGAGACCATCACGGGCGACGGCTCCCCGGCATCCTTCGTCGTCCCTTCGCCGCGCCGCACGCAGGATCGCCGCGTGCCCGCCGACGAGGCGACGCTCGACGCGCGCATCGCGGCACGTGTCGCCGCCGGGAGCGAGGGCGGCTTCGAGAACACCCCCGACACCGACCCCGACCTCCCCGGCAACCGCGCGTGGGGCCGCGCGATCGCGGAGCGCATGACCGGGTCCGTCCTCGGCATCCGCGCCGTCGAAGACGCACAGGTCACGGATGCCGAAGCCCTCGACCAGGTGCTCGACCGCGCCGAGAAGGCGGCAGAGGGATGGCAGGCGCTGGATGCCGACGCGCGCGCCGCGGTCCTGTATCGCGCCGCCGAGAAGCTCGAAGCCCACCGCGCGGACCTGCTCGAAGTCATGGGCGCCGAGTGCGGCAAGACGCTCGACCAGGGTGATCCCGAGGTGTCGGAGGCGATCGACTTCGCCAACTACTACGCCATGCTCGGGCAGCAGCTCGGCCGCGTCGACGGTGCGGAGTACCGGCCTAAGAAGGTCGTCGCGGTGATCCCGCCGTGGAACTTCCCCGTCGCGATCCCGGCCGGCGGCACGCTCGCGGGGCTCGCCTCGGGCGCCGCCGTCGTCATCAAGCCGGCCACGACGGCCGCCCGCTCGGGCGCCGTCATGGTCGAGGCGCTGTGGGAAGCGCTCGACGAGGCCGGTATCTCGCGCGACGTGCTGCAGCTCGTGCAGTTCGCCGACCGGTCACTCGGCTCGGCGCTCGTCGCCGACGCCCGTGTCGACCGACTCATCCTGACGGGCGCCTACGAGACGGCCGTGCGGTTCCGCGAATTGCGCCAGGACCTGCCTATTCTCGCAGAGACGAGCGGCAAGAACGCCATCATCGTCACCCCCGACGCCGACCTCGACCTCGCCGCGCGCGACGTCGTCCTCTCGGCCTTCGGGCATGCCGGGCAGAAGTGCTCCGCGGCATCCCTCGTCATCCTCGTCGGATCGGTCGCGACCTCGGAACGCTTCCGCGGGCAGTTGCTGGATGCCGTGCGCTCGCTCCACGTCGGCACGCCCGACGACCTCCGGACCAAGATGGGCCCGATCATGACGGCGCCGACCTCGCCGGGGAACGAGAAGCTGCTGCGGGGACTGACGACCCTCGGTCCCGGCGAGCGCTGGCTGCTGGAGCCCGCGCCGCTGCCGAGCGACAGCCCGCTCGCCCTCGACGCGGCCGGCGGTAACCGGCTGTGGAGTCCGGGCGTCCGCGACGGCGTGCGCCGCGGGTCGGAGTACCACCTCACCGAGTACTTCGGTCCGGTTCTCGGCATCATGACGGCTGCGACGCTCGACGAGGCGATCGACATCGTCAATGAGATCGACTACGGCCTCACGAGCGGACTGCACTCGCTCGACCGCGACGAGTTGGCGACCTGGCTCGGCCGCGTCGAGGCCGGCAACCTGTATGTGAACCGCGGCATCACTGGCGCCATCGTGCGGCGTCAGCCGTTCGGCGGCTGGAAGAAGTCGGCGATCGGCGCGGGCACGAAGGCCGGCGGCCCGAGCTACCTGTTCGGACTCGGCGACTGGGTCGATGCGCCGGTCGCGGCGCCATCCCGCGCGC
>NZ_JBASZT010000297.1:0-4091 GCF_049661145.1 Microbacterium sp.
GGCCTCGCCGCGGTGCGCGCCTTCGCCGACGCCGGCGTGGGCGTCGCCGTCGGCCACTCGAACGCCGACTACGAGCAGGCGCTCGCGGCCTTCGACGCCGGCGCCTCGATCCTCACCCATGCGTTCAATGCCATGAACGGCATACATCACCGCGCGCCGGGGCTCGTCGTCGCGGCGATGCATGCCCCGCACGTCACGCTGGAGGTCATCGGCGACGGCGTCCACGTGCACCCCGACGTCGTGCGGCTGGCGTTTCGCGGCGCCCCCGGCCGGGTCGCGCTCATCACCGACGCGATGGGTGCCGCGGGGGCCGCCGACGGCGAGTACCTGCTCGGGTCGCTCGCCGTCACGGTCCGGGACGGCGTTGCGCGCCTGAAGCCGGACGGCGCAATCGCCGGTTCGACGCTGACGCAGGACGTCGCCCTGCGCCGGGCCGTGGTGGACAGCGGCATCCCGCTCGTCGAGGCCGTACGGGCGCTCACCGTCGTCCCCGCCAGGGCGATCCGAAGGGATGCCGACCTCGGCCGCCTCGACCCCGGCTTCGCCGCCGACGCCGTGCTCCTCTCCGACGACTTCGAGGTCGAGGCCGTGTGGAGCGCCGGCCGCCGGCTGCGGTAGTCGCCGGATCGCCGCGACCGGATTGCCGGGCCGTCCCCGCGAGGTGCGAGAGCTCGCGCCTCAGCGCTCGTTCACCGTGGGGGCGCAAGTGGTCGCCTTCCCGGGCGGATAGCGACCATTCGCGACCCCGCGGGTCGTGGTGGCCGTCCGGCGCTCGCCGGTGGGTTCGCAGGCGGCGACACTCACACGGCGCGAACCGGGCTCGGGTGCGGCCCGTGCAGCTCGTGGTGGAGCCGCTCCATGCGCGCGTCGAGCAGGGCTGCCGACTCCGCGGCATCCTTCAATTCGGCCAGCAGCCCGTCGGGAACCGCACCCGCGTACTTGTAGTAGATCTTGTGCTCGAGGCTTGCCCAGAAATCCATCGCGATCGTGCGGAACTGCACCTCCACGGGCACCTCGACGCGTCCCGACGAGAGGAAAACCGGCACCGAGACGATCGCGTGCAGGCTCTTGTAGCCGTTGCCCTTGGGTGTCGCGATGTAGTCCTTCACTTCGCGCAGCGTGATGTCGTCCTGCTGCGTCAGCAGGTCGAAGAGGCGATAGGCATCCTTCGTGAAGCTCGTCGTGACGCGCACGCCTGCGATGTCCATGATCCCGGTGCGGATGCCCTCGAACGTCGGCTCGACGCCCTTGCGCACGACCTTGTCGACGAGGCTGTCGGCCGATTTCACGCGGCTGGAGATGTGCTCGATGGGGTTGTAGTCGTGCATGAGTTGGAACTCGTCGCGCAGGATGCCGAGTTTCGTCTCGACCTCGCGCAGGCCGAACTGGTACTGCAGCAGGAACCCCTGGAACTCGTCGCGCATCACGCGCAACTGTTCGGGCGAGAAGGTCGCGATCCCGTCATCGGTGAGGACGGACAGGGCACGCGGTGTCGCTTCCATGCCTCGACGGTAGCCACGGGTCATAGGCGGATGCTGTGAGAAGGATGCCGAGTATGTATATACTCCGCAATGAGATACTCGGTATGCAATGCGGACAGGAGAAGCGGATGTCGGTGCGCCAGAGCCTGTTGGCGATCCTCGATCAGGGGCCGTGCTACGGCTACCAGCTGCGCGCGGAGTTCGACCGCCGCACCGGCTCGACCTGGCCGCTCAACGTCGGCCAGATCTACAACACGCTCGACCGGCTCGAGCGCGACGGCCTCGTCGCCAAGGGCGACGTCGACGACCAGGGGCACGTGTACTGGGAGATCACGGCCGCCGGCTCCTCCGCCGTCCGCGAGTGGCTCGCCTCTCCCGTCGAGCGCGCGCAGCGAAATCAGGGCATACCGGGGACGCGCGACGAGCTCGCGATCAAGCTCGCCCTCGCCGCGACCCTGCCCGGCGTCGACCTCACCGAAGTCATCCAGACGCAACGCGTCGCTTCGCTCGCCGCCCTGCAGGAGCTGACCAGGGCGAAGTATGCCGGGGCGAGCCCGGACGGCCCGGAAGAGCTCGCCTGGTCGCTCGTCGTGGACTCGATGATCTTCGCGGCGGAGGCCGAGATCCGGTGGCTCGACCACACCGAGCAGCGCCTCGCGCGGCATCCGCAGCGGGCGCTCGAACTGGAGCTGTCGACCGAGCGCCCCAAGCGCGGGCGGCCCGCGAAGGCGGGGGCGGCGTCGTGACCGCCCCGGTCCTGCAGCTGGTCGGCGTGACGCAGCAGTACGGCGAGGGCGCGACGAGCGTCTCGGCGCTCAGCGGTGTGGACCTGACGGTGGATGGCGGCGAGCTCGTCGCCATCATGGGCGCGTCGGGCTCCGGAAAGTCGACGCTGCTGTCGATCGCCGGGGGACTGCAGAAGCCCACGACCGGCGAGGTGATCGTCGAGGGCACCTACCTGTCCACGGCATCCGCTCGCGACCTCGCGGCGCTGCGGCGCCGCTCCCTGGGATTCGTTTTCCAGGACTTCAATCTCATCCCGACCCTCACGGCCCTCGAGAACGTGACGCTGCCCCTGGAGCTCGACGGCTTCCGAGCCCGGGTGGCGCGCCGTGCGGGTCGGGATGCTCTTGCGTCAGTGGGACTCGACGCCAAGTTCGACTCCTACCCCGACGACCTGTCGGGCGGCCAGCAGCAGCGAGTCGCTATCGCCCGCGCCGTCGTGGGATCGCGTCGGCTCGTGCTCGCCGACGAGCCGACCGGGGCGCTGGATTCCGTCACGGGCGAGGCGGTCATGAAGCTCATCCGCTCGCGCGTCGATCAGGGAGCCGCCGGCATCCTTGTGACGCACGAGGCGCGGCACGCCGCGTGGGCCGATCGGATCGTGTTCCTGCGCGACGGGCGCATCATCGACCAGTCGCGGCGCGACGAGGCCGAGTCCCTGCTGACGGGCGCGCGGTGAGCGGCGACCCGAACTCCTCCATTCCGGTGCGGAACCGGCCCGGAAGCTCCGCTCGGCCCCGCAGGCCGCGGAAGTTGGAGGAGTTCGGCCCTGCCCGACCCCGCAAGCGCGCAGCAACACGGACCCACAAGCCCGGGATCCACTCCCGCACCGTGCGCTGGCGGGTCGCGGCGCGGATTGCGCAGCGGCAGGTGCGGCGCACCTGGCTGTCGAGCCTGCTGATCGTGACGCTCGTCGCGCTGCCGATCGCGGGCATGGCGGGCGCCTCGATCTTCGCCGACAGCATGATGGGCACGCCCGCCGAGAAAGCGGATGCCGAGCTCGGCCGCATGCAGGGGTGGGTGCAGCCGGTGGGGCCGCCGGACGGCGGACTGTGGCAGAGCCCGACGAACCCGAGGTGGTACAGCTACCCGACGGATGCCGACGGCGCCCCCATCCAGCCCGAGGGTGACGCGCCCGCCGATCCGCTCGGCGCCCTGCCCGCCGGCACCGAGACCGTCAAGATCTCCGCCGACCAGGTGCGGATCGAGACGACAGGCGGCATCGCGACGGTGCGGGCGTGGGCGGGGCCCGCATGGGACGAGCGCTTCCGGGGCCGGTTCGACGTCGTCGAAGGCACCGCGCCGACCGCGGACGACGAGGTCATGGTCACCCCCGCGACGCTGCAGCGCACCGGCTCGCGCATCGGCGGTGCGCTGACCGTCGCAGGCTCCGGCGAGACCTACACGATCACGGGCACGATCGACATCGCCGGGGTCCCGGCGGTCGACAGCGCAGTGGTCTTCCGCGACGCCGACCGGTTCGCCACGGCATCCCCCCGGTCTGACCTGGGGTCCGCCAACACCCTGTGGTTCCTGCCCGATCTCTCGCTGGACTGGGACGACATCCAGCGCCTCAACGCGCAGGGCATCGTCGCGTACTCGCGCGAGGTCGTGCTCGACCCGCCGGTGTTCACCACGCCCGACGGCCAGGAGATCCTCTCGCCCGCGACGCAGGACCTGTACGCGCGCCTGAACCTGCTGAGCGCCCTGGGGGCTGCGGGACTTGCGGCCGCCTATCTCGTCGTCATGCTGGCCGGCGCCGCCTTCGCCGTGAGCGCCCGACGCCAGCAGCGCGCGCTCGCGATCGCGGCGAGCGTCGGGGCGGAT
>NZ_JBASZT010000298.1:0-4577 GCF_049661145.1 Microbacterium sp.
GGCACGGCATCACGGTCTTCGGCGGCCGCACGGTAGGCGGCGCGCGAGGACTGCCCGCGCGGCTCTTCCGCGCGGCTCCGGCGCGGCGGCTGCTGCTCGCTCACCAGATGCTGACGCGCTGGTCTTCGTCGAGCCACAGGGCATCGCCCGGTGTGACGTCGAACGCACGGTAGAACTCATCGACGTTGCGCACGATCTGGTTGCAGCGGAACTCGTTGGGCGAGTGGGGGTCGATCGTCAGCAGGCGGATCGTCTCGGCATCCCGCCCCTTCTGCTGCCAGATCTGACCCCAGCTCAGCAGGAGCCGCTGGATGCCGGTATACCCGTCGATCACGGCGCCGTCGCCCCCGCCGCCGGTTGCGGCCAGATGCAGGCGGTAGGCCTTGATCGCGATGCCGAGGCCGCCGAGATCGCCGATGTTCTCGCCGATCGTGAGCGCGCCGTTGACGTGGTGCTCCGGAGCGAGCGGCTCGCCCTCCGCGCCGAGCGGGACGAGCGCGTCGTACTGCGCGATCAGCGCTCCGGTGCGCTCTTGGAAGGCCGCGCGGTCCTCGTCGGTCCACCAGTCGTGCAGCGCGCCCGTCCCGTCGAACGCCGATCCCTGGTCGTCGAAACCGTGGCCGATCTCGTGCCCGATGACCGCGCCGATGCCGCCGTAGTTCGCGGCGGCATCCCGCTCGGGATCGAAGAACGGATACTGCAGGATCGCCGCGGGGAACACGATCTCGTTCATGAGCGGGTTGTAGTACGCGTTGACGGTCTGCGGTGTCATGTACCACTCGTCGCGGTCGATCGGCTGGCCGAGTTTGGCGAGCTGCCGCTCGTGCTCCCACGCATTGGTGCGCCGCACGTTGCCGATGAGGTCGGCGGGGTCGACCTCGAGGGCCGAGTAGTCCTTCCACTTCACCGGGTAGCCGACCTTCGGGGTGAACGCGGCGAGCTTCTCCAGCGCCCGCTCGCGCGTTGCCGGGGTCATCCATTCCAGCTCGGAGATGGACTGCCGGTACGCCTCGATGAGGTTCGCGACGAGCTCGTCCATCTCGTCCTTCGCGGCGGGCGGGAAGTGCCGCTCGACGTAGACCTTGCCGACGGCCTCGCCCATCGCGGCCTCGACGAAGCCGACGCCGCGCTTCCACCGTTCCCGGTTGACCGGAACGCCCGTCAGCTCGGTGCCGTAGAACGCGAAGTTCGCGTCGACGAAGGCGCTCGACAGGAATGCCGCGTTCGCGCGGATGACATGCATGCGCAACCACGCCTTCCAGTCCTCCAGGCGCTCCTCGATCAGGAGCGTGCCGAGGCCCTCGAGGTAGCTGGGCTCGTTGACGTTGATCTCGGCGAAGCCGTCGCGGTGGGCGGCCACGTCGCCGACCACACCGTCCAGCCACGGGGTCAGGTCGACGCCGACGAGGGCCTGCACCTCGTCCCAGGTCTTGAGGTTGTAGGTCGCAACGGCGTCGCGGGTGCGCACGTTGTCCCAGTGGTGAGTCGCGAGCTCGGTCTCCAGCGCCAGCACGCGGTCGGCCTGCGCACCGGCATCCTCCCCCGCGGCATCCGCGCCCGGGGTCACCGCGGCCGGGGTCTCCGCGGCCGCGGCGAGGGCGAGCACCTCCTGCACGTACGACCGGAACGCGATGCGCGTCTTCGCGAAGTTCTCCAGCCGGTAGTAGCTCTCGTCGGGGAGCGACAGGCCCGACTGCACGAAGAAGACGACGTAGCGCTGCGGGTTGCCGGGGTCGGGCTCGATGTAGGTGCCGACGATGCCGCCGACGCCCTCGCGCTCGAGCGCGCCGACGACCCGGAGGAGCTCCGGGATCGAGTCGATCGCGTCGACGCGAGAGAGCTGGTCGCGCAGCGGCGCCGCACCGAGCCCCTCGATGCGCTCGGTGTCCATGAAGCTCGTGAACAGATCGCCGATCTTGCGGGTCTCGGTGCCCGGCTCGGCATCCGCCGCCTCTTCGACGATCGCCCGCACGTCCTTCTCGGCCTGCTCGGCGATGAGGTGGAACGAGCCCCACCTCGCCTTGTCCTCCGGGATCTCGGTGCGCGAAAGCCACGCGCCGTTGACGTGGCGGAAGAGGTCGTCCTGGGGACGGATGCCGGGGCTCAACTCAGACAGCTCGATACCCGAGCGGGTGGCGTTCTCGGTCATGCGTATCAGGATACGCGTCGGGTGGGACGCCGGCCGGGACGGGCGCGAGCGCGATCCGGTTCCCCGGGCCCACACGGTCCCATGGGCTCCCATAGGCTCGTGTCGTGCCCCACGCGACCCTCAACCGCGAGATCCTGCGGCTTGCGGTGCCGGCACTCGGGGCGCTCATCGTCGAGCCGCTGTTCCTCATCGTGGACTCTGCGCTCGTGGGACACCTCGGGGTGGTGCCGCTGGCGGGGCTCGGCCTCGCGGCGGCAGTGCTCCAGACGATCGTCGGACTCATGGTCTTCCTCGCGTACTCGACGACCCCCGCCGTCGCGCGGCGGTTCGGCGCGGGCGACCACACGAACGCGGTGCGCGCGGGCATCGACGGACTGTGGCTGGCGCTCGGGCTCGGCGCGGTGCTCGCGGTGGCGGGGTCGCTCCTGACTCCATGGCTCGTGTCGCTGTTCGGGGCTGCTGCGGACGTGTCGAATCAGGCGGTCGTCTACCTGCAGCTGTCGATGTGGGGCCTGCCGGCGATGCTCATCGTCTTCGCCGCGACGGGGCTGCTGCGCGGCATGCAGGACACCGTCACACCGCTGTGGATCTCGGGGCTCGGATTCACGCTCAACGCCCTGCTGAACTGGCTGTTCATCTACGGGCTCGGCTGGGGCATCGCAGGATCGGCCGCCGGAACGGTCGTCGCGCAGTGGGCCATGGTCGGCGCCTACGCGGTCGTCGTGGGCGCCCTCGCGCGGCGGCACTCGGCATCCGTCCGCCCGCAGCGCGAGGGCCTGCGGGGATCGGCACGCGCCGGCGGATGGCTGTTCCTGCGGACGGTGTCGCTACGGGTCGCGCTGCTGGCGACGGTGCTCGTCGCGACGACGCTCGGCACCGAAGAGCTCGCCGGCTGGCAGATCGCGTTCACGATCTTCTCGACCGCCGCGTTCGCTCTCGACGCACTCGCGATCGCCGCGCAGGCGCTCATCGGACGCGGTCTCGGCGCGGGCGACGAACCGTTCGTGCGACGCGTGCTCGGGCGCACCGTCGCGTGGGGCGCGTGGTTCGGCGTCGTCGTCGGGGCCGTGATCGCGGCGCTGTCGGGCGTGATCGGACTCGTCTTCACGGGGGATGCCGCGGTCGCGGCCCTCGTGCAGCCCGCGCTGCTGGTGGTCGCCGTGGTTCAGCCGAGCTGCGGCATCGTGTTCGTCCTCGACGGCGTACTGATGGGCGCGGGCGACGTGCGGTACCTCGCGATCGCCGGCGGCCTGAACCTCGTGCCCTACCTGCCGGCGCTCGCGGCGGTGTGGCTCGTCCACCCGACGGGAACCGTCGGCCTGCTGTGGCTCGCGGTCTGCTTCTTCGGCGTCTTCATGCTCGCGCGCCTCGCGACCCTCGGCTGGCGGGTGCGCCGGCCGGAATGGGTGACGGCGGGCGCGTAGGGCCCGTTCGCCGGCTCGAAGAGCTCGACGGCGACGGGCAAGCACTCATGCTCCGCACGTTCGTCATCGACCGCGACCGAGCACGGGTGCGCACTCCGAGACGGGGACTTACGCCCAGCGTCGGCACCACTCGTACATCACGACAGCGGCGGCCGCGCTCGCGTTGATCGAGCGCGTCGAGCCGTACTGCGCGATCTCCACGAGCGCGCCGGCGACCGCGAGCGCCTCCGCCGACAGCCCCGGTCCCTCTTGGCCGAACAGCAGCACGCACCGTTGCGGCAGTTCCGCCCGATCGACGGGGACGGACCCGGCGACGTTGTCCACCGCGATGACGGGAATCCCGGCATCCTGCGCCCACGAAGAGAACTCGGCGATCGTCGCGTGGTGCCGGACGTGCTGGTATCGATCGGTCACCATCGCGCCGCGGCGGTTCCAGCGGCGCCGACCGATGATGTGCACTTCGGCCGCCCCGAACGCATTGGCGCTGCGCACGATCGAGCCGATGTTCATGTCGTGCTGCCAGTTCTCGATCGCGACGTGGAACGGGTGCCGATGCTCGTCGAGGTCCGCGACGATCGCGGCCATCGACCAGTAGCGGTACCGGTCGACGACGTTGCGGCGGTCGCCGTGCTCGAGCAGTTCCCGGTCGTACCGGTCATCCGCCGGCCAGGCGTCCGGCCCGCCGGGCCACGGCCCGACGCCGACCGGGAGCTCGGGCTCGCCGATTTCCGATCCTGACGGCGCTCCGGGCGGGACGGCTTGCACGGAGTCGGACACGTTCCCCAGGGTAGCCGCGTCGGATCTGCACAACTCCGCCTCAGTTGGTGAATCGCGCCAGTTATCGCCCCGAAACCAACACTGAGGCGGAGTTGTGCAGACAGCACGTTCTTTCGGGCTCCCGAAAGCTCCCTGCTATGCTTTCGGTGTGCCGAAAATCGCCGCAGACGCCGACGCGGCGGCGCCCGTGGCCGCCTACCGGCCGCCTCGCGGCGTCGGCGCGGCGC
>NZ_JBASZT010000299.1:0-6446 GCF_049661145.1 Microbacterium sp.
GCTGCGCGGCTTGCTCAGCAACGGCAAGGCAGTGGCTGGGCTCATCATCCTTGTCAGCTTTGCGGCCGTCGCCCTGCTGGCACCGGTGATCGCGCCGGGCGACCCGACCCTCATCCAAGGCCTCGGCGCCCAGCCGCCTTCGCCGGAGCATCTGCTCGGCACGACCGCGAAGGGCCAGGACGTGCTCGCGTTGAACGTGTGGGGGGCGCGATCGTCCCTGTTCGTCGGGTTCACCGTCGGCATCCTCGCGACACTTGTCGGCCTGCTCGTCGGCCTCGCCTCCGCGTACCTCAGCAAGACCGTCGACAATCTCCTGTCGCTCGTCACGAACGTGTTCCTGCTGCTGCCCGGCCTTCCGCTCCTCGTCATCCTCGCTGCGTTCCTCCCGCAGGGCCTCGGAACGGTCATCATCGTCCTCGTCATCACCGGATGGGCGGGCTCTGCCCGCGTGCTGCGCTCGCAGGCGATGTCGATCCGCGGCAAGGACTTCGTCTCGGCTTCACAGGTCACGGGCGAGTCGTCGCTGCGGATCATGTTCCGCGAGATGCTGCCCAACATGGCATCGATCGTGATGAGCACGCTGCTGGCCTGCGTCATCTTCGGCATCGGCGCCCAGGCCGGGCTTGAGTTCCTCGGACTCGGTGACATCTCCACCATCAGCTGGGGCACGAACCTGTACTGGGCGAGCAACGACGGCGCGCTGCTGACCGGATCGTGGTGGGTGTTCGTGCCGCCGGGCGTGTGCATCGCGCTCGTCGCGTTCGCCCTGGCGCTCGTCAACTACGGCGTGGACGAGACCACCAATCCGCGACTGCGCAAGCCCCGCCGCCGCGTCACACCGAACGAGCCGACCCTCGTCGCCGTTGCCGCCGAGCCCACCGACGCTGGTGAGCCCACGAAGGAGGATGCACGATGAGTGCGCCACTGCTGGAGGTTGAGAACCTCTCCGTCGAGTACGTCACCGAAGCGCGCACCGTGCGTGCCGTGGACCGCGTCGGCTTCACCGTCGGAGAAGGAGAGGTCTTCGGCCTCGCCGGCGAGTCCGGCTGCGGAAAGTCCACCATCGCCAATGCGATCCTCCGACTGCTGCGCGATCCGGCGGTCATCGCCGGCGGCGCCATCCGATTCCGGGGCGCCGACGTGCTCGGTCTGGACGCCGAGGAGCTCCGCGCGTTCCGCTGGCGGCAGGTCGCCATGGTCTTCCAGAGCGCCATGAACTCGCTGAACCCGGTTCTCACGATCGGTGACCAGATCGCTGACATCTACACGACCCACGAGGGCGTCTCCAGAAAGGTCGGGCTGCGCAGAGGCGCCGAGCTGCTCGACCTCGTCGGCATCCCGCACGACCGGCTTCGCTCCTACCCGCACCAGCTCTCGGGAGGCATGCGGCAGCGTGTGGTCATCGCGATGGCCACGGCCCTGCGTCCGCCGCTGCTGATCATGGACGAGCCGACGACGGCGCTCGATGTCGTCGTCCAACAGGAGATCATGGCGCAGATCAGGGATCTGCAGCGGGAGTTGGGCTTCGCGATCCTGTTCATCACGCACGACATGTCGCTGATGGTGGAGCTCAGCGACCGCATGGCGGTGATGTATGCCGGACGGTTCGTCGAGACCGCCTCGGCTCTCACCATCTTCGAGCAGCCGCGGCATCCGTACACCAGCGCCCTCATGAACGCCTTTCCCCCGATGAGCGGGCCGCGCACTCGGCTGAAGGGACTGGGCGAGGGCGTGCGATTCCACGACATCCCCGATCTCGCTCTCGTCGGACCCGGTCACTGGGCGGCGCCCGTCGACGGCGATGCGCCCCTGACGGAGGTGACCCGATGACCACGCAGACCTCCGTGATGTCCGTTCGCGGCCTGGCGAAGACGTTCACGATCGGGGGGATGTTCTCTCGCGACCGCGTGCGCGCGCTCGGCGGCGTCGACCTCGACATCGCCCCCGGTGAGATCGTCGCCCTGGTCGGAGAGTCCGGCAGCGGAAAGTCCACACTGGCGAGGTGTCTGGCCCGGCTGGAGCAGCCTTCGGGCGGCACGTTCCTGTTCGAGGGCAAGGACATCCTGAGAGCCGAGCCGCGCCGCGCGAGCCGGGCTTACCGATCAGCAGTGCAGATGATCTTCCAGGATCCGTTCGGTTCGCTGAACCCCGTGCACCGCGTGGGCCACTTCCTGGAGAGACCGCTGCTGCTGCACGACGCCGTCTCCGGGCGCGTCGAACTCGAGCGCGCCAAGCGGCGACTGATGGACAAGGTCGATCTACCGGCCGAGCTGCTGGATCGGTACCCGCACGAACTCTCCGGCGGTCAGCGTCAGCGTATCGCCATCGCCCGAGCCCTCGCGGTGAACCCGCGCCTCATCCTTGCCGACGAGCCCACCTCGATGCTGGACGTCTCCGTGCGCATCGGCGTGCTGAACCTGATGCGCTCGCTCTGCGAGCAGCAGGGCATCTCCATGCTCTACATCACCCACGATCTGGCGTCCGCCCGGTACCTGGCCGACCGGATCGTCGTGATGTTCGCCGGCGAGTTCGTCGAGGGCGGCGAATCGATGACGTTGCTGGCCGATCCGCAGCATCCGTACACCCGCTTGCTCATCTCGGCCGTCCCGGATCCGCACCGGCGCGGCAGCTTCGACGCTGTGGAGCGTGCGCGGCTGCGAGAAGAGGTCATCCACCCCACCTCGTGTCCGTTCGAGGGACGCTCCGACACGCCGTGCTCATCGGAGCACGCGGTCTTCCACACCATCGGGACGCAGCCGGAGCACTGGGTACGCTGCGGACTGTACGCACCGCCCTCGTCCGCCCCGGGCACCGCGCTCGAAGCGCCACCCACCCCCGAAGAAAGCCCCGCCGCATGACCGCGACACCCGCCCCCTCGATCGTTCCGGACGCGCTCGTCGCTCGCGCCGCGGCCGATCCGCACCGTCCTGCGTATCACTTCACGGCTCCCGCCGGCTGGCTCAACGACCCCAATGGCCTGACGCAGCGCGACGGTCAATACCACCTCTTCTACCAGTTCAATCCTCACTCCCCGGTGCACCACCGCATCCACTGGGGCCACGCGGTGAGCGTCGACCTGATCAACTGGCGCGATCTGCCGATCGCGTTGACCCCGGGCGAGGGACCCGATGTCGACGGATGCTGGTCGGGCGTCCTCGTCTACGACGGTGACACTCCCACGCTCGTCTACTCCGGTCGGCACGGCGACCGCGAGTTGCCGTGTGTGGCAACGGGCACGCCGGACCTCGTTGCGTGGACGAAGGATGCCGGCAACCCGGTCATCTCGGCCCCGCCTGCGGGTGTCGAGCTCACCGCGTTCCGCGACCACTGCGTGTGGCGCGAGGGCGAGAAGTGGCGGCAGCTCGTCGGCTCCGGCATCCGCGGTCAGGGTGGCACCGCCTTCCTGTACGAGTCCGACGATCTGCGCGCGTGGACCTACGTCGGTCCGCTTCTCGTCGGCGACGCCGGCGGCGACCGTGAGGCACCCGACTGGACGGGCACGATGTGGGAGTGCGTCGACCTGTTTCGCATCGGCGCCGACGCCTCCGGCTCCCGCGACGTCCTCGTCTTCTCTGCGTGGGACGACGGAGTGACTCACCATCCTCTCTACTGGTCGGGCAGGTACCAGGGCGACCAGTTCGCTCCGAGCGGCCTGCACCGGCTGGATCTGGGCGGCCGCTACTTCTACGCTCCGCAGTCGATGCGCGACGAGTCCGGGCGGCGGATCATGTTCGGCTGGATGCAGGAGGGACGGCCGGATGCCGACGCGCTCGCGGCGGGGTGGTCCGGTGTCATGTCGCTTCCGCGCGTGGTGACCGCTGAGCCTGACGGATCGATCCGTCAGGAGCCGGCGCCTGAGGTCGCGTCCCTCCGGGACGAGATCCTCGTGTCGGATCGGATCGCGCTCGGCCCGCATCCGGTGGAGATCGCGCGGGGCGACCAACTCGATCTGGATCTGCGACTGACGATCCCTGACGGGGGCTGGATCGAGATCGCGCTGCGGGCCAGCGGGGACGACGCACGCGGCGATGACGCCGCCGAGCGTACTGTCCTGCGCCTGCGCCGCCACGGCGACCGTGCCGACCTGAGTCTCGACCGGTCGCGCTCGAGCCTGGAACCCGATGTCGACGCGACCCCGCGCTCAGGTGCGGTGCCCATCGCGGGGGACGGCACGATCGACCTGCGGATCCTCGTCGACCACTCCGCTCTCGAGGTCTTCGCGGCGGGGGTGCCGCTGACGGCGCGGGTGTACCCGACTCGTGGCGATGCCCTCGGCATCCGTCTCTCGGGCGACGGTGTCATCGCCGAGGCGCGCGTCTGGTCGATGGTCGCGATCACGCGGCCGACGTCAGAGCCGTCGGCATGAGCATCTCCACCGGCTCCGACAGCGCGTCGAGCGCGGGACCGAGCATGCGACCCGCCTTCCACTTCTCCGTCCCCGACAACTGGAAGAACGATCCCCAGCGTCCGGTCTACCTCGCCGGCGAATACCACTACTACTACCTGTACAACGGCGACTACCTCGCCGGCGGGATCGGCACCTCCTGGCGCCGTGCGACGACGCGGGATCAGGTGAGCTTCGTCGACCACGGCGTCGCCATCGAGAAGTTCACGAACGGCAACGGTGATTGCTGGTCGGGCTCCCTCGTCGTCGACGCCGAGGACACGGCGGGATTCGGCGCGGGGGCGGTGATCGCCCTCGTCACCCAGGCTCAGACCGACCGGGAGCCGGAGGGGAGTCAGGCGCAGTTCCTCTGGTACTCGATCGACGGCGGCCGATCGTTCCGTCCAGGCGGGGACGACCCGGTGCTGGCGGCCCCCGAGATCACCGACTTCCGCGATCCGAAGGTGATCCGGGACGAGCGGCGCGAACGGTGGTTCATGGTTCTGGCCGAAGGCGACCGGCTCGGTTTCTACGCGTCGGCCGACCTGCAGAGATGGCGCAGGGTCGGTGAGTATGCGCGCGACGACCTCGGCCTGTTGGAATGCCCCGACATCTTCGAGATGACCGCCGACGATGGTTCCTCGCACTGGGTGCTCGGGGTCAGCGCGAACGCGAAACACCGCGGACTGCCCGCCACCTACGCGTACTGGACGGGGAGCTTCGACGGCAGCGGGTTCGTGCCCGACGCGCACGAACCTCGCTGGCTCGACTGGGGATTCGACTTCTACGGTGCCGTCACCTATCCGCACCACGACCCTTCCGGTCGGGAGGATCCGACCCTGCGACACGTCATCGGGTGGGCGAACTTCTGGGACTACCCGCACAACACGCCGACCGTCGTGACGGATGGCTACAACGGTGACGACATGATCGTGCGTGACCTGCGCCTCGTGCGCGGCGGCGACGGCTACCGGCTCACCGCCACGCCGACCGCCGCGCTCGACGGTTACACGACGCGTACGCACCGCCTCGGAGACCAGCGCGTCGTCGGTCATCTCGACCTCCAGGTGCGCGCATCGGCATACGACCTCACGTGCGTCATCGAATGGGACGGGGATGCCGGCGACATCGGGCTCGAGGTGTGCCGGACACTCGGTGGGACACGCTTCGTGGCGGCGGGGCTGAAGCCGGCGGACGCGGTCGCCTACCTCGATCGGACGATGACCGCCAACCCGACGAGCGGCCGGACGCAGGCGCCGTTCGCCCCCGAGCAGCGGCGCGCGGCGATCCGCCTGCTCGTCGACCGGACGAGCGTCGAACTGTTCGTCGGCGACGGTCTCACTGCGCAATCGCACCGGGTCTTCCCTTTCGCCGGCGACGACGGCATCCGCCTGTATGCGCGTGGCAGCGCCGCCGTGTTTCGCGACGTGACCATCCGCGAGCTTTCCGTTCAGCACGGCCGGAACGCCCAGTCGGGCAGGTGAGCAGCCGCGACGAACGAATGCACGATGGCGGCGAGTCCGTGCGCGGGCTCGCTGTGCAGCGCCTGGGTGGCGTAGTGGTCGGCGTGCGTCGAACGACCGAGCGCCCACGCGAGCCACCCGCAGACGGCAAGCGCGCCGGCGCGCCGACGGTTCGGGAGCAGCGCGGCGACCGTCCGACACAGTTCGAGCGCCGTCTCCAACCGCTGGGGGTCGGGGCGGGGACCCTCGCCCCACATCACTTCGGCCACATCCGCCGGGTAGTCACCGCCGCTCTCCCATCGCTGCTGCGCGCGAATCGCGAGGTCGCCCCCGTCGACGTCGCTCGCCCACTGCACGAGAGCGATGTCGCGCAGCGACGGGCGCGAAAGGCACCAGCCGATCATGGCCGCGCGCATCGGCGCGAGCTTCGCGGCATCCCACGTGAGTGCCGTCTCGAAGAGGCCCGGCAGATCGTCGAGCTCGGCAGCGGCTGCCAGCGCCGCCGGGTCGATCCGCGGCGCGGTCGCGCCCTTGTCCGCCGGCGCGATGCCGCAGAGCACGGCCAGCGCGGCATCGAGTGCGCGCATCGCCTGTGCGAC